>NZ_POUB01000245.1 GCF_003236335.1 Micromonospora deserti
CCGCCGCCCCCGCCGCCGCCCGCTGCGGCACCTGCGGCTTCTACCTGCCGCTCGCCGGCGCGCTGCGGCAGGCCTTCGGCGCCTGCGGCAACTTCTTCGCTCCCGACGACGGCCGGGTGGTCAGCGCCGACCACGGCTGCGGCGCCCACTCGGAGACCATGGTCGAGACCGGCGACACGCCGGTCGACGAGATGCCCACGGTCTACGACGACAGCGCGGTCGAGACCGTGTCGGTCAGCCGGGCCCCCGGCTCGGTGGCGGCGGCGGAGCCGGCCGAGCCGTACGGGCATTCCTGACAGGTCGGGTCAGCGGCTACCGCGGCGGCGCCGGCGGTTGGCGTCGTGGCGCATCATCACGGCGAGACCGGGCAAACCCCACAGGAAACCGGCCAGGCAGGTCCAGAGCCAGTCCTGGTGACCGTGCTCGGTCAGCCAGTCGCGGAAGACCAGCAGCATCAGCCCGACGAGCGCCCAGACGGCCATCCCGGCGAGGGCGAACGGCACCATCGGCGGGTCGAGCGGCTCGGGTCGCGGCGGCTGCTCCTTCGGCACGCGGCAAGCGTACGCGATCAACTTTCGCTGCCGGCCGGTGATCTGCGACGATGCGCGCGACAACGGAAGATCACCTGCGAGGACCTGATGGCAGTAGCCCCGCCGGACAACGGCACACCGCCCGACCCCGCACATCCGCGTAACGGGTTCGACCGGTACTTCGAGATCTCCGCCCGCGGCTCGACGATGAGCCGTGAGGTACGCGGTGGCCTGGCGACCTTCTTCACGATGGCGTACATCGTGGTGCTCAACCCGCTCATCCTCGGTGGTGCCGTCGACGGTGACGGCCGTTCCCTCCCGATCCCCGCCCTCGCCGCGGCCACCGCGCTGGTCGCCGGCCTGACCACCGTGCTGATGGGCGTGGTGGGCCGGTTCCCACTGGCGCTCGCCGCCGGCCTCGGCGTCAACGCGCTGGTCGCGTATGAGATCGCCCCGGAGATGACCTGGGCGGACGCGATGGGCCTGGTGGTGATCGAGGGCGTGATCATCGCCGTGCTGGTGTTGACCGGCCTGCGGACCGCGGTGTTCCGCTCGGTCCCGACCCAGATGAAGACGGCGATCGGCGTCGGCATCGGCCTGTTCCTGACCATCATCGGCCTGGTCGACGCCGGTTTCGTCCGCCGGATCCCGGACGAGGCGAACACGACCGTCCCGGTCGGGCTGGGCATCGGCGGCAAGCTGGTCAGTTGGCCGATGCTGGTCTTCGTGGTGGGGCTGCTGCTCACGCTGGTGCTGGTGGCCCGCCGGGTCAAGGGCGCGATCCTGATCGGCATCCTCGCCTCCACCGTGCTGGCGATCATCGTCGAGGCGGTGGCGAACGTCGGCCCGTCCTTCGTCGACGGTCAGCCCAACCCGAAGGGCTGGTCGCTGAACGTGCCGGAGCTGCCGGAGACGGTGGTGGACGTGCCGGACCTGTCGCTGCTCGGCAACTTCAACGTGCTCGACTCGTGGGGCCGGGCCGGCTGGGTGGTCGTGCTGATGTTCGTCTTCACCCTGCTGATCACCGACTTCTTCGACACCATGGGCACGATGGTCGCGGTCGGCCAGGAGGGCGGCATGCTCGACGAGCGGGGCACGCCGCCACGGGCGAAGGAGATCCTGCTGGTCGACTCGATCGCCGCGGCGGCCGGCGGTGCGGCGAGCACCTCCAGCAACACGTCGTACATCGAGAGCGCCGCCGGTGTCGCGGAGGGCGCCCGCACCGGCGTGGCGAACCTGGTCACCGGTGGGCTGTTCCTGCTGGCCATGTTCCTGGCGCCGCTGGTGGTGGTGGTGCCGTTCGAGGCGGCCTCGACCGCGCTGGTGGTGGTCGGCTTCCTGATGATGACCGCGGTCCGGACCATCGACTGGTCGGACTACGAGATCGCCATCCCGGCGTTCCTCACCATCGTGCTGATGCCGTTCACCTACTCGATCTCCACCGGCATCGGCGCCGGCCTGATCACCTATGTGGTGGTCAAGCTCGCCAAGGGCAAGGCCCGCGAGATCCACCCCTTGCTGTACGGCGTGGCCGCGCTCTTCGTGCTGTACTTCCTGCGCGGGCCGATCGAGTCCGTGGTGCTCTGACGCCCTGCGCCGGGCCGGTGACCGAACGGACATCCGGCCCGGAGCAGGGCGATCTCCTCGTGAGCATGGTCATATCAGATGTCATTAGCCAGGCTCATTAGTTAAGCTAACTATCGTGACGGAGCGGACGGTGACGGCGAAGAGCGTGCCACCGGCGCAGCTGGCACCCCAGCTGCGTGATGCGATCACCCGGCTCAACCGACGGGTCCGCCAGGCCCGGCCGGTCGGCGACCTGACGGTCACCCAGCTCTCCGCGCTCACCAGCCTCCGGCTGGCGGGCGCGCTGACGCCCCGGGAACTGGCCGACGTCGAGCGGGTGCAGCCACCGACGATGACCAAGATTGTCGCGAAGTTGGAGGAGCGCGGCCTCGTGCAGCGCACCCCCCACCCGACCGACGGTCGCCAGGTCATCCTCGCCGCGACCGAGGGGGGACGGGCCGTGCTCGACCAGTTCGAGCGCGTCCGGGACGAGTGGCTGGCCCACCGGCTGGCCGAACTCAGCGACGCCGAACGGGACACGCTGCGGCAGGCGGCGGAGATCCTGCAACAGGTCGCCCGCGCCTGACCCGCGCCTCGCGCGTACCGCGCCGCGCCGTCCGACGGCGATGACGCATACGCGAGGAGGCGCACCAAGAGTGCAGGCGAGGCTGAGCACGATGTTCCAGTCCCTACAGGTCCGCAACTACCGGCTCTTCGCATCCGGGCAGCTGATCAAGCTGATCGGCGTCTGGATGATGTTCATCGCCCAGGACTGGCTCGTCCTCGAGCTCTCCGACGACTCCGCCACCGCGCTCGGCGTGGTCACCGCACTCCAGTTCACCCCGGTGCTGCTGCTCACCCTGCTCTCCGGGCGGCTCGCCGACCGCTACGACAAGCGGATGCTGCTCTTCGTCGCCAACGCGGTCTGGACGGTGCTGGCGCTCGCCATGAGTCTGCTGGTCATCACCGGCCTGGTGCAGCTCTGGCACGTCTTCGCGTTCGCCGCCCTGCTCGGCGTCGCCAACGCGGTGGAAACCCCGGTCCGGCAGGCGTTCGTCTCGGAGCTGGTCGGCACCGCGCTGCTGCCGAACGCGCTCTCGCTGAACGCGGCGACCTTCAACTCGGCCCGGATCGTCGGGCCGGCCGTCGCCGGTCTGGCCATCGCCGCCTTCGACGTCGGGCCGGTCTTCCTGCTCACCGCGCTCAGCTCGATCGCCCCCCTGGTCAACGTGGTCCGGATGCGCCCCGCCGAGCTGCACCGGGAGGCGCTCCCGCCGCGCGACGAGCGGGCGTCGGCCAAGGTGATCGACGGGCTGCGCTACGTCCGGCGCCGCCCCGACCTGCTGCTGCCGATGGTGATGGTCTCGGTGATCGCCATGGCGCTGTTCAACTTCCAGCTCACCCTGGCCGCGCTGGCCAAGACGGTCTTCAACACCGGGGCGGCCTCGTTCGGGCTGTTCAGCAGCGCGCTGGCGGTCGGCGCGCTGATCGGGGCGCTGGCGGGCACCGGCCGGCGCAGTCGCCCGTCGGTCTGGCTGGTGCTGGGCGCGGCGGTCGCCTGCGCCGCCTTCGGCACGCTGGTCGGGCTCGCCCCCGCGTACTGGATGGTGGTGGCGTTGCTGCTGCCCACCGGGTTCTTCATGGTGTTTTTCGCCCAGGCCGCCAACCAGCGGATCCAGCTCGGCACGGACGCCGCCTTCCGTGGCCGGGTGATGGCGCTGTGGGTGCTGGTCTTCCTCGGCACCAACCCGGTCGGCGCGCCGCTGATCGGCTGGGTCGCGGAGACCTACGGCGCCGGCGCGAGCATCTGGATCGGCGGGCTCATCTCGCTGACCACCGCGCTGCTCGCGCTGACCTGGCAGCTGCGCCGCTCGGGTGCCCGGCTCCGGTTCCGGGTGCTCCCCATGCCGCGCTTCTACGTCACCCCCACCGACTGCTGAGCCGGGAGGGGCAGCTGGGACGACGTCCCGTTGGGCGGATGGCGCGGATGCGGCCAATCCGGTGGCGGCCCGGCGGGAAGCGGCTTAGCGTCGATACGTGGAGGTCGGACGCGCCCTGCTGCTGGCCCTGGCGTTCATCGCGGTGGCCAGCCTGCCCGCGGCGATCGCCCTGCTCTTCTGCGCCGACGAGATCCTCGACCGGGTGGTCTGCGGGTACACCGAGTGGCGGGACCGGCGGCGGGAGCGACGCACCATCGCCCGCCTGGACCGGGCGGTCGAGGCCGACGCGTTGACCCGTGACATCGACCTTAGCGACCTCGACCGGGCGGACCGCCGCCCGCTGGAACGGCTCGCCGCCGACCTGCGCCGGCTCGGCAGCCAACGGCTCGGGGTGGGTGGCCGCTCGATGGTCTGGCACGGTGCGGTGCTCAAGGCGTACGACGACCGGCTCCGGCTGGCCTGCCGGGCCCTGGGGATCACCGAGCACCTCTCCGAGCTGGAGGGCGTCGACCTGGAGATCGAGCGGGTCCGGGTGGAAGGGCTGTTGCACGCCGCCGGGCTGGCGTTGCCCGCGGCCCGGGCCGGCCACCGGCAGCGTCACCGGTGAGCGGCGGCCCGGTTGAGGCTCTTCGTCGCGGTCTACCCGCCCGCGGAGGCGGTCGACGACCTGTGCGGGCAACTCGCCCGGCTGCGGATCGGCGCGGCCGCCGCCGAGGGGATCAACGTCCGGCTCGCCGACCCGGCCCACGCGCACGTCACTCTCGCCTTCCTCGGCGACGTCGAGGCCGACCAGCTGATCGAGGTGGAGAGCGCGCTGGGGCTCGCGGCCGAGTGGTCCCGAAACGGCCGGGAGGCGGCGCCCCGGCTCCGGCTCGCCGGCGGTGGGCGGTTCGGGCGGGGCCGGTTCACCGTGCTGTGGGTGGACGTACGGGGTGAGGTGGCGACGCTGGCGGTGCTGGCCCGGCTGATCCGTTCCCGGCTGCGGCACGCCCGGCTGCCGCACGACGAGAAGCCGTTCCGCCCGCACCTGACCGTCGCCCGCCCCGGCGACCGGGTGCCGCCCGCCGACGTGGCGGCCGACCTGGCGGCCCTGCATGACTACCAGGGCCCGGAGTGGCCGGCGGCCGAGATGGTGCTGATGCGCAGCCACCCCGGCCCCCGGCCGACCTACGACCGCCTCGCCGCCTGGCCGCTGTGACCGGTGCTCACCAGGCCCAGGCCTCCGGGCCGGGGCCTCCGTTGCCGATCGGCGGGAAGAGCTCGTCGAGGCGGGACAGGGTGGCCGCGTCGAGGGTGACGTCGAGCGCGCCGAGGGAACGGTCCAACTGATCCACGGTGCGCGGGCCGATGATCGGGGCGGTCACCCCCGGACGGGAGAGCAGCCAGCCGAGCGCCACGTCCGCCGGGTCGTGACCAAGGTCGGCGCAGAGCTTCTCGTACGCCTCGATGGTTGGTCGGTGCTCGGCCAGCGCGTCGGCGGAGCGGCCGGTGGCGCCACGCGCGGCACCCCCCTCGGCCATCTTCCGCAGCACCCCGGCGAGCAGCCCGCCGTGCAGCGGCGACCACGGGATGATGCCCAGCCCGTGGTGCTGGGCGGCCGGCACCACCTCCAACTCGACGTGCCGGGTGAGCAGGTTGTAGATGCACTGCTCGGAGACCAGGCCGAGGAAGTTGCGCCGCCCCGCCGCCTCCTGCGCCACCGAGATGTGCCAACCGGCGAAGTTGGACGATCCGATGTAGAGCACCTTGCCCTGGGCGACCAGGGTTTCCATGGCCTGCCAGATCTCCTCCCAGGGGGTGGTCCGGGAGATGTGGTGCATCTGGTAGAGGTCGATGGTGTCGGTCCGCAGCCGACGCAGCGAGCCTTCGCAGGCCCGGATGATGTGCCGGGCGGAGAGGCCCTGCTCGTTGGGCCACTCGCCCATCTTGCCGTAGACCTTCGTGGCCAGTACGACCTTGTCCCGCCGGCCGCCGCCCTGGGCGAACCAGCGACCGATGATCTGCTCGGTGACCCCCTCGCCGGTCTGCCATCCGTAGACGTTGGCGGTGTCGAAGAAGTTGATCCCCTGTTCCAGGGCCCGATCCATGATCGCGAAGCTGTCCGGCTCGCTGGTCTGCGGCCCGAAGTTCATGGTGCCCAGGCAGAGGCGGCTGACCGACAGACCGGTACGACCCAGATTCGTGTACTCCATACGGTCACCCTGCCACGGCGGCACCTCGAGTGCCTCGCGCCGACTCCGGCGACGGGGACCGCCGCCGGAGTCGGTCGGGTCAGGAGGACTCGCGGGCCGCCGGCCCGCTGCCGAAGAGCACGTCGTCCCAGCTCGGCAGGCGCTTGCGTGGCTTGCCGGTGGCGTCGGTCGACTCGCCGGTCGCGCCTCCCGGCGCGTTCGTGCGGCGCGGCCGGAGCACCGCCAGGGACGGCACGGCCGGCACCTCCTTGGGCGCGTCCGAGTCGTCGTCGAACGCCGAGCCCTGGCCGCCGCCGAGCAGCGCCGCCGCTCCGCCGCCGACCGCCCGCTGCCGCGGCGCGTCCGACCCGGTCAGCGCGGCCGGGGAGCGCGGGTCGAGCCCGCGGCCGGAGGTCGCGCCGAGCGGCCGATCGAGCGAGGCGAGCAGGGCGTCCCGGCCGGCCCGGATCGGGTCGCGGCCCGGACGGGCGTGCTCGGCAGGGGCCGGCAGGCCGTGCCCACCGCGGCTCGGCTCGCCGCGCGACGGGCCGGGCAGCGCGTGCCCGCCCCGCTCCGGCGCGGGCTCCTGCCCGAGGATCGGGGTGGGACGCTCCGCGCAGAGGTACTGCGCCATGTCGTCGTGCGGGGTGACTGCCTGCCGGGTCTTGTCCAGATCCCAGACCGCCTGCGCGGTGGCCTTGCCGGACGGCCAGGTGGCGACGATCCGCCAGGTGCCGTCGTCGCGGCGCCACGCGTCCCAGGAGATCTTCTCGGTGTCGATGCCGTGCTGGGCCAGCCGGCCGCTGACCACCTCGGCGAGCGGCGTGGGCTTCTCGGCGCCCTTGAGCCGGGTGCGTCGGGCGTGCTGGGCTAGCATCGCGCGTTCCTGGAGCACCGGGCCGGCGTAGCGCAGCACCCGATCGACCGGCACGCCGGCGATCCGGGCCACGTCCTCGGCGGACTCTCCGGAGCGGATCCGCGCCTGGATGTCGCGCGGGGAGAGCGACGGCACCGGGTCGGCGGCGGCCGGCGGGGCCACCGCGAGCGGCGGGCCACCGGGCTCGGCGTGCAGCGCGCCCGCGACGCGCTCGTCGATGGGCAGGGCGAGCAGTCGCCCGACCTCGTCGGCGAGCACCAGGGCCTGGCCGTCCTCGGAGAGGGCGACGAAGCGTACTGGGCGCATGACGTTGCCTCCGTCCCGCTTCGCTGGCCGCGCGCCACGGGCCGGCCACCCGGGCGTCTCGCACCACCGTACGCGCATCTGCCCGCAGGTGGGGGATGCGACACCCGCATGTCGCGACTGAGCTGCGGCGATGATCACGGTCGGTGGCCGTCGGGGCGCCGGCGGCCACCGACCGTGACGGTGGTCAGAGCCGCTCGACCACGTAGTCGATGGACGCGGTCAGCGCCTCGACGTCGGCCGGCTCGACGGCCGGGAAGAGCGCGACCCGCAGTTGGTTGCGGCCCAGCTTGCGGTACGGCTCGGTGTCCACGATGCCGTTGGCCCGCAGCGCCTTCGCGACCGCGGTGGCATCCACCCCGTCGACGAAGTCGATGGTGGCGACCACGTTGGAGCGCAGCGCCGGGTCGGTGACGAACGGCGTCGCCACCGCGGAGCGCTCGGCCCAGCCGTAGACGACGGCGGCGCTCTCGGCGGTGCGCTTGGCCGCCCAGGCGAGGCCGCCCTGGGAGTTCATCCAGTCGGTCTGCTCGGCGGCCAGGAAGATGGTGGCCAGGGCCGGGGTGTTGTACGTCTGCTCCAGCCGCGAGTTGTCGATCGCGGTGACCAGGTCGAGGAAGGCCGGGATGTACCGGCCGGACGCCTTGATCGCGCCGGCCCGCTCCAGCGCCGCCGGCGACATCAGGGCCAGCCAGAGGCCCCCGTCGGAGCCGAAGCACTTCTGCGGCGCGAAGTAGTAGACGTCGGTCTCGCCGACGTTGACGTCCAGCCCGCCGGCGCCGGAGGTGGCGTCGACCAGCAGCAGCGCGCCCGGGTCGGCGCCGGCCACCCGGCTGATCGGCACCGCGACGCCGGTGGAGGTCTCGTTGTGCGGGGTGGCGTAGACATCCACGCCCGCCTCGGCGACCAGGGTCGGTGCGCTGCCCGCCGCCGACTTGCGGATGGTCGGCTCGCCGAGGAACGGCGCGTCCCGGACCGACTTGGCGAACTTGGCACCGAACTCGCCGAAGCTGGCGAACTGGGCCCGGTCCCGGACCAGGCCGAATGTGGCGACCTCCCAGAACGCGGTGGTGCCGCCGTTGCCGAGGACCACCTCGTAGCCCTCGGGGAGGGCGAAGAACTCGGCGATGCCCCGGCGCAGCCGGGCCACCTGGTCGCGAACGGTCTTCTGCCGGTGCGAGGTGCCCAGGTAGCTGGTCGCCACGTCGGCGAGGGCGGAGACCGCCGCCGGACGGACCTTGGACGGCCCGCAGCCGAAGCGGCCGTCGGCGGGCTTGATCTCGTCGGGAATCCGGATGGTCGGTACGTCAGCCACGGTTGTCAAGATCCTTCCGCATGGGCCGGGGCCCGGTGAGCTGGCGGGCGCGGACCGGCGGCGGCGCGGGGCGCACGGCGGCCGGGATCCGAGCCAGTTTCCGGCGGCACTGCCGAGCCTCCATCCTCCCACCCCGGCCGGCCGGACCATCGGCTGGTCCCATCCCCCCAGCTGAGGCGTGCGCCACAGCCCTCGGGATTCGGGTGCGGCTGTTGCTGCCCTGGCGACAAGAAGTGCACCCGG
>NZ_POUB01000246.1 GCF_003236335.1 Micromonospora deserti
CTCCAACTCCCCCACGCTCACCCCCCGACTCTACGAGCCCCACCCATCCCGACACGCATTGTCGATCATGAAGTTGTTTGCCTCGCCACGCCGGGCAACAATTTCATGATCAACCGGGTAGAGGTGGGGTGCGGGCTGGTGGGTTAGCGGCGGAGGTAGCTGAGCAGGCGTAGGAGCTGCCAGTAGAGGAAGACCAGGCCGACCAGCAGACCGAAGGCGCAAAGCCAGGCGTAGCGGCGGGGCAACCGGTCGCGAATCGCGCGCTCGACCAGGTCGAAGTCCAGGATGAAGCTGAACGCGCCGGCGATGATCGCGACCACCGAGAAGGCCCACGCCAGCCAGCCGACCTCCCCGGTGAGGCTCCACACCGGCACCGCCTGCCGGCCGGCGACCAGCCAGGACACCAGGTTCACCACGCTGATCGCGACGATGCCGAGCAGCGCGCCCACCACCAGCCGGGCCAGCCGGGGCGTGGCCCGGACCAGCCGGGCCCGATACAGCAACGCCATGCCGAGGAAGACCCCGAAGGTGCCCACCACCGCCTGCCCCACGATGCCCGGATAGACCAGTTCGAACGCCCGGCTGGCCACCCCGAGCAGCAGCCCCTGGAGCAGCGCGTAGCCGACGATCGGCACCGGGCTGGTGATCCCACGCAGCGAGATGACCAGGACCAGCGCGATGCTGGCCAGGGCGGCGCCGGCCAACGCGGCGGGCAGCCACACCGCCTGCCGCACCGTCACCCAGGCCACCGCCGCCGTGGCGCCGGTGAGCAGCAGCAGCCCGACCGTACGCACCACCACGTCGTCGACGCTCACCGCCTCCGCGCCGCCGACGGCCACGCCCCGGATCTCCCGCCGGCTGGTCTGGTCCAGCCGGTTCAACACCGGGTTCTCGCTGCGCACGTCGCCTCCTTCACCGCGTACCCCCGGCAGTCACTCTGCCCTGGGCGGGCCCGGCGGCGGCGGGAAACGCCGAGGTCACAGACGACGGCGCCCGCCCTCGCGGTGCGGGGGCGGGCGCCGGTCAGTCGCGGGCGACGATCAGTCGTCGCCCTGGAAGTAGCTCAGCATGCGCAGGATCTCGATGTAGAGCCAGACCAGGCTGACCAGGATGCCGAACGCGGCAACCCAGGAGTAGCGCTGGGGCAGGCCCATCCGGACGCCGTCCTCGACCTCCTTGAAGCTGAGCACGAAGCTCAGCGCGGCGACCACGATGCAGACCAGGCTGAAGCCGATGGCCAGCGGGCTACCGTCGCGCAGGCCGGTGTTGACGCCGAAGAGCGCCAGCACCAGGTTGATCAGCATCACGCCGAAGAGACCGGCGATCACCGCGACCATGCCCTTGACGAACTTCGGGGTGGCCCGGATGACCTTCGCCCGGTAGAGCACGGTCATCAGGAAGAAGACGCCGAAGGTGGCGGTCGTCGCCTGGAGCACGATGCCGTCGTAGAGCGTCTCGAAGTACTTGCTGACCATGCCGACGAAGACGCCCTCGACGACGGCGTACGCGACGACCAGCGCCGGGTTCGCCATCCGGGAGAACGAGATGATCAGACCGAGCACCAGGCCGACGACCGCGGCGCCGATCCAGGCGACGCCGACCAGCGCGTCGGGCACCATGACCCAGGCGGCCGCGGCGGAGACGCCGAGGATGCCGAGGAGCGTGACGGTCTTGACCACCACGTCGTCGACGGACATGGTGCTGACGGTCGGCGGAGCGGCCGGGTAGCCGGCCTCCGTGGGGTACTGCTGGGGGTAGCCGGGCGCTCCGTACGGCCCGGTCGGTGCGTACCCGGCAGAGCGCTCCCGCTCAGCCGCCTGGCCGAGCCGGGCGAGCACCGGGTTCGAGGTCTTCACTGTCAGGCCTCCCTCAGGGGGTCGGTGCACGTCAACGTGCACCCACAAGAGTAGACGTCCCCGCCAGTCCCGTGGAGATCGCCAAGCTGAGCGGAAGCTGGGAGTGTCGGTGCCCGGGGCGGGGGTCGAACCCGCACGCCTTGCGGCAGCCGCTTTTAAGGCGGCCGTGTCTGCCGTTCCACCACCCGGGCGGGTGACACCGGCGCGTCGACACGCGTGGTGCAGTGTCACGGTAGCGGGTCCGCCGCGACCCGGCGTACCCCCGAGGCGGAGCCACACTAGGGTCAAGACCGTGAGCAGCGCAGCCCCCACGGCCCCCGACGCCGCCCCGAACCAGGCTGTCCGCCCCGCCGAGCCGCTGCTGATCCGGAACTGGCCGGCCCGGCTGCGGACCACGGTCACCCGGCACCGCGCGGATCTCGCCGTCGGGCTGCTCTTCGTGGCCCTGGCCGGCTGGCTCACCCAGGGCCTGTGGCCCGATCCGGCCACCCGGACCCTGGCGCTGAACCCGGAGGACCAGGCCCTCTACGAGTGGTTCCTCGCCGTCGACTCGCGGGCGCTGCTCGGCGACTTCGACCTGCTCACCACCCGGCTCAACGCGCCGGACGGGGTGAACCTGATGACCAACACGACGGTCATCGCGCTCGGTGTGCTCCTCGCCCCGGTCACCCTGCTGCTCGGCGCGCCGGTCACCTTCGCCCTGCTGGCGGCGGGAAACCTGGCCGGCACGGCGGTCGCCTGGTACCTGCTGTTCACCCGTACCCTGCGGGCCCGCCGGCCCGCCGCCCTGATCGGCGCGGCGCTCTGCGGCTTCGGCCCGGGAATGGTCTCGCAGACCAACAGCCACCTGCACATGACCGCGCAGTGGCTGGTCCCGGTGATCGTCTGGTTGGTGGTCCGGCTGCTGCGCGCCGCCGACCCGGCCCGGGCGCCGCACGTCCCGGCGGACGGGAGCGCCACCACCACGACCGGCAGGCTGGACTGGCGGCGGGTGGCGACCTCGGCGTTCGGCCTGGCCGCGGCGGTCACCGCGCAGGTCTTCATCGGCGAGGAGGTGCTCTTCCTCAGCGCCGTCACCCTGCTGGCCATGGCCGTCACCTACGCGGTGGTGGACCGGAACCTCGCCCGGCGCGTCCTGCCCGGCTTCGCCGGCGGGATGCTGCTCGCCACCGGGCTGGCCCTGCTCGTGCTGGGCTGGCCACTGTGGTTCCAGTTCGCCGGGCCGCAGGGCGTCGCCGACGGGATGTTCAGCCCGCACTACTTCTCGGCGGACCTGCGCAGCTGGTGGACGGTCTCGCCGCTGTCCATCGGCGGCGACGACGACGCGGCCCGGCTGACCACCGGGCCCGCCGAGTACAACGCCTTCCTCGGCTGGCCGCTGCTGCTGGTCGCCGCCGCCTGCACGCTCTGGCTGGGCCGCCGCCCGCTGGTGGTCGCCTGCGTGGCCGGGATCGTGGTGATGGGCGGGCTGTCGCTCGGCCCCCAGGTGGTACTCGACGGGGACCGCACCGCCGTGCCCGGGCCGTACGCCCTGCTGGCCGGGCTGCCGGTGGTGGACGGTGCGCTGCCGATGCGGTTCGCCCTCGCCGTACTGCCGCTGACCAGCACGCTGCTGGTGCTGGCGGTCGACCGGGCGCTGGCCGGCACCGGGCGGGCCCGGCGGCTGGTGCCCGCCGCGGTCGGCGTGGCGCTGCTGCCACTCGTTCCGGCGCCGCTGCCGACCGCCGAGCGGCCACCGTTGCCCGAGTTCGTCACCGCCGGCCACTGGCGTGAGTGCGTGCGGCCCGGCGGGGTGCTGGTCCCGGTGCCGCTGGCCACCCCGAAGGAACCGTGGCCGATGCGCTGGGCGGCCGCGGCGGACGCGGCGTTCGGCATGCCGGAGGGCTTCTTCATCGGCCCGTACGGGCGGGACGGCACGGCGGCGATGGGCACCTACAAGCGGCCCACCTCGGCGCTGCTGGCCGAGGTCGCCAAGCGCGGGCTGCGACCGGTGATCGGGGAGGATCAGCGCCGGCAGGCCGCGCAGGACGCCGACTTCTGGGGCGCCTCCTGCGTGGCGCTGGCCGTGGGCACGCCACACGCGGAGAGCCTGCGCGGCACCCTGGAGCAGCTCTACGGCCCCTCGACCCGGATCACCGACGCCTGGATCTGGCGGGTCTGACCCCGGTCGGCGATGTCAGCCCCGCAGCGCGCCGACCGGCTGGGACGCCTCGGCGAACTCCTCGCGCGGGTCGTGCAGCTGGCCCAGGGCGACCACCTCGCGCTTGAGGAAGAACGCCAGCGACCAGTCGACCACCACCCGGACCTTACGGTTGAACGAGGGAATCCGGCTCATGTGGTACGTGCGGTGCATGAACCAGGCCGGCCACCCGGTCATCTTCACGCCGTACACCTGGGCGACGCCCTTGTGCAGGCCGAGGCTGGCCACGCTGCCGGCGTGCTTGTGCTTGTACTCCACCGGCTCCCGGCCGCGGATGACGTTGACGATGTTGTCGGCCATCCGGCTGGCCTGCCGGACCGCGTGCTGGGCGCTGGGCGAGCAGTAGTTGCCGGGCTCCTTGGTGAGGTCCGGCACCGCCGCGCAGTCGCCGGCGCTCCAGGCGCCGTCGACGACCCGGTCCCCGTCGACCACCTGAAGGGTGGGCAGGCAGGTGACCCGGCGCCGCTCGTCGCGCGGGAAGTCGGTCGCGTCGAGCATCGGCGACGGCTTCACGCCGGCCGTCCAGACGATGGTGTCGGCGCGGAAGCTGTCACCGTCGGAGAGCTTCACCACCCCGTCGACGCAGGACTCCAGGCGGGTGTCCAGCCGGATGTCCATGTTCCGCTTGAGCAGCTGATGCACCGTGTAGGCACCCATGTCCCGGTCGACCTCGGGCAGGATCCGCTGGGTCGCCTCCACCAGCACCCAGCGCATGTCGTCCGGCTCAAGCTCCGGGTAGTACTTCAGCGCGTCCCGGGCCATGTCTTCCATCTCGGCGAGCGCCTCGATGCCGGCGTACCCGCCGCCGACGAAGACGAAGGTCAGCGCGCTGCGGCGCACCTCCGGGTCGGGGGTCACGGCGGCCACGTCCAGCCGATCCAGCACGTGGTTGCGCAGGTAGATGGCCTCGCCGATGGTCTTGAACCCGATGCCGTGCTCGTGCAGGCCGGGGATCGGCAGCGTCCGGGAGACCGAGCCGGGTGCCACCACCACGTGGTCGTACCGGATCTCCCGGGTCGGGCCGCTGATCGGCTGCACGACGGCGGTCCTGCGGTCGTGGTCGATCCGCGTCACCGCACCCGCGACGACCTTGCACTTACGCAACTCCCGCCGCAGCGGCACCACGGAGTGCCGCGGGGAGATGTTGCCCGCCGCCGCCTCGGGCAGGAACGGCTGGTAGGTCATGTGCGGCTGGGGGTCGACCACGACGACCTCAGCCTCACGGGAGCTCAGCTTCTTCGACAGGCGCAGCGCCGCGTAGAGACCGACGTGCCCGGCACCCACCACAAGGATCCGCTTCGGATTCACGTTATCTATCTTTCCCCGGGGGGCTCGGCTAATCCCGCTCGCGCCCCCCTTCTGTGACGGAGCACAACCCCTGTGACCTGCGCAACGTCCCCGTGGGACCGCTCGTCACCGGCGTCGCAGCAGCCACCCGAGCAACGCGGTCACCGCGACCGCGACCAGCAGACCGGCCACCGTCGCCGCCTGGAAACCCGCCTCGCGGCCGATGCCGGCGAGCTCGACCAGCAGCACGCCGAGCACGAAGGTCGCCAGCAGCACACCGGCGGCCCGCACCAGCCAGCGCACGATCAGCTCCGGATCGACCACCGCGTCGTGGGGCAGCACCGCGGCCAGCGCGCAGAGGGTGTGCGCCAGGTAGAGCGCCGCCGCCACGGCAAGCAGCCGCCACAGCGCGATCGGCCGGCCGTACCCGTCGGTGGCGAGGAGCCACCCACCGGCCGTGACCAGCGCCGCGAAGGTCGGCCAGATCCGGCGCGGTGCGACCGCCGGCAGCACCGCCACCACGACCAGGGCGCCGAGCGGCCGCCCGAGGAGCACCTGCGAGGGGTACGCCAGCACCAGACCGACCAGCACGGTGAGGAAGATGCCGGCCCGCACCAGCAGCGGGGTGAGGCTGATCCGGGCGGCCGCGTACCGCACCGCGCGCACCCGTTCGATGACCGCGCTCACCTGTGCCCGTCCTCGCTCGCGACTGCGGGACTCCGCTCCGCTGCGTTCCTCGCGCTCACCTGTGCCCGTCCTCGCTCGCGACTGCGGGACTCCGCTCCGCTGCGTTCCTCGCGCTCACCTGTGCCCGTCCTCGCTCGCGACTGCGGGACTCCGCTCCGCTGCGTTCCTCGCGCTCACCTGTGCCCCACCTTCGGGGCGGTGGCCAGCCGGGCCACGTCCCGCAGCACCTGGTCCAGGCTGCCCGCGCCGGCCCAGCGCACCACCGGCACGCCGTGCTCCCGCAACTGCCCGACCATCGTGTCCCGGTCCAGCCGCCACAGCCGGTACGCCACCTCGGCCCAGCCCCGGTCCTTCGGTAGGGGAAGGTCGGCCGGCAGGGTGTCCACCGCGACCACGAACCGCCCGGACCGGGCCAGCCGGGCCAGCATCTGCGCCGACCGCTCGTCCAGCAGCGGGGTGAGCACCACCACCAGCGCGTCCGCGGAGAGCAGCTGCGACCCGAAGACCTGGTCGTACGGCTCGTGCGGGGACGACTCGGCGCGTACGTCGAGCAGCCACTCCAGCACCGTCAGGTACTGGCGGCGGCCGGTGGCCGGGCGCAGCCGGCGCGCGGCGGGGCCGTACTCCAGCAGGGCCACCCGGTCGCCGCGGTGCAGGTAGTGCTCGGCGATCGCGGCGGCGGCCCGGACGGTGGTGTCCAGCACCGACGCGGCGCCGGTGACGCCGCCCGAGCGGCCGGCCTCGGCGAGCACGTCGAGCAGCACCACCACCTCGGCGTCCCGGTCGGAGAGGGTGGCCGCCACGTGCAGCTGCCGGGCCCGCAGCGAGACCCGCCAGTCGATGCGGCGCAGCCGGTCGCCCGGGGCGAAGATCCGGACGCCGGCCAGCTCACCGCCCTCGCCCGCCCGGCGCGAGTGGTGCGCGCCCACCAGGCCGGCGGCCCGGGGCATCGTTTCCACCGCCTCGAACGGCTCGGTCACCGGGTAGACCCGCACCCGGACCGGCTCGGTGACCACCGCCCGGGAGACGAGCAGGCCCTGCGCGGCGGCGACCCGGGCGCCGGCCGGGCCGATCGGGTGGCGGCCCCAGCGCAGCGCGGTGCCGACCAGCTCCAGGTCGACCGCGGCGGCCGGCGGCACGGCCGTCGCGAACGGGCGGTCGGCGGCGGACGGGGCGGCCGTCGCGCCGGAGCGGGACGCGACCGCGGCGCCGGCGATGGTCGCCCGCTCGACGCGCAGCCAGGGCGAGACCCGGGTGCGGACCACGGTGACCTCGTAGTCGACGGTGTCCGGGTTGCCGACGGTGACCGTGCCGGTCAGCTCGCCCCCCTCGACCAGGTGGCCGTCGGCGGCGGAGACCCACACCTGCGGCAGCGCGGCCGGCCGGCGGCGCAGCGCGTACGCCGTGCCGATCGCGAACGGGGCTGCCAGCACGATCAGGTCGACCCGGCCCAGCAGCACCCCGGCGATCAGGAACAGGCCGGTGAGGAGCACCGCCCGGCCCAGCGCCCAGGTGGGCGCCCAGCCGCTCGCCGGCTCGGGCCCCGGCTCCGGCGGCTCGGTCGGGGGCGGCGTCGGGGTCGCCATCAGCGCCCGGGCCGGCCGGCGGCGTAGCTGGGCAGGGCGCCGCTGGCCGGGGCCGGCGTGGCCGCCAGCACTTCACCGACGACGAAAGACGGGTCGACCCGGCGCAGCCACATCTCCGGCCGCAGCGTGATCCGGTGCGCCAGCGCGGGCACGGCGACCTCCTTGACGTCCTCCGGCACCACATAGTCCCGGCCGGCCATCACCGCCCGCACCCGGGCCAGCAGCAGCAGCGCCAGCGAGCCTCGCGGCGAGGCGCCGACCAGCACGGACGGGTGCTCGCGGGTGGCCGCGGTGAGGGCGACGATGTAGCGGCCGACCGAATCCTCCACCACCACGTCCTCCAGCGCGGCCTGCATGGCACGCAGGGTCTTCGCGTCCACGACCGGCGTGATGTCCGCCTCCTCCCGGCGGCGGGCCATCCGCCGGCGGAGCACCTCCCACTCCTCCTCGTGCTGCGGGTAGCCGAAGGAGACCCGGAGCAGGAAGCGGTCGAGCTGCGCCTCCGGCAGCGGGTAGGTGCCCTCGTACTCGATCGGGTTGGCGGTGGCGAGCACGTGGAACGGCTCGTCCAGCCGGTACGTCACGCCCTCCACCGAGACCTGCTTCTCCTGCATCGCCTCCAGCAGGGCGGACTGGGTCTTCGGCGGGGTCCGGTTGATCTCGTCGGCGAGGAGCAGATTGGTGAAGACCGGGCCGGCCCGGAACGCGAACTCCCCGCTGCGCTGGTCGTAGAGGAAGGAGCCGGTCACGTCGGCCGGCAGCAGGTCGGGGGTGAACTGGAGCCGGCGGAAGTCCAGCCCGAGGGCCTGGGCGAAGGAGCGGGCGGTCAGCGTCTTCCCGAGGCCGGGCAGGTCCTCCAGGAGCACGTGCCCGCCGGCCAGGATCCCGGCGAGGACCAGCTCCAGCGCGTCGCGCTTGCCGACCACGACCTGGCCGACGGCGTCGAGCACCGCCCGGGCGAGGTGGCCGACCTCGGTGGCGGGCATGCTCCGGTCCACGTCCATCACAGTTTCTCCAGTTCGGCGACGATCACCGCGAGGTCGCGCGGCGACGGGGGGCGGCGGGAGGGCGCGTTGAGGAACGTCCACAGGCGATCGCCCAGCAGGGCACGAGCCCGAGCGGGATCGGAGTCGCGGGTCAGGCCGTGCCGCTGGCGCAACCGCTCGTCGGCGAGCTCGCCGAGGCGGGGCAGGATCCGCTCGGCGAACCGCTCCCCGTTGCCGGAGGACCAGTCCAGCGGCCGTTCCCATCCGTTGATCGCGGCGCGCAGCGCGTCCCGGGCATTCCAGTTCCAGGTGCCGTCGCCCTCCCCGACCGGCACCCGGCTC
>NZ_POUB01000247.1 GCF_003236335.1 Micromonospora deserti
GTCGGGGGCGCTGGTAGAAATGCCGGGTGAGGCAGGAGCGGGCGGCGGTACGGGAGCGGGCCGAGGCGGTGCTGCGGCGGCTGGCCGGCGAGCACGCGCGGCTGCGCGAGGACCAGTGGCGGGCGATCGAGGCGCTGGTGGTGGACCGGCGCCGGGTGCTCTGCGTGCAGCGCACCGGCTGGGGCAAGTCGGCGGTCTACTTCGTCGCCACCGCCCTGCTGCGCGAGCGAGGCGTCGCCGCCGAGGCGGGCGGCGGGTCGAGCCCTCCGGCCGGGCCGACGGTGATCGTCTCGCCGTTGCTGGCGCTGATGCGCAACCAGGTCGAGTCGGCCGCCCGGGCCGGCATCCGGGCCCGGACCATCAACTCCGCCAACCTGGACGAGTGGGACGAGATCACCGCCGAGATCCACGCCGGTGCGGTGGACGTGCTGCTGATCAGCCCGGAGCGGCTCAACAACCCGGACTTCCGCGACGGCGTGCTGCCGGAGCTCGCCGCCACCACCGGGCTGCTGGTGGTCGACGAGGCGCACTGCGTCTCCGACTGGGGGCACGACTTCCGGCCGGACTACCGCCGGCTGCGGACCTTCCTCGGCAACCTGCCCGACGGCACGCCGGTGCTGGCCACCACGGCCACCGCCAACGCCCGGGTCACCGCCGACGTGGCCGAGCAGCTCGGCACCGAGCTGGCCGGTCCGGCCGCGCGCCGCCCGGACGTGCTGGTGCTGCGGGGCAGCCTCGACCGGGAGTCGCTGCGGCTGGGCGTGGTCGACCTGCCGAGCCCCGCGCACCGGCTGGCCTGGCTCGCCGACCACCTGGAGCGGCTCCCCGGCTCGGGCATCGTCTACACGCTCACCGTGGCGGCGGCGGGGGAGACCGCCGAGTTCCTCCGCTCCCGGGGCTACGCCGTCGCCGCCTACACCGGTCAGGCCGAGGACGCCGACCGGCGGGCCGCCGAGCAGGACCTGCTCGACAACAAGATCAAGGCGCTGGTCGCCACGAGCGCGCTGGGCATGGGCTTCGACAAGCCGGACCTCGGCTTCGTGGTGCACCTCGGCGCGCCGCCCTCGCCGATCGCGTACTACCAGCAGGTCGGCCGGGCCGGCCGGGCCGTCGCGCACGCCGAGGTGCTGCTGCTGCCCGGCGCCGAGGACGCGGCCATCTGGCGCTACTTCGCCTCCCTCGCCTTCCCGCCGGAGGAGCAGGTCCGGGCCGTGCTGGCCGCCCTGCACACCGACCGGCCGCTCTCCACCCAGGCCCTGGAACCCATCGTCGACCTGCGCCGGGCCCGGCTGGAGCTGATGCTCAAGGTGCTCGACGTCGACGGCGCGGTCCGCCGGGTCCGCGGCGGCTGGCTCGCCACCGGCGAGCCGTGGGTCTACGACGAGGCCCGGTTGCGCCGCGTCGCCGCCGCGCGCACCGCCGAGCAGCAGGCCATGCGGGAGTACGCGACCACCCCTGGCTGCCGGCTGCGGTACCTGCGCGAGTGCCTCGACGACACCGCGGCGGCGGACTGCGGCCGGTGTGACTGCTGCGCCGGGCCGCTGTTCACCCCGGAGGTTCCGGCGACCGCGCTGACCGCCGCACAGACCTTCCTCGGTCGCCCCGGGGTGCAGATCCCGCCGAAGAAGCTCTGGCCGACCGGGCTGGACGCGGTCGGCGTACCGCTGAAGGGGCGAATCACCCCGGCGGAGCAGGCGCTGCCGGGGCGGGCGGTCGGCCGCCTGTCGGACCTCGGCTGGGGTGGCCGGCTGCGCGACCTGATCGGGCCGGAGGCGGCCGACCGTACCGTCCCCGACGACGTGGCGGCCGCCGTGGTCGAGGTGCTCAGGGCCTGGGCGCACGGCGACGACCCGTGGCCACGGCGGCCGGTCGCGGTGGTCGCGGTCGGCTCGCGGCGGCGGCCCCGGCTGGTCGCCTCGCTCGCCGAGCGGATCGCCACCGTCGGGCGGCTGCCGCTGCTCGGCCAGGTCACCCCGACCGGCCCGACCGGCGGCCCGCGCGGCAACAGCGCGCAGCGGGTACGCGCGCTGCACGACGCCGTCACCGTGCCGGTGGAACTGGCCGACGCCCTGGGCCGGCTGGACGGGCCGGTGCTGCTCGTCGACGACCTGGTCGACACGGGCTGGACCATGACGATGGTGGCCCGGGAGCTGCGCCGGGCCGGCGCGCCCGACGTGCTGCCCCTCGCCCTGGCCGTCGCCGGCTGACCCCGCCCGCGTCGTCGTCGGGCCGGGTTGGAAAGTTCCCGGGCCGGCCGGATTGCGACCGTCGCCACGGTGGCCCGCGACCTGGGCTGGAGTGGCCGGTCGCGGCGGTAACGTGGTCGCCATGACCGGTCAGCACGTCACCGAGCTGGACGCCGGCGTGCCCGACCAGGTCTCTGCCGTACCGGACCGGAGCACCGTCCGGCTGGCGCTGGTGGTTGGCGGGCTGGTCCTCGCCGTGCTGCTCGGCTTCGGGCTCGGCCGGATCAACGGCGGCGGCCCGTCGGCCGGGGCGGGCCTGGACGGCGCCCTCACCGACCACACCCACGCGCCCGGCACCGGCGGGCACGAGCACGGTGTCGGCCAGGCCGCGGCGGTCGAGGCGGGCGGCCTCGCGGTCAGTTCGGCCGGCTACACGCTCACCCCGCTGACCGGCGACTTCACCGCCGGTCGCCGGGGGGAGCTGCGGTTCCAGATCCGGGACGCGCAGCGCCGCCCGGTGACCCGGTTCGCGGTCGTGCACGACAAGCCGATGCACCTCATCGTGGTCCGCCGCGACCTGACCGGCTACCAGCACCTGCACCCGACCATGGCGGCGGACGGCACCTGGTCGGTGCCGGTGACCCTGCCGCAGCCCGGCGTCTGGCGGGCGTACGCCGACTTCACCGCGCTCGCCGACGACGGCCGGCAGGCGGCGGTGACGCTCGGGGTGGACCTGGTCGCGCCCGGCGGCTACCAGCCGCGACCGTTGCCGGCGGCGGCCACCTCGGTCACGGTCGACGGGTTCACCGTCGACTACCGGGGCTCCCCGCAGGCCGGGTTGACCGTGCCGCTGACCTTTCGGATCACCGCGGACGGCGCCACCACCGTCCCCGAGCGCTACCTCGGCGCGTACGGGCACCTGGTGGCGCTGCGCGAGGGGGATCTCGGCTACCTGCACGTCCATCCCGAGCCGGCGCTCGTCGACGGGGCGGTGACGTTCTGGCTGACCACCCCCGGCCCCGGCCGGTACCGGCTCTACCTGGACTTCCAGGTCGCCGGGGTGGTGCGGACCGCCGAGTTCACCGTCACGGTGGCCTGACCGCGGCTCACCCGGCGTGGCGGATTGGGCGGCGGGCCAGGTAGCGCAGCAGGTCGCGGATGTGGTGCTTCTCCTCGGCCGGCACCGACGGGTCGGCCAGCCGTTGCAGGATCACCCGGATGTCCGCCTCCACCGGGCCCTCGTCGGAGCGCCAGCGGGGTGCGGGGCCGGCGTCGGGCAGCCCGAGCGCCCGGAACGCGGCCGCGACGGGTAGGTCCAGTGCGGCGCAGAAGCCGCGCACCTTGGCCAGTTCGGGGTAGTCCTGCCAGTCACCCGCCAGCCAGCGGAAGACGGTGGAGCGACCGACACCCGTGTGGGACGCCAGGTCGGTGACGGTCCAGCCGCGCTCCTCGCGGGCGTCGTCGATGGCCCGCCGCACGAAGCGGGCGAACGCCATCTGCGGCGATACGTCTACCGGGCCCATTCCAGCGGGTCTTCCCCTCCCGACCGGCACCTGAGGGTGCGCCTCCGAGGGTAGTACGGGCCGGGGCGGAAACAATTGACTGATCGACCAGACCGTCCCGGGGGCGGGACTGCCGGGTGGATCAATCGGGGTGAATGGCGTGGGCGTCGGTGCCGCCGGGTGCCGGTCCGGCCGTCAGGAGCGTCTCCAGCCGGGGCGTGATCCGCCACTGGTCGACCAGGGCCCGGTAGTCGGCCCGCTGGGCGGCGGTCGGCGCCGCGCCGGTGCGGCGGGCCCGGATCAGCAGGTTGCGGGGTGTGTGCCGGGAGTCGACGAACTCCACCACCTCGGCCCGGTAGCCGTGCAGGCGCAGCAGCGCGGCCCGTAGCGCGTCGGTGAGGACGTCCGCGAAGCGCTCCCGCAGGATGCCCTGCCGGGTCAGCAGCTCGTACGGGGCGGGGGCGGGTCGCGTCCGCAACTGGGCCGCGACGTCGTGGTGGCAGCAGGGCGCGGCGAGCACCCAGCGGGCCCGCCAGCGCACCGCCCGGGCCAGCGCCTCGTCGGTCGCGGTGTCGCACGCGTGCAGCGCCAGAACGAGGTCCGGTGCCGGCTCGACGATCGCGCCGGCGATCGAGCCCGCGACGAAGCTCACCCGGTCGGCCCAGCCGAGCCGCTCGGCCAGCTCGGTGTTGCGGCGGCGCTGGTCCTCCCGCACGTCCACGCCGACCAGCTGAACGTCGAGGCCCCGCTGGGCGAGCCAGCGGTAGGCGGCGAAGGTCAGGTACGCGTTGCCGCAGCCCAGGTCGACCACCCGGAGCGGACCGGTGAGATCGTCGGGCAGGGTCGCCGCCAGCGCCCGCAGGAACGCGTCCACCTGCCGCCGCTTGGCGGCCGAGCCGCCGATCTCAGTGAAGATGGGGTCGCCCGGGTCGAGCAGGTACTCCTTCGCCCGGTCGTGGCCGCCCGGTTCGGCTTCCGTGCGGGTCGCGGCGGCCCGGTGCACCTGTGCCTCGCCGGATTTGGTCACCCGCAGTTGCAGCGTCGCGCCGGCCGTCTCCACGTGCCAGTTGCCGAACGGCTCGGCCAGCAGCGCATCCACCACCGCGTCCGCCTCCGGCCCCGCGGCGACGTTGCGGGTGTACGGCCGGGCGCCGTCGGAGGTGGAGATCTGTAGCCGCGGGCCGGCCTTGAGCGCGACCGGTCGCAGCTCGGCCCGGACCACCGAGGGACGGTGGCCGCGGCGCCGCCCGGCGGCGACCGCCCGGGTCAGCGTGGGGTCGAGCAGCAGCGCTCGGACCTCGGCCAGGGCGGCGTCCAACGGTTCGGGCATGACTCCATCTTCCTGCTCCCGGCAGAGCGAAGGGCGCACCGGGTGACCGGTCGGGTGGGTCCTGGCGTGGGAGCGGCGTGACCCGGGTGAGCGGCGGGCCGGCCACGGAGGCGACGGCGGGGCTGACGCGGACGTCCCCCGCGGCCCGGAGAATCCGGCGCGGGGGACGTCGTGGGTGTACGCGTGTCAGTCGGCGGTCGCCTCGGCCGGCGTACCGGCGGCGGAGCCACCACCGCCACCACGACGGCGCCGGCGGCGGCGCGGCTTGGGCGCCGCCTCGCCCTCGACACCGGCCGGCGCGGTGGAGCCGGCCTCGGCCGTGATCACCGCGGTCGGCTCGCCCGCGACCACTTCGCCGGCCCGGCGGCGCCGGCGACGTCGCGGGGTGCGGGTGTCCTCCTCCGCGGAACCGTCGGCGAGGGGCGCGGTGTCCGGCCCGGCGGCCGCCTCGGCGCGGTCCCGGCGGCCGTCGCCGCGGCTGCGGCCCTCGCCGCGCCGGGAACCCCGCCCGTCGCCCCGGCGGGACCGGCCACCGCCCAGGTCCTCCTCGACCTCGGCGGCCAGCCCGGCGCGGGTGCGCTCGGCCGTCGGCAGGGTGCCGGTGACCTCGGTGGAGATGTGCAGGTCGGTGTAGAGGTGCGGGGACGTGTGGTACGTCTCCGGCGGCTCCGGCATGTCCAGGCCCAGCGTCTTGTCGATGATCCGCCAGCGGGGCATGTCGTCCCAGTCGACGAAGGTCACCGCCACGCCGCTCGCCCCGGCCCGGCCGGTACGACCGATCCGGTGGGTGTAGGTGTCCTGGTCCTCGGGGCAGTCGTAGTTGATGACGTGGGTGACGCCGTTGACGTCCAGCCCCCGGGCGGCCACGTCGGTGGCGACCAGGATGTCGATCTTGCCGGCCCGGAAGGCCCGCAGTGCCCGCTCGCGCGCGCCCTGCCCGAGGTCACCGTGCACGGCAGCCACGGCGAAACCGCGGAAGTCGAGGTCCTCGGCCACCCGGTCGGCGGCGCGCTTGGTCCGGGTGAAGATCATGGTCAGCGCGCGCCCCTCGGCCTGCAGGATCCGCGCCACGATCTCGACCTTGTTCATCGAGTGGGTGCGGTAGACCAGCTGCTCGGTCTGCGGCGACGGGCCGGTCTCGGCGGTGTGGCCGGCGTGGATGGTCACCGGGTGGCGCAGGAAGCGCCGGGAGAGGGTGACGATCGGGTCCGGCATGGTCGCGGAGAAGAGCATGGTCTGCCGGTCCTCCGGCAGCATCGCCAGGATCCTCTCGACGTCGTCGAGGAAGCCCAGGTCGAGCATCCGGTCGGCCTCGTCGAGAACCAGCGCGTGCACCCGGTCGAGCCGCAGGTGCTTCTGCTTGGCCAGGTCGAGCAGCCGGCCGGGCGTGCCGACCAGGATCTCCACGCCCTTGCGGAGCGCGTCGATCTGCGGTTCGTACGCCACGCCGCCGTAGATCGGCAGCACCCGTACGCCGCGGAGCCGCCCCGCGGCCTGCAGGTCCTTGGCGACCTGGATGCCCAGCTCGCGGGTCGGTACGACGACCAGCGCCTGCGGCACGCCGGCGCCGCCCTCGCTTGGCGCGAACACCCGCTCCAGCAGCGGTACGCCGAAGCCGAGGGTCTTGCCGGTGCCGGTGGGCGCCTGGCCGATCAGGTCGGTGCCGCGCAGCGCGATCGGGAGCGCGTACTCCTGGATGGCGAAGGCGCGGGTGATGCCGGCCGCGGCCAGCGCGTCGACGGTCTCCTGACGCGCGCCGAGCTCGGCGAAGGTGGGTGCCTCCGGTCGTACCGGGGCGGTGGGGGCCAGTTCCTGGCCGTCCATGAGGTCTTGGGTCAGTTCGCTCATCTGGATCTGGGGGTGCCCTCTCGTGGGTGCGCCCCGTCATGTCCTCAGGGCGCGGTCGGTATGGCGCGGGCCACACGGTCGGCGGCAGAATGCCGAGCCGGACCGGGCCGCACGCGCGCCGCGGATCGGATCGCGACCTGATCGAACATCGGTCGGTCGAAGCCCACGGCAACTGCTCTATCCTACCTGAACCGGCCCGAGGCCGTCCTGATTCCGGATGGGCGCCCCTTCACCGGGGGTAACCGGTGTGAGCCAGGCCACTTTCCCCGCCGCGGGCCGACGGGCGGTAGCCTGCGCTCGTGCCCGCCCCCACCACGCCCACGCCCGCCGTCGTCGACCTGCTCGGTCTGGTCGCCCTCGGCGAGCTGCTCGCCTTTGACCGGATGGCCGCCGACGCCCGGCTCGCCCCCGACCTGCGCCGCCGCGCCGCGCTGAGTGAGATGGCCGCGGCCGAGATCGGCAACTACCGGCGACTGGCCGACCGGCTCGCCGCGCTCGACGTGCCGCCGGACGACGCGATGGCGCCGTACGTCGGGCCGCTGCAGGCGTACCACGACTCGACCGAGCCGAAGGACTGGGCGGAGGCGGTGACCAAGGCGTACGTCGGCGACGCGATCACCGACGACTTCCTCCGCGAGATCGCCGGCACGCTGGACGGGCCGGACCGCCAACTCGTCCTCGACGTGCTCCACGAGTCCCGGTACGCCGACTTCGCCGCCGCCGAGATCCGGGTCGCCATCGAGGCCGACCCCAGGGTGGCCAACCGGCTGTCGATGTGGGCCCGCCGGCTGGTCGGCGAGGCGCTGTCGCAGGCGGGTCGGGTCGCCGCCGCCGACCGGGGCCCACTCACCGCGCTCATCGCGCAGGGGGAACAGGTGGACGTGCAGGGGCTGTTCCGGCGGCTGACCGCCGCGCACACCGCGCGGATGGCCGCCGTAGGCCTGAACAACTGAGCAGTCGGCGGCCGGTCGGGCGGTCGCGCCCGGGTCGCTACGCCAATGCCCTCGCCCGGCGACGGTTCCGGCCGTCGGCCGTGCCCAAGTCGCGACGCCGATGCCCTCGCCCGGGTCGCGACGCCGATGCCCCCCTGTCTGGGTGGCGACGCCGATGCCATCGTGTCCGGCGTCGCGCGGCCGGTGCTTCCGCGACGGGTGACAGCGGCACCCGCCGCGGGCGGCAGGGTGTGACTAGCGGACGGTGAACCCGACCGCGCGCGGCGACGCCTCGGCGATCTCGACGTAGGCGACCTTGTTGACCGGCACGATGATCCGCCGGCCCTTCTCGTCGGTGAGGGAGAGCGTCCCCTCGTCCTTAGCGATGGCGTCGGTCACGATCCGCTCGATCTCGGCCGGCGACTGCGCGCTCTCCAGAACCAGCTCGCGGGGCGCGTACTGCACGCCGATCTTGACCTCCACTGTGCCTCCTCGTCTGGGCGAAAGAGCCGCCGATGGGAAGGCTATCCGATCTCGCGGCGCGATGTTCAGGCTGACTCACCTTGCAGCGGGAAGCTGGCGATGCCCCGCCAGGAGAGCGCCGCCACCAGCGCCTCCGCCTCGGCCTTGGGCACCTGCCGGCCGCCGGCCAGCCAGAACTGCGCGGCGGTCTCGGCCGCGCCGACCAGGCCGGAGGCGAGCAGCTCGGCGTGCGCCCGGCTGACGCCGGTGTCCGAGATGATGGTGTCGGTGATCGCCGCGATGCAGCCCTGCTCGACCCGCTCCACGCGCTGCCGCACGGCCGGGTCGTTGCGCAGGTCGGACTCGAAGACCAGGCGGAAGGCCTCGCTCTCGTGGTCGACGAAGTCGAAGTACGCGCGGACCGAGGCGCTGACCCGCTCCTTGTTGTCGCTGGTGCCGCGCATGGCGTCGTGCACCTTGGCGACGATCGCGTCGCAGTGCGTGTCCAGCAGCGCGAGGTAGAGCTCCATCTTGCCCGGGAAGTGCTGGTAGAGCACCGGCTTGGAGACCCCCGCCCGCTCGGCGATGTCATCCATCGCGGCCGCGTGGTAGCCCTGGGCGACGAACACCTCCTGGGCGGCGGCGAGCAGCTGCTTGCGGCGCGCGGAGCGGGGCAGGCG
>NZ_POUB01000248.1 GCF_003236335.1 Micromonospora deserti
GAGTTCGCGGGGTGGGGCGGTGCGGTCGCCGTCGAGGCGGTTGGCGAGCAGTTCGACCGAGAGACGGGCGATGCGCTCCTTGTCCGGGGCGATGGTGCTGAGGGTGGGCACGGAGAAGCGGCCGTCCTCGATGTCGTCGAAGCCGGCCACCGCCACGTCCTCCGGCACGCGCAGGCCGGCCTCGTGCAGCGCGCGCAGGGCGCCCAGGGCGAGGGTGTCGTTGAAGCAGAAGACGGCGTCGGGGCGTACACCGGAGGCCAGCAGGGCTCGCATGGCGGTTGCGCCGTCGGCGCGGTGCCAGGCCGGCGCGGGCGCGACGAGGCGCTCGTCGTACGCCATGCCGGCCTCGCTGAGCGCGGCAGTGTAGCCGGCGAGCCGCAGCCGGGCGCTGGCTCCCTCCGGGGTGCGCTGCGAGCCGATGGCGGCGATCCGGCGGCGGCCGAGGCCGATCAGGTGTGCGGTGATCTCCCGGGCGGCGGCCACGTTGTCGATCATCACGTGGTCGGCGGGACCATGGTCGACCCGCTCGCCGAGCAGCACCATGGGGGTGCCGTCCAGGCCGACGAGATCCTCGGCGGTGAGTGCCAGCGGGCTGAAGATCAGGCCGTCGATCAGGTGGTCGCCGATCCCGGCGGCGGCGACCCGCTCCTGCTCGCGACCGCCGCCGGTCTGGTCGATCAGCACCGTCCAGCCCAGCTCCGCGGCGGCGGTGACCACGTGCCGGGCCAGTTCGGCGAAGTAGGGGATGTCCAGCTCCGGCACGGCCAGCGCGATCACCCCGGTACGCCCCTTGCGCAGGTTGCGGGCGGAGAGGTTGGGCCGGTAGTTGAGCTCGGCGATGGCCTCCTCGACCCGGGCCCGGGTGTCGGGCCGGACGTGCACGTAGCCGTTCACCACGTTGGAGACGGTCTTCACCGACACGCCGGCCCGCTCCGCCACGTCCTTCAGCCTGTGCCGCACTGACGTCCTCCCCGAGTTGCTGCCCGCACCTTATCGTGTCACGGCCGCGTCACGGCCTCTTTACAACGTTGCTTACAACGTTGTAGAAACCAGGGACACCGGGGTGACCGCGGTCACCGCGGACCGGCAACGAGAAAGGTGGCACCCTTGCGGACCGCGCAGCTCACCATCGACCCGGCCTTCGCGATCGGCCCCGCCGACCGGCGACTCTTCGGCTCGTTCGTCGAGCACATGGGCCGGTGCGTCTACGGCGGGGTCTACGAGCCCGGACACCCCACCGCCGACGCGCGGGGGCTCCGCGGCGACGTGCTGGCGCTGACCCGGGAGCTGGGGGTGTCGGTGGTGCGCTACCCCGGCGGCAACTTCGTCTCCGGCTACCGCTGGGAAGACGGGATCGGCCCGGTCGGCGACCGGCCGCGCCGGCTCGACCTGGCCTGGAAGACCGTCGAGACCAACGCGTTCGGCCTCGACGAGTTCATGACCTGGGCCGCGGCGGCCGGCGTCGAGCCGATGATGGCGGTCAACCTCGGCACCCGCGGCGTGCGGGAGGCGTGCGACCTGCTGGAGTACGCGAACCACCCGGGCGGCACCCAGCTGTCCGACCTGCGCCGCAAGCACGGCACGGAGGAGCCGTACGGGGTGCGGCTCTGGTGCCTCGGCAACGAGCTGGACGGCCCGTGGCAGGTCGGCCACAAGACCGCCGACGAGTACGGCCGGCTGGCCGCCGAGACCGCCCGCGCGATGAGGATGCTCGACCCGTCGATCAGCCTGGTCGCCTGCGGCAGTTCCAACCGGCGGATGCCCACCTTCGCCGCCTGGGAGGCCACCGTCCTGGAGCACACCTACGAACACGTCGACTACATCTCCGCGCACACCTACTACGACCCGTCCGACGGCGACCGGGCCAGCATCCTCGCCTCAGCCGTGGACATGGACAACTTCATCCGCGAGGTGGTCGCCACCGCCGACCACGTGGCGGCGAAGCAGCGGCACCGGCGCAAGCTCAAGATCTCCTTCGACGAGTGGAACGTCTGGTACGAGTCCCGCCTCCAGGCCGACCTGGACCGGCGCGGCTGGGTCGAGGCGCCGGCACTGATCGAGGACGACTTCACCGCAGTCGACGCGGTGGTGGTCGGCGACCTGCTGATCACCTTGCTCCGGCACGCCGACCGGGTCGGCGTGGCCTGCCAGGCGCAGCTGGCGAACGTGATCGCCCCGATCCGCACCCGCACCGGCGGGCCCGCCTGGCGGCAGAGCATCTTCCACCCGTTCGCCCTGACCGCCCGGTACGCCCGCGGCACCGTGCTGCGGACCGAGCCGGTCTCCCCCGAGTACGAGACGAAGCGCTACGGCGCCGTCCCGGTGCTGGACACCGCCGCCGTGCACGACGAGGAGACCGGCGAGCTGACCGTCTTCGCGGTCAACCGCGACTCGACCGACCTGGACCTGCGGCTCGACCTGCGCGGCCTGCCAGGGCTGTCCGGCTCATCCCATCTGAGCCTCGCCGCCGGGGACGACCCGTCGGCGACGAACACCGAGGCCGAGCCCGACCGGGTGACGGCGCGGGAGCTGACCACCCCCACCACCGACGGCGGCCGGTGCGCCGTGCGCCTGCCGGCCGTCTCCTGGAACGTGCTGCGTTTCGCCCCCGCCGGCGCCTGACGGCGGGGCGGCTCTGCCCAGGCACAATTCACCCCGTCCCCAAGGAGAGATACCGCATGATCCACAACGAGATGAGCCGGCGGCGCCTGCTCGGCCTCGGCCTCGGGCTCGGCGCCGCGGCCACGCTGACCCTCGCCGGCTGCGGCGGTGACGACGACAGCTCGGGTCCGGCGGCCGGAAACGGCGGCAAGGACTACACCGGGCCGAAGGTGGACCTGAAGCTGTGGAACGGGTTCACCGGCGGTGACGGCGACATCTTCAAGGCGCTGGTCAACCAGTTCAACACCGAGCACCAGAACATCGCCGTGTCGGTCGCGACGTACCAGTGGGAGGACTACTACAGCAAGCTGCCGGGCGCCGCCTCCAGCGGCAACGGCCCGGACGTCGCCGTCATGCACATGGACCAGCTCGCCACCTTCGCCGCCCGCGGCGTGATCACCGAACTGGACGACGTGGCCAAGGCCCTGGAGCTCAGCGAGAGCGACTTCGCCCCGACCGTGTGGCAGGGCGGGCTCTACCACGACAAGCGGTACGGCATCCCGCTGGACATGCACCCGCTCGGCTTCTACTACAACAAGGCCGTCATGCGGAAGGCGGGCCTGGACCCGGACAAGCCGCCGACCACCCGGGACGAGTACACCGCGGCGCTGACTGAGCTGAAGAAGTCCGGCGTGCAGGGGTTCTGGGTCAGCCCGTTCCAGTTCACCGGCGGCATGACCTTCTACTCGGTGCTGCACCAGTGGGGCGGCAGCGTCTTCGACGCCGGGGCCACCAGGGCCACCTTCAACTCCGACCCGGCCGTCGAGGCGTGCACCTGGCTGGTCGACATCATCAAGCAGGGGAACTCTCCGGCGAACGTCGGCCAGGACGCCGACTACCTGGCCTTCAAGAGCGGCAAGAACGCCTTCAACTGGAACGGCATCTGGCAGATCAACGACCTGAAGAAGAGCCCGGACACCCAGTGGGGCGTGGCGCCCCTGCCGCAGATCGGCAGCCGGCCGGCCGCCTGGGCCAACTCGCACAACTTCACCATCGTCAAGGGACGCACGACCGACGCCAACAAGGTCTCGGCGGCGAAGGTCTTCATCAACTGGCTCAGCCAGCACTCCCTGGACTGGGCCAAGGGCGGCCAGGTGCCGGCCCGCAAGTCGGTCCGCGAGGACGCCGGATTCACCGCGTTGACCGAGGTCAACGCGCTCGCCCCCGAGCTGGAGTACGCGGCCTTCCCGCCGGCCGCCCCGGGCCTCGGCGAGGTGATGACCACCTTCTACACCTCCTTCAACGAGGCGGCGCTGGGCAAGAAGTCGCCGAAGCACGCGCTGGACGACGGGGTGGCCAAGGCCAACAAGCAGCTTGAGGACAACCGCAAGAAGTACGGGAGCTGATCCGGAGTGGCGGACGTGATCGAGGTCGGGGCGGCGCGCGGGGACGCGCCGCCCCCGGCGGCCGGCACCTCCCGCCGGGGCACGTCACCGGGGCGGGCCGGACGGGCCACGCCGTATCTCTTCCTCGCCCCGTACCTGATCCTGTTCGGGGTCTTCGGCCTGCTGCCGATCGTGCTCGGCGGCTGGCTCAGCGTGCACCAGTGGGACTTCCAGCTGCCCAACCGACCCTTCGTCGGGCTGGCGAACTACCGGGACCTCTTCTCCAGCGACTCGGCGATCCACGCCGACTGGTGGGCGGCCGTCCGCGCCACGGCGGTCTTCACCGTGCTGTCGGTGCCGCTGCTGGTGATCGTCCCGCTCGGGCTGGCGCTGCTGCTCAACCGCTCGTTCCCGGGCCGCACCCTCTTCCGGGCCGTCTACTTCGCCCCGTACGTGCTGGGTGTGGCGGTGATCGGCCTGCTCTGGCGGTTCCTGCTCGACGCCAACCTGGGCCTGGTCAACCGGCTGGCCGCGATGGCCGGGTTGCCGCCGGACACGCCGTGGCTGACCGCCCTGCCGTGGGCCTGGATCTCGCTGGTCGGGGTGACCGTCTGGTGGACCTCCGGCTTCAACGCCGTGATCTACCTGGCCGGCCTCCAGGACATCTCGGCGGAGCTGTACGAGGCGGCGAAGGTGGACGGCGCGACCGCCTGGGAACGGTTCCGGCACGTGACGCTGCCCGGGCTGCGCCCGGTGCTGCTCTTCGTGATCACCACGACCGTGCTCGCCTCGGCGAACATGTTCGGCCAGTCGTTCCTGATCACCCAGGGTGCGCCCGGCACGGAGACCCGCACCGTGGTCTGGTTCATCGTCGAGGAGGGGCTGCGGGACAACGACGCCGGCCGGGCCGCCGCGATGAGCATCGTGTTCGCGCTGATGCTGGCGGTGGCGAGCATCGCCAACTTCCGCCTCTTCCGCTACCGGGAAGACTGAGGGGACGCCATGACGACGCCCACGACCATCACCCGCGGCCCCGCGCCGACCCGCGGCAGCGCCCCGGCGACCGAGCGCGGCCCGGCGCCCGCGTTGCGCCGCACCGGGCGCTACGCCGTGCTGGTGGCGCTGGCCCTGGTCTTCCTGACGCCGCTGGTGTGGATGCTGATCACCTCGCTGAAGACCTACACCGCGGCCCAGCGGATCCCGCCGACCTGGCTGCCTGACCCGGTCTCCGGGTACGGCTACGAGCAGATCCTGAACAACTCCGCGAACCCGGTGCTGCGCTGGTTCCTCAACAGCATGGTGGCCGCCACACTGCACGCGCTGCTGGTGTTGGCGACCGCCTCGATGGCCGCGTACGCGCTGGCCCGGATGCGGTTCCGCGGCCGGGGGGTGATCTTCGCGCTGATCGTCGGGACGCTGTTCATCCCGCCGGCCTCGCTGATCATCCCGAACTTCCTGATCGTCGACGAGCTGAACTGGCTCGACACCCTCACCGTGGTGGTCGTTCCCGGCGCGGCCAGCGCGTTCGGGGTGTTCTTCCTGCGGCAGTTCTTCCTCTCACTACCCGGGGAGGTGGAGGAGGCCGCCCTGCTGGACGGGGCCAGCCAGTGGCAGATCTTCTGGAAGGTGGTGCTGCCGCTGTCCAAGCCGGCACTGGCCACCCTGGCGGTGCTGTCGTTCCTGACCAACTGGAACGACTTCCTCTGGCCGATCTACGTGCTGTTCAGCCCGGAGATGCTCACCCTGCCACCGGGCCTGGGGCTGCTCCAGGGTGCCTACGTCACCGACTACCCGGTGATCATGGCCGGGGCGGTGCTGGCCAGCGTGCCGGTGCTGATCCTCTTCGTGCTCGCCCAGCGGCACATCATCCAGGGCGTCTCCCGCAGCGGTCTGAAGGGATGACGGCCGGGCGGACCGGGCGGCGCGGCGCGGCGGCGGCCGTCGTCGCCGCGCTGCTCGCCACTGGTTGCGGTGGCGGAGACGACCCATCGAGTACGGGAGGCGACGCGCCCATGTTCACCAACCCGGTGGTCTCCACCGACGCCCCGGACCCGCAGGCGATCCGGGTTGGCGACACCTGGTACCTCTTCCACACCAACGCCGGCGGGCGGAACGTGCCCGTGCTCACCTCCCCCGACCTGGTCGACTGGACGCCGGTCGGTGACGCGCTGCCGGAACTGCCGGAGTGGGCGGACGCCGGGAAGAACTGGGCGCCGGAGGTCATCCAGCTGGCCCCGGGCCGGTTCGTGCTCTACTACACCGTCGCCGGCAGGGAGTCGGGGCGGCAGTGCGTGGGGCGGGCGGTGGCCAGCGCGCCGCAGGGGCCGTACCGGGACGACTCCGACGGGCCGCTGATCTGCCAGGCGGAGCTGGGCGGGGCGATCGACGCCAGCCCGTTCCGGGACACCGACGACAGCCTCTGGCTGCTGTGGAAGAACGACGGCAACGCCATCGGGGTGGACACCTGGCTCTGGTCGCAGCGCCTCTCCGCGGACGGGCTGACCCTGGTCGGCGAGCCGACGAAGTTGCTCAAGCAGACCGAGCCGTGGGAGGGCGCCCTGATCGAGGGGCCGTTCTTCCACCGGCAGGACGGCCGGCTCCACCTCTTCTTCGCCGCCAACGCCTACGACACGGCCGGGTACGCCGAGGGCTACGCGGTCTGCGCGTCACCGAGCGGGCCGTGCGCGAAGGCCCCGGAGAACCCGATCCTGAAGACCAACGCGGTGGCCTCCGGCCCGGGCCACGCCTCGATGGTGGTCAAGGACGGCCGCACCTGGCTGCTCTACCACGCCTGGCTGCCGGGGCAGGAGGGCAGCGTCGACCCCGGCCGCCAGGTCTGGCTCGATGAGGTCACCTGGGAAGGCGGCAGACCCACCGTCAAGGGCCCCACGGCCACCTTGCAACCGGAGCCCTGACCGCGGCGTGTGGAGACCGTCACTGTCGGCACCGTGGCCGGCGCCACCCGGACGGCCGACCCAGACGGACGGATCGATCCGCGCGTAAACCCTTGCGCAGGACACGTCCGGTGTGAAAATTTCCTACCTGCGGTAGATAGCCAGCGGCGAATCTTGCCGAGGGCGGCCGCGCGACCCTGCCACGGGAGCCCCAACGAAGGGACACACCGCATGAAGGCAACTCGGCTGTCAGCCGCCGGGCTGGCCGCAGCACTGCTCGGCGCGCTCGTCGCCGCCACCCCCGTGACCGCCGCCCCCGACGCGGCGACAGGTGGCTCCACCACCACCTGCGTCACCGATCCGGTCATGCCCAAACGGCAGTTCCGGGCCATGTGGATCGCGTCCGTCACCAACATCGACTGGCCCACCAAGGCGTCCTGGACCGCGCCGGACCAGATCGCCACCCAGAAGGCCGAATACCTGGCCTGGCTGGACCTGGCCGAGCGACTGAACCACAACGCCGTCGTCGTCCAGATCCGCCCCACCGCCGACGCGTTCTGGCCGTCGCCGCACGAGCCCTGGTCGGAGTACCTGACCGGGGTGCGGGGCAAGGACCCCGGCTGGGACCCGCTGGCCTTCGTCGTCGAGGAGGCCCACAAGCGGAACCTGGAGTTCCACGGCTGGTTCAACCCGTACCGCGTCTCCATGCCAGCCCCCAGCGGCGCCGGCGCCGACCTCAGCAAGCTCGCGCCGAACCACCCGGCGCGGCAGCACCCGGAGTGGACCTTCGCCTATCCGCCGGCCGGGGTGGCCGGCAGCCGGCTCTACTACAACCCGGGCATCCCGGAGGTCCGCGAGTTCGTGCAGACCGCGATGATGGACGCGGTCACCCGGTACGACATCGACGGCGTCCACTTCGACGACTACTTCTACCCGTATCCGAGCGGCACCCACCAGGTGCCCGACGACGTCACCTTCGCGGAGTTCAACCGCGGCTTCACCAACAAGGCCGACTGGCGGCGGGACAACATCAACCTGCTGATCCAGGAGATGAACGCCAAGATCAAGGCGGCCAAGCCGTGGGTGAAGTTCGGTGTCAGCCCGTTCGGCATCTGGCGGAACAAGGCCGCCGACCCGCTGGGCTCGGACACCACCGGCAGCCAGTCGTACGACATCATCTCCGCCGACACCCGCAGGTGGGTCAAAGAGGAGTGGATCGACTACGTGGTGCCGCAGCTCTACTGGTACATCGGCCAGTACCCGGCCGCCGACTACGCCCGGCTGGTGCCGTGGTGGGCCGACGTGGTGAAGGGCACCCGGGTGCAGCTCTACATCGGACAGGCCGATTACAAGAGTGGTCAACCGGCGTACGGGAGCTACTGGATGAACCCGCGCGAGCTCTCCGACCACCTGACGCTGAACCGGTCGTACCCGGAGGTGCTGGGGAACGTCCACTTCTCCGCCGTTCAGGTGCGGGCCAACCGGCTCGGCGCGACCGACATCTACGCCGCCGAGCACTACTCCCGCCCGGCCCTGGTGCCGACCATGTCGCACCTGCCGGCCAAGCCGCTGCTGATGCCGGTGGTGACCCGGGCGGAGCGGCAGGCTGACGGAGTCCGGCTGAGGTGGCGCCAGCCGGCCGACGGGGTGGGGCCGCTCGGCACCGCCGCGTCGTACGCGATCTACCGGTTCGACGGGACCGGCCCGGCCGGTGGGTGCGCCTTCGCCGACGCCGCACACCTGGTCGACACGGTCCGCGCCGAGGCCGGTTCGGCCACTCAGTCCTGGGTGGACGCCACCGCGGAGGCCGGCAAGCGGTACACCTACTACGTGACCGCGCTCGACCGGCTGGCCAACGAGAGCCCGGCCAGCCCGCCGTCGTTCGTCCGCTGACGGCTGATCCGAATGCCCCGGGCGGCGGTTAGCGGCAAGCTAGACGGGTGATGGTGCGCGAGTGGGACCCCAGGACCGCGTCGTCCGCCGAGATCGCGTCGCTGCTGGACACGCTGAACGCGGTCCTGGCGGTCGATCTCCC
>NZ_POUB01000249.1 GCF_003236335.1 Micromonospora deserti
CCTTCACTTCTAGCTTCGTCGGCAGCGTCAGAGTGTATAAGAGACAGGTTTGTGACCAGCCGGGTGTATCGGATGTAGTTAGGTATGGCTATCCTAACGTCATGTCGTTGCAGGAGATCCGGCCGTTCCGGCTGTCGGCGGGCATGCCGACCACCGGTCGGGCACGGGCCGGCGTGTGGACACGATCCGGGCTGCTCGTGCTCGCGGTCGCGCTTCTCGCGGTGCTGTCGGCCGCGTCGATCGCGGTGGGCAGCCGCGAGATCCAGCTGGCGGAGGTGTTCCGCGTTCTGGTCAACCCGGATGGGGCGTGGAACGACGCGGTCGTCAACGGGATGCGGGTACCGCGAACCCTGCTCGGCCTGGCCGTCGGCACGGCCCTCGGGGTGGCCGGAGCGGTGATGCAGGGCTTGACCCGCAATCCGCTGGGCGATCCCGGGCTGCTCGGGGTCAGCGCGGGCGCCGCATTCGGCGTGGTCCTGGCCACCGGGGTGTTGGGCATCGGGTCGCTGTACGGATACGTGTGGTTCGCGTTCGCGGGGGCGTTGGTGGCGACCGTGGTGGTGCACGTGCTGGGCAGCCATGGGCACGGCGGCGCGACCCCGGCGAAGTTGGCGTTGGCCGGTGCTGCGGTCACGGCGTTTCTCAGCGCGCTCACCGGTGCGTTGATCCTGATGGACACGAACGCGTTGAACACCTACCGGTTCTGGTCGGTGGGGTCGCTCGCCGGTCAGGATCCCCGCCTGCTGCCGCAGGTGCTTCCGTTCCTCGTCGCGGGGCTGCTGCTAGCCGCGGCGAGCGCGTCCGCGTTGGACACCCTCGCCCTCGGGGAGGACGTGGCGCGGGCGCTGGGGCAGCGGCTTGGCTGGACCCGGGTCCGTGCCGCCGGGGCCATCGTGCTGCTTGCCGGAAGCGCGGTGGCGGTCGCGGGCCCGATCGTGTTCGTCGGGCTGGTGATCCCGCACATCGCCCGGGCGATCTGCGGCCCCGTGCACCGGTGGCTGTTGGCCTTCTCGGCGGTGCTCGGGGCATGCCTGCTGCTGGCCGCCGACGTGGCCGGCCGGGTGGTGGCCCGCCCTGAGGAGGTGCAGGTCGGCATCGTCGTCGCCTTCGTGGGCGTGCCGTTCTTCATCGCGGTGGCGCGCCGGCGCCGGCTCGCGGAGCTGTGACCATGCGGGCTCCGGGAGTGCAGCAGGTCGCGGGACGCACCACGTACCGCCTGGCCCGGCCCTCGGTCTCCGGGGTGCTGCGGGTACGCGCCCTCGTCGTCGGCCTGGTCGCCGCCGCTCTGGCGCTGGTCACCCTGTCGGTGAGCGTGTCCATCGGAGACTATCCGGTGCCGCTGCCCGATGTGGTGCGGGCACTCGCCGGCTCCGGTGATCCCGGCACCCTGCTGATCGTCCGCGAGTTGCGCCTGCCCCGCGCGGTGGTCGCGCTGCTCGTCGGCGCCGGCCTGGGCATGTCGGGCGCGATCCTACTGGCGTTGACCCGCAACCCGCTGGCCAGCCCGGACATCCTCGGCATCGCGCAGGGCGCGAGTGCCGCGGTCGTCGCCGGAGTCGTGCTCGGGTTCGGCAGCTCGCTTGGCACGTCCGGCATAGCCCTGCTCGGTGGCCTCGCCGCGGCGGCAGCGATCTACCTGTTGGCATGGAGGCGCGGCACCACCGGGTACCGCATCGTGCTGGTCGGTGTCGCGATCGCGGCGCTGTGCCTCGCCGTCACGCAGTACCTGCTCGTCCGCGCGCAGATCTTCGAGGCCCAGCGCGCCGTGCTGTGGCTGATCGGCAGCCTCGACGGCCGCGACTGGGCGCACGCCACCCCGCTCGCGATCGCCCTGGCGGTCCTGGTGCCCACTGCGTTGGCCACGATGCGGTGGCTGACCCTGCTGGGTCTCGGCGACGACACGGCACGCGGTCTCGGCGTGCCGGTGCAGACGGCGCGGCTGCTGCTGTTGCTGATCGGCGTGGGGCTCGCCGCGTTCGCCACCGCCGCGGCCGGGCCCGTGGGCTTCGTGGCGCTGCTGTCGCCGCACATCGCCCGCCGACTCGCCGGCGTCGCCGGCCCGCCGCTGCTCGGATCCGCACTCGTCGGGTCGGTGATCGTCCTGGTCAGCGACGTGACGGCACGGTTGCTGCCGGGCGGCCAGCTGCCCGTCGGGGTGGTCACGGCGGCGCTCGGGGCCCCGTTCCTACTGATTCTGCTGGCCCGGGCGAACCGCGCCGGCACGGGAGGATGACCATGGAATTGCGTGCGGAACGGCTCCGCCTGGCGTACGACGCGCGGGTCGTCGTCGATGGCCTCGACCTCGAGATCCCGACGGGGGCGGTCACGGTGATCGTCGGTCCGAACGCCTGCGGCAAGACGACGTTGCTGCGGGCTCTGGGCCGGCTCGTCACGCCGAAGGCCGGCACGGTGCACCTCGACGGTCGTGCGATCCACTCGATGCCCACCCGCGAGGTGGCGCGGCGGCTCGGCATCCTGCCCCAGGCGCCGGTCGCACCCGACGGGCTCGCCGTGATCGACCTGGTCACCCGCGGCCGCAGCCCGCACCAGAACTGGTGGCGGCAGTGGTCGACCGGCGACGAGCTGTCGGTGCTGGGGGCGTTGCGCGCCACCTCGATGCTCGAGCATGCGAGCCGTCCCGTCGACGAGTTGTCCGGCGGGCAGCGGCAGCGGGCGTGGATCGCGATGGCGCTCGCCCAGGAGACGCCGATCCTGCTGCTCGACGAGCCCACCACGTACCTGGATCTGGCCCACCAGATCGAGGTGCTGGACCTGGTGGTCGACCTCAACCGGCAGCAGCAGCGGACCGTGGTGATGGTGCTGCACGACCTCAACCACGCGAGCCGTTATGCCGACCACCTCGTCGCCATGAAGGCCGGCAGGATCGCCGCGCAGGGTCCGCCGGCCGAGGTGATGACCGCCGAACTGGTGCAGGACGTGTTCGGGTTGCGCTGCCAGGTCGTCACGGATCCGGCGAGCGGCACCCCGCTGGTCATCCCGTACGGCCGTCACCACGCCGCCGACGCCCCCTCCCTGGCGGGGTGACCCGCCGGCCGGCACTCGCCCGCACCCACCGACGTCGAGCGACTCCCGCAGCGGGTCAACGACGCCCGCGTCGACGTCCGCTCGGGAGCGGGCACCCTCCGGGCGACCACCAGCGAGTCGGCGCCCGTCCGTCCGGGCGGCGCCCAACCGGAAAGGAAATCCATCAGTGACCATGCCAGCCCACCCTGACGCGCCGCTCCGGCGGCGCGCCGGTGCCACCCGGCGCCGAATCCTCCGCGGCGCGGCCGCCCTGACCGCGGCAGGCATGTTGGCCGCCTGCTCGGCGGGTGGCGGCGAGCCCACGACGAGCGCCAGCAAGACCTCCGGCCCGTTCAGCTACACCGACGACCGCGGCAAGGCGATCAACCTGCCGAACCTGCCGCAGCGGATTGTCGCCCAGGCCAGCTCGGCGGCGGTGCTCTGGGACTTTGGGCTGCGCCCGATCGGGGTGTTCGGGCCGCAGAAGCTCGCCAACGGCGAGAACAACCCGCAGGCGGGCGACGTCGACCTGAGCGCAGTGGAGTCGGTCGGCGTCAACTGGGGCGAGTTCAACGTCGAGAAGTACGCCAGCCTCCGGCCTGACCTGCTGGTCACCAACAAGTACGGCGAGATCCTCTGGTACGTGCCGGAGGAGTCCCAGAGCAAGATCGAGCAGGTCGCCCCGATGGCGGTCGTCGACCTGACCGGCAAGTCGGTTCCGGAGGCGATCGAGAGCTACGCCAAGCTCGCCCGCGCACTCGGCGCGGACCTCGACGCGCCGGCCGTGCAGCAGGCCCGGGCGGAGTTCGAGCAGGCGTCGGAGGAGTTGCGTAAGGCCGCCCAGGCCAAGCCCGGCCTGAAGGTGCTGGTCGTCAGCAGCAACAAGGACAACGTGTACTTCGCCGAACCGAACGAGTACGGAGATCTGGAGTACCTGCGCGAGCTGGGCCTGGACGTCGTCGAGCCGGCCGGTAAGGAGCCGTTCTTCGAGGCCGTGAGCTGGGAGCAGATCGACAAGTACCCGGCGGACCTGATCCTCTACGACACCCGGGAACAGGAGGTCACCTGGCCGTTGGCGAAGGTGCAGACCATGCCGACGTGGAAGGAACTGCCGGCGGTGAAGGCCGGCCAGGTGGGCGCCTGGCGCGCCGAGACGCCGTTCAGCTACCAGCAGCAGACGGCCGTGCTGCGGGAGCTGACGGAGACCATCAACAAGGCTCGCGCCGACGTGGTGCCCTGACCGTCGGGCATCGCTCCGTCCCCGATCCTCGGCGTCTGGGGTGGGGCGCATCCCTCATCGCGGCACCGGCTCCCCGCGCGACCAGCCCGGGTACGGTCACCGGTTCGGTGAGGAGCGGCCTACCGAGGTACCGCCGGGGGCGTTCGCTCGGATCAAGTAGCTGACGAGACGTGTGGTGGGCGCCCTCCGGGCGCCCACCACACGTGTACCCGGCAGCGCGGCAGATGTCCGGCCCCGAAGAGCACGGCCTGCCGGCGGGGTCAGGGCTGGTTGGTCAGGTAGCCGCCCATGCTGGTGAAGTAGTCGGCCGCGGCCAGTTCGTGGCCGTCGTCGGTGCGGACTCGCTTGATGGCCAGCCCGTGGTTGCGGCCCTTTCGGGCGTCGGCTCCGGCGACGATGACCACGGCGTCGCCCTCCCGGTAGAAGATGCGGCCCGGCGTGCCGCCGTAGCGGTTCTGCGACACGGCGGCCGCGAGGACCTCCAGCCGCTTGCCCTTGTGGTAGGTGAACGCGCTCGGGTACGGGTGCGACTGGGCGCGTACCAGCCGCTCCAGGTCCTCGGCCGGCCAGGTCCAGTCGATCCGGCTGTCCTCGATGGAGCGCTTGTGGAAAAAGCTGGCCTTGGACCGGTCCTGCTTGACCCAGTCGGTGCGGCCGGACGCGACCAAGGCCAGGCCGTCCACGGTGATGGGACCGAACAGCTCCAGGGTCTTGTGGAACAGGTCGGTCGCGGTGTCGGTCGGCGCGACGGGGACCGCCCGTTGCAGCACGATGTCGCCCGCGTCGAGCTCCTCGTTCATCATGTGGGCCGTGACGCCGACCTCCTTCTCGCCGTTGATGAGCGCCCAGATCAGCGGGGAGAAACCGGCGTAGGCGGGCAGCAGCGAGTCGTGCACGTTGAGCGTCCCGTGGCGGGGCAGGTCGAAGATCTGCGGCGGGATCCAGGTGCGCCAGTTGGTGGCCACGATGACGTCCGGGTCGGCCTCCTTCAGCCGGGTCATCAGCTCCTCGTCGTCGGGGCGGTTGCGCAGGAGCACCGGCACGCCGTGCGCCTCGGCGAGGTCCGCGACGGAGTCGCTCCAGATCTTCTCGTACGCGTGGTCGCTCTTCGGGTGTGTGACTACCAGGGTCACCTCGTGCTCGGAACCGAGCAGCGCCTGCAGGGTGCGGTGTCCCCAGGTCTGAAATCCGAACATCACGACCCGCATGGTGGGCTCCTCATCTTGACGTGGAACAAGAGACGCTGCTAAGTAAAGCAAGGCTTACCTAAGTGGCGCAACGCCCCGGGCAACTCGCCCGATCGGGCCATGGGAGCCCCAAAACACCCCTCGACAGGGACTTTCTCTTAGGATAGCCTTACCTAACTTGGTCCGGCTTCCACAGTGTCCGGCTGAGTCCGGCGTGCGCGGCGGGGCCCACCCCGGCCGCGCACGCCGTCAGGCCCTGCCCCGCTGACCCGCGTCTCGCGGCCAGCCCTCGCGATGGGATTGACATGTCACAGGTTCTGGCAAGCGATGCCTCCGGCGACGAACCTCCGGTCTTCGATCTCGTCGGGATCGGCTTCGGGCCGTCGAACCTCGCGATGGCCGTCGCGCTGACCGAACACAACGCCAAGGCCGGCATCGCGGGAGCCGTGACCGCCCACTTCCTAGAGCGGCAGCACCGGTTCGGCTGGCACCGCGGGATGCTCATCGAGGACGCCACCATGCAGGTCTCGTTCCTCAAGGACCTGGTGTCGCTGCGCAACCCGGCCAGCGAGTTCAGCTTCCTGTCCTACCTGCACAGCAAGGGCCGGCTGGTGGACTTCGTCAACCACAAGAGCCTGTTCCCGCTGCGGGTGGAGTTCCACGACTACTTCGAGTGGGCCGCGGAGAAGGTCGACGACCTGGTGTCGTACGGGCACGAGGTGGTGGCGGTACGGCCGGTGGTGCGCGACGGAGCCGTGGTCTACCTCGACGTGGTCGCCAAGGCCGGCGCCTGTTCCGATCCCGCGGTGGTGTACCGGGCGCGCAACGTGGTCGTTGCGCCCGGCCTGGAGCCCTGCCTGCCCGCCGGCATCCGGTCATCGGCGAAAATCTGGCACAGCCACGAACTGCTGTACCGCGCGGAGATGCTGCGCCGCCGCGCTCCGTCCCGGTTCGTCGTCGTCGGCGCCGGCCAGAGCGCCGCGGAGATCGTCGCCTATCTGCACGAGCAGTTCCCGCGGGCGCAGGTGTGCGCGGTGTTCTCCCGGTACGGCTACAGCCCCGCCGACGACAGCCCGTTCGCCAACCGGGTCTTCGACCCGGCGGCGGTCGACGACTACTTCACCGCCCCGGAGGCGGTCAAGCAACGGTTGATGGACTATCACCGCAACACCAACTACTCCGTGGTCGACCTGGACCTCATCGAGGAGCTGTACCGCCGCGCCTACCAGGAGAGGGTGCTCGGCGTGGAACGGCTGCGGATGATGAACCTCGCCCGGGTCACCAAGGTGGTGGAGACCGCGGATCGGGTTCAGGCTACCGTCACGTCGCTGATCACCGGCGAGACCACCGTACTGGACGCCGACGCGGTGGTGTACGCGACCGGATACCGTGCCCAGGACCCGACGGACCTGCTGATCGACGCGGACCGGTACTGCCGGCGCGACGAGCAGGGCCGGCTGCGCGTCGCCCGGGACTACCGCGTGGTTGCCGCGCCGGAGATGCGGTGCGGCGTCTACCTGCAGGGCGGCACCGAACACAGCCACGGCATCACCTCGTCCCTGCTGTCCAACACCGCGGTGCGCGCCGGCGAGATTTTGCGGTCCGTGGTGGCGCACCGCGACGACGCACCGGTCGAGCGGGCCGGCCTCGCGGCCACCGGCACCGGACACGCCTGAGAGGACAGCTGTGGAACCACCACCCCTGACCGGCCACGGCCGGGGCGGCCGGCTGGCCAACGGACCGGTGCACCGGATCGGCGACCAGACATTGCCGCAGCTGTTCGCCGCGCAGGTCGCCCGTACCCCGGACGCGACCGCCTTGGTGTCCGGCGACATCCGGCTCAGCTACGCCCAGCTCGCCGCACGGGTCGACCGGCTCGCGGAGCTGCTCGCCGCACGCGGCGCCGGTCCGGAACGCCTCGTCGGCGTGGCCCTGCCCCGCTCGGTGGAGCTGGTCGTGACCCTGCTGGCCATCCACCGCGCCGGCGCCGCCTACCTGCCGCTGGACGTCGACTACCCAGCGGACCGGCTCCGCTACATGATCGCCGACGCCGCCCCGGCCCTCGTCGTGACCGCCGGCCGCGCCGGGGACTGGCTGCCGGACGACATGCCACGCCTGTACCTCGACGCTGCGACCACCGGTGGCGCCGCGGCCACCACGGTGCCGCTTCCCGACCAGCCCGCGTACGTCATCTACACCTCCGGCTCCACCGGCCGCCCGAAGGGCGTGGTGGTCTCGCACCGGGCGATCGTGAACCGGCTGCTGTGGATGCAGGCCGAGTACGGGCTGACCGCCGACGACCGGGTCCTGCAGAAGACCCCGGCGAGCTTCGACGTGTCCGTCTGGGAGTTCTTCTGGCCGCTGATCACCGGTGCCGCGCTCGTCGTGGCGAGGCCCGGCGGGCACCAGGACCCGGCCTACCTCGCCCGGTTGATCGAGGCGGAACGCGTCACCACCGTCCATTTCGTTCCGTCGATGTTGCGGGTGTTCCTCGCTGAGCCCGCCGCGGTGCGGTGCGCGTCCGCGCTGCGCCGGGTGATCTGCAGCGGTGAGGCGTTCCCCGCCGAGCTGCGGGACCGGTTCTACGCCGGGTACGGGACGGGCGGCCCGCGGCTGCACAACCTGTACGGGCCGACCGAGGCCGCGGTCGACGTGACCTACTGGCCGTGTGCGCCGGGCGAGCGGGGCCCGGTGCCGATCGGCTGGCCCGTGTCCAACACCGGCCTGCGGGTCCTCGACGACCGGCTGTGCCCGGTGCCCACCGGGCAGGTTGGCGAGTTGTACCTCACCGGGGTGCAGCTCGCCCGCGGATACCTCAACCGCGCCGGGTTGACGGCGCAGCGGTTCGTGGCGGACCCGCACGGTGGCCCGGGCGAGCGGATGTACCGCACCGGGGACCTGGCCCGCCGGCGGGCCGACGGGGCGCTGGAGTACCTCGGCCGGGTCGACCACCAGGTGAAGATCCGCGGGTTCCGCATCGAGCTCGGCGAGGTCGAGGCCGCGCTCGCGGCCTGCCCGGGGGTCGCGCAGGCCGCCGTGCTGGCCCGCGAGGACCGGCCCGGCGACCGCCGGCTGGTCGGCTACCTCGTCCCCGAGCCGGGCAGCGCCCCGGCCGACGACGCGCTGCGCACCCACCTGGCCGCCCGGCTGCCGGAGTACATGGTGCCGGCGGCGTTCGTTTCGCTGCCCGCCATGCCGCTGTCGGCCAACGGCAAGCTCGACCGGGGCGCGCTGCCCGCGCCCGACTTCGCCGCGCTCGCCACCGCGGCGGCGCCGCGCACGCCGCGCGAGGAGCTGCTGTGCCGGCTGTACGCCGAGATCCTCGGCCTGCCCGCCGTCGGTGTCTCCGACAGCTTCTTCACCCTCGGCGGGGACAGCATCAAGGCGACCACACTGGTGAGCCGGCTGCGCGCCGCCGGGCTCACCGGCACCCCACAGGACGTCTTCTCCCACCCGACCCC
>NZ_POUB01000024.1 GCF_003236335.1 Micromonospora deserti
AACCAGCGCCAATCCCGGCCTCCCCGAGTCCCGACGCCCCGCGGAGACGTCGGGCTCAGAGTGCCGAACCGACCACTGTCGCAAATCAGCTGGCGGACGCATGTCGCACATCAGTCGACGGAGGACACATGCAGCCAGTGATCGGTTGCCGAATTGACCTGTACTGAGATCAAGGCGGCCCGCAAGGCGGGCCGCGCCGGCCCGGCCCGGCCTGCTGGCGACCTCCGGCCGGCATCGGCCGGGCCGGCCGGCCACGCTTGGGGACGACAAGACCTTTGAAGACCTCGGGGCTCCGCCCCGAACCCCGGCCCTCCTCAGAGATCAGCCGGGCGGATCACCTCGCCGGGCACCACAAGGGCTACCAGCTGGACGGGGGGCCACGGTCGTTCTTTCTGGACGAAAAAGTCACGTGTCGAAGGTGTCGTCCGGACTCATGATCTCGTCTCGTACCAGCGGCACCAACGCCGACAGGCCGCCATCGTCCACGGTGACTGACAAGCGGATCCGACCCTCGCCGTCATCAACGGCGTAGCAGACAACGGTGTACCGCTCGCCGTCGTCGCCGACGACCAGGCGCACATCCTTGTCGTCGAGCATGGCGCGCCACTCGTCATAGCCGACGTGTCGCCACTCCGCCAAGCGTGCCTCGGCGAGCCGTGCTGCGGTCTCCTTGTCCAGCCCCACGCGGTCACCCTCTCACTCGCGTCGCTGTCGACCGCAAACGGTGATGGTTGAAACCTCTGCCCGCTCGACAGATCGTGACCGCGAGGCGGACCCCCTCGGAACGATCTCCCGGGAAGGTCGTCGCTATGCATCTCGTGATGCGAGACGAGTGTCAGAAAGTTGGGTTGACAGACGTCGGCATATGAATGAATATGACTAAACCGGGCACCCGAGAATCCCTTGATCAAGGCGGTGACCAGCAGGGCTCATCCCGTCGACTACGGATCAAAAGGTTAGGGGTTCGAGTCCCTTCGGGCGCGCAACGGAATCAAGGCCGTGACCAGCGGAAACACCGGTCACGCAGCGCCACCGCTGACCGTCGCCACCTGCCAGGCTGCCGTCAGTGAGCACGGCGGCGAGAGCCTCATCAATTGCGGTGCTGCCCGCGACCGGGTCTGCCAGGGTGGCGAGCACTTCGAACCCGGCTGGGCCGCGCCGCAGGACACTGACTTCCGCGCCGGCGCCGACGTCGCAGACGATGGTGTATGACCCGACCGGCAGTTAAACCCCGGTCGCGAGGAGGTGGTTGGCCACCGCCACGGGGGCTTCGATCAGTCGGGGTTGGGGCAGGCCCGTCCGATGGGCGGCGTGTCGCATCCACGTCCGGCGCCTCGGGCTCCACCCGGCCGGCACCACCAGCCGCACATCCTCGACCGCGCAACCGACGGCTCGTTGCGCTTCCTCGGCCACCCGGCGCAGCGTCGCGGCGACCAGATCGAGGGTGTCGATGTCCGTGCCGGAGATGGTGAGCCGCTGCTCGGGAGACTGCCGTGAGTCGGGATGAACCGCTGCGGGTCGGCGGTGGCGGCCTGCCACGCCTGGTGGCCGGTCAACACGTTGCCGTCGCCGGCGAGCAGTACGGCGCTGGGCAGGGCGGGCTCGCCGTCGAACATCAGCGGCACCCACGCGCCGTCAGGCCACGCCACCACCGCAGTGGTGCTGGCGTTGCCGCAGTCGATCGCCAGCCGCGCCTGCCCCGCCTGCATGGATCTCAGTCAAACATCAGGATCACATTCACGTCACCCACGAATCACTCACAGAGAGGAGGATCAGACCGTCACCCCACCTCGCCTCCCCGGCCCCTCAGCATCCCTTGTACCCGGCCTCGCGGCCGCCATCGGGGTACTTGGTCCTGGTTCCACCGCCTATTGATGGTGTTGGTGGGACGATGGAAGGCGTGGGAACTGCGAAAACTGCTACGCCTGCCATCTCGCCGCTTGCCGGCGAGCCGATCAAGCGCGCCGATGCCGAGCGGCTCGCGGGAGTGCTGAAGGCGTTCGCCGACCCGGCCCGGCTGCGACTGCTCAGTCTGATCCAGTCCGCTCCCGAGGGCGAGGCGTCCGTGAGTGATCTCACCGCGCCGCTGGGTCTGTCCCAGCCGACCGTGAGTCATCACCTTCGGATCCTCACCGAGGCCGGCCTGCTCGAGCGCGAGAAGCGGGGCGTTTGGGCGTACTACCGGCTCGTGCCGTCCGCGATCGAGGCGATCGCCGACCTGTTGACGCCGCCCCGCAAGCGAGCGACGAAGCGGGCCCGCTGAGCGGCACTGCCGAAGGCCGGTGCCGGCCGGATCCCCATCGGTGAATCGGCCGACCCACCCCAGGGGTGCCCCGCGGCGTTTGTCCTACTCGGCCGGGCTGGCTTGCCGGCGGCGCAGCGTACGGATCCATCCTTGCGCGGTGTGCCGGGGCACGTCGTAGTGATCGGCGACCGCCGCCACGCTACCGGCCTGCTGGTACACCGACTCCAGATCATCCGGTGACCGCCGGTACACGCGACCCGTGCCCGAGGACGCCTCGCCCTTCGCGGTCTGCTTGGTGGCTTTCCGCCCCGCGGTGGTGGCCTTGGCGCCTGTGGCTTTCCGCCCACGCGACCGGGTCGCGCCGGCGGACGGTGCTTTCGCCCGTGACGCCTGCTTGGGAACAACGACCTCGGTCGGCTCGCTCTGCACCGGAGTAGTCGTAGCCGGTTGATCAGCAGTGGACGTGGTGGCGGCGACAGGCTGGTCCGCCTCGGTCTCGGCGGCGGGCTCCTCGTCGTGAACGGATACGCCAGCGGGCGCCTCGTGGGCCGGAGCAGCAGGCGACACGGTTAACGCCTGCTGCCCGCCGACGGCAGGCGTGACCGCCTTCAGCAGCAGATCCAGATCGACCGCGGGAATCTGGCCCGCAGTCAGCCCGTCCCCCTCACCGGCGCATACCACCAGTTCGGTGATGCGGGCGGTCGCGCCGTTCAACTCGACTCTCACGGTTGTGGTCGCCCGGCTGGGATCGTCCGCGGCGATGGTGATGGTGTAGGAACTCACGACGTGCCTCCAGGTAGGGCAAGGGCCTCGTCACCACTCGCGCGAACCATCCCGCGAAGACCACAGGGACTCGGCCGTTCCCGATGCGCTAATCGGTGACCAAAAGGTAAAAGCTACCGCATGCCCGGCGAGCTGCGACCAATGCGGCGACCACGGGTTTGGCTCGCTCTCGTCGGCGACACTGGACCGGGAGCGTTCCGTGCCGAGGGCAGGATCAAGGAGTGCCATGATTTGCAACTGGAGCGTCCGGCTCGGTGCCGCGACTGTGTGCGCATTGGTGCTTACCGCTTGCACGGCTGACCACCCCGAACCGCAACCACCGGCGCTCGGGGTGACCACCCAGGAGTTCGAGCAGCGACTCACTGAGCACCTGTCCCGCTTCGTGGCCGAGGTGCTGGAGTCCGACGCGCGCGCCTCCGCGCCGACTCACTCCCGCGCCGTGGGTTGCGCCGAGGCGCCCGGTGGCGGCCCGGACTGGGGTGTCGTGCCACGAGCGGAGATCACGATCGCCGCCGGCGACAAGGCCGAAAAGTACTTCGAGGACCTCGAAACCTGGGTATCTCGCAATGGCTTCGGCGACCCTACCGATAACAAGCAGCCCGGTAGACCCTGGGTGGTGGACGCCCTGAGCGAGGACGGCGCGCGATTGGTCATGGAGCTGCCGCCAAAGAGTCCACAGTTCGCCGTCACGTTGACCGGGCCATGCACCTGGCCGCCCGACCGGCCCGGCGGCCCGCCACCCTCGGGACAGCTCCCACCCCTCCCCGCACCGTCCGAGCCAACGCAGACCTACGACAGCGACTCGGAAGAGCGCGCATGCCGGTCGCCGAAGCTCTATGTCTACAACCAGGCGGCTCCACGGTTCGCCGGTCCCGGCCCGCACCCGATGCTCCTGATCAACTACCGCGACGAGGAGTCGTTCGGGTATGCCGAACTGCCCGCCAAGTTCGAACCACAAGACAACGACCACGCCTCCCGTTCGTACCGCGACCAGGTGCAGCTCCTTGTCTGCGCGCGCGTGGAACCGACCCGGGATTCGGGCCGCGATGTCACCTGCTACTACTCGCCCATTTCCACTACCCGCGGCACTCCGTACATCTTCGACGTGCACGAAAGCACCTACCACGTTGCGGTGCTGGAAGCCGGCAGCGGCAAGAGAGTCAGCGAGTTCACCGTCCCAGGAAGGCAGGGAGACGAGGAAAGCTGCCCAGACACCATGCCGTGGGGCGATCACCCGCGGACGCTGGCCCGTGGCATCGACGAGGCAGCGTTCGAAAGCAAACTGCGCCCCCTCTACAGCTCACCTCGATGACTGGATCTCAGAGGGCTGCGCTCGCGCAGCCAATGCGGCGACCGGCAACACGACCCGCGGCCCGATCGGCGCGGTCAGCGCGCGGGGATCTGCACGGCGATCTCCTTGCCGAGCCGCGAGCCGCCGGAGAGGTGGAGGTCGTCGCCGCTCCAGAACCGACCGGGGTCGTACCAGTTGGGCTGGCGCAGGGAGCAGGACCGTGCCGGCCTGCCTCCACAGTCTGGCCAGCCGGTCGTCGAAACCGGTCGGCGCCGCGCACGCCAGCAGCGCCACCGGACCGGCCCAGCCAGCCGGCATCGCGAGGTCGGTCGCGGCCAACTGGTCGATCTGGTAGGTCAGTGGTGAGCAGCAGGTACGGTCGGAAACAGGGCGTCACGCCGCCGAATGCATGAGCCTGGACCCATCACGGGTCGGCTCGGCAAGGCACGCGCATCTGCCGCAGTGCGCGTTACGTTGCGTCATGGTCGGACCTCATTGGAGGCGAGTCGACGGCGGCGATCGCACCTCTGGCCGCAGCGCCGGCCGACCGTCCCCGAGGCTCCTGTGCTTAGGGCAGTTTTCTCGTCGCGTCGTGGTGATCGTGACGGGTATCGTGGCCGGGCCGGCCGCGGGACTTCGGTGCGACTTCCGGAACCCGCCTCTGAAGCGATGCTTCGCAGTTCGTGCCCCCATTCCCCGGCCGGCCCCGTGGTCACCGTTTGGAAGGTTGGGTCGCGGTCATGTGGCGGGCGGATCGGGTCGCGTGCGAGGACGTGGTCATGTTCGTCAACGCCGCGATCGCCTCGACGGCCCAGCGCGAGTTCCGCTCTGGAGCCGCCGCGCAGCGCCTGTCGTTGGGGTTCCTCCATGAGTACGTGCTGGGCAACTACCGCGACCTGTATGCCGCGACCCTGGCCCTGGAGGTCAACCACCTCAACGCCGCCATGGTCGTGACAAACCTGCTACGCACCGCGCGGGAAGCGAGCGACCAGCAGCGCGCGGTAGAGGGGCGGCTGATCGCGGCGCGGCTGCGGTCGCTGCCGCCGCAGCGGGTGTACGGCGTGCTCCGCGAGCTGCGCCGGTTGGGGGTCAACAACCGGCGTACCCGCGTCATCGTGCGCGACTGGGTGGCGGCCCGGCCCGACCCGGCTTTCGACGCGATCAAGTACCGCAGATCGTTGTCGATCGCCGCCCGTCACGCCCACCTGCGACTTCCCGGCGAGGTCGGTACGGTGCTGTTTGACTGGCGCCGCCCGAAGCGCTACGAGACACCGATCCTGGAGGCGTGGCGACGCGCCCACTACGAGCATCGGGCCCTGTACGAGCTGCCGCACACCGTCGCCGAGGGACTTGCCGCCCAGCACGGCATCGACCGGGCCCGGTTCCTGTCCGGCATTGCGCCCAAGCTCACCGACGGCGAACGGCCGCGGCTGCAGGGGACCGCCGTACGGCACAAGGTCGAGGCGGTCGCCATGGACCTCGCCACCGCACCCCTGACCCGCCTCGCGATCTACGCGCTGTCGCTGCCCCGCCCGGAACGTGTCCGGTGTCGCGACGAGCTGATCGGCGCGCTTCAGGCCGCCGCGCGCCGGGCCGCGCGCCGGCAGGCGGGCACCTGGGGCCGGGTGGTGGCCGTCCTCGACGACAGCTACTCCGCCGCCGGATCCGGCGTGAAGCGCCGCCGGCCGCTCGCCGTCGCCCTGGCCACGCACTATCTGCTGGAGGCCCTCGCCGCCGACTACACCGGGCTGTGGCTGCACCACCGCGGCGACCCGCTGCTGGTCCATCCTATCGGCGCCACGGGGCTGGGCGTGCGCATCGTCGACGCCCTCGAGCGCCGCCCCGACCGGCTCGTCATCGTCTCCGACGGCTGGGACAACGACCCACCCGGGCAGGCCGCCGAGGTGTTGCGGGTCTGGCGTACCCGCCTCGATCCCGACCAGGCCACGAGCGTCGTGCACCTCAACCCCGTCTACGACGCCGACACCTTCGACGTGCGCCGCCTGGCCGCCGGCGTGGCCACCGTAGGCGTCCGCGACGCCGAGGACGCCGCTGCGCTCGTCGAGCTGGCCCGCTTCGCCACCGGCAGCGCCGGCTTCGACGAGCTGCGCCGCCACCTCGCCGACCGGGTCGAGCGGTTCCTCAACGCCGAGGAGGCAGTGTCGTGACGGCCGCCACCGACGGGATCGACCTAACCGGGCTGACCGCCGGCCCCGCCCAGACGTGGGGCGCGGTCCGCCTCGTTCCGCTACTGCGGCCGATCCCCATCACCGATCTGCGCCTGCACGCCTGCCTTTACGACCCCGACGAACTGTCGATTGTCCACACCGGGCCATGCACGGCGTACCTTTCCTACATCCCGCACGCGTTCGTCGCCACCTGGACCACTGACACCACTCCGGCCGCCGCCTACGGCACCCAGCTGCGCGACTCCGTCGACACTGGCGCTCCCACCGGCATCCGGCTGGCGTTCCGCCGCCGCTTGGCTCGCCGTGAGGACAGGCAGCGGCTGCGTTTCCTGCCGCTGCACCTGGCCATGGAGGGTTACCTCGCGCTGCAGTTCGGCGGCCCGCCCATCGCCTGGCAGGAATGGACCCGCCATGCCGTCACCCGCGGCCTGTCCCCCCGCGTGGAGGCCAGCTACACCGGCGCCAGCATCGCCGGCCTCGACGACGCGCTGCGCGTTTTCGAAATCCACCCCGACCAGTGCGGCATGGTGCTCTACGTCGCCGACGCCCTCGCCGCCACGTTCGTCGTCCCGCACCCGGACGACTACCGCGCCCTGCACCCCACGCTGTTGCAGGACTTCTACGGCGAACTGCTGTTCCATTACACCCATCTGTATCCGGCCGTACCCGACTTCACCCCCCGCCTCGACGACACCCGCATCGCCAGCGTCGCCGACCTGCGCGCCCAGCTAGCCCAGGTGGGCGCCGACTGGACGGCCTTCCATGCCCTCATGGCCGACGGGCTGCTCGCCGCCGAGCGACTCACCGTCACCCCGGTACAACGGATGGGTCGCTTCACCCTGGCCCGGTTCCTGCCCGCCTTCAACCCCGAAGCCGAAAGCCACATCGGCGAAACCATCACCGACGAGGCCGGTCAGCTGGCCTACCTCAAAACGTTCCGGCTGTCGGCCGCCCAGACCCGCCGTGGACATCTGCTGTCCCAGCTCGCCGCCAACGACTGGGACCTCGACGCCACCGCCACAGCACTCGGCACCGACCGGGACGGACTGGTCCAACGTCTCGACCGCGCCGGCTTCGGCCACCTGCTCCGCCCCGGCATCATCGATGCCTGTCGCAAGCGCGCCCGAGAACTGCGCAGCCGAGCAACGAAAGCAGGGCCCATGAAGTGACAAGGTGCGCCGTAGCATCCGGTCAGGACAACCAATCCATGACCTTCTGTGAGGACTGCACAGCGGAGCACGCCCATGGCACCGCTCATAGCCGCGAAGGCGCTCGTCACCGAAGGTACGTCGCGCCGGTCGCCGGCGTCCGAACGTGCCGATGACAGTGCGTTCGACCTTTCTCTGCAAGATCGCGATGCAGCCATCGAGGTACGGCGATTGTGGCGTACTGAGCAAACCGTCGACCCTGGCCTGCCGTTGACCAGGGATGAGCTGGCAGCGTGCCGCGTGAATGTCACGCCTGCTGTTCACGCGGGCCAGATCGGGGCCTACGTCAAGGCGCGACCGCAGACCGTACCCGCGTGGTGGAGCTCCGCGCGTCCGGCGACATGCTCGCCGCAGTCGGGTGGGAGATCGTCAACCACAGCGCCAGCCCGGTGTTTCAGGCGACGGCAAAGATCGTCCAGCCGACATCGATCTCCGCTTCCAACGCGACGGCCAGCATCCGCCGCGCCCCCTCCCGTACCACTCGTCCAGCAGAGAGACGTCCTCCCGCCGCGCTCCGCGGCTCCCCGGCCAGATCCTTGCCGCTCGCCGCCATTTTCGGAACCGCTGGATGTACCACCGCGAATGGCCCGGATTCTCGACGATCATGCGCAGCCAGCGGTTCTCCTCAGCCACCACACTTCTACTCTGTCGGTCGAGGCAGGGACGGTACCCGGTCCAGCACGATGCCGAAGTGGTCGCGGTACGCGGACAGCAGCGCCTCGTCGGTGCCGAGCGGGACCTCGGACCGCGTGGCGCCGTTCGTCAGGATCAGCGTGCGGCCGCTGATCGAGATCCGTCCGTCGCCGTCGATCCGCGAGCAGATCGGGCCGCGGGTGAAGTGCGAGTCTGGCGAGGTCTGCTGCCACCAGCAGGTCGGTGCGAAGTCCGCCAGCGAGCGCGCCCGCCGCTCGATCCGGTACTGCGGTTGCCCGTCCTTGATCACGTCCACGTCTCTCTCACCCGCGTCGACCAGCGCGAACCGGCCACCGGGATCCGCCTGCTCGGCCCGGCTGGTGAACTCCAGCGGGTACACGCTGTGGCTGCCGAAGCCGACGTCGACCAACCACGGCCCGCCGCCCTCGGCCGTGGACACCAGCAGCGCCAGGTGGTCGAACGGCGGGCCGAGACGTTCTCCGCCATACACGCGGGCGGCGGCCCGCACCACTCGGTAGCCGAGCGCCTCCAGCAGCATCGCGAACGCGCCGTTGAGTTCGTAGCAGAAGCCACCGCGCCGGCGCTGGACGATTTTGTCGATCAGGTCGTCCTCGGCCAGGGAGATCGGCTCACCCAGGTGGATGCTGAGGTTCTCGAAGGGCACCACCGTTTGGTGGGCCCGATGCAGCTCGCGCAGGGCCGCGCCGTCGGCGACCCGCGGCCGCTCCACACCGATCCGTTCGAGATAAGCGGTCACGTCCATACGCCGAGCATCCAACGTGAAGGGTGGTTCAGGTCAACCGCCTACGATTCGCTCGGTTGATCATGAAGTTTATCGCCCAGGACGCCTGTACCGTGCCAAAACTCGTTCTATGGCCGTGACCTGCTGTTTTGGAGATTGCGTCAGGCTGCCCGGTGGTGCTCGTTGATCCCACCAAGCCGTCGTCGGCGCCGTACGGGCTTGTCCATCGGGATGACGACGGCTGGATCGTGGTTGGGCGGTGATTGCTCTCGTCCTTGGTGTGGCCGGTGGTCGTGGGCCAGGATTCGTCGGATCGTGCCTGCCCCGATGCGGTGGCCCAGCCGCTGCGGTTCGCCCTGAATTCGGCGGTGGCCCCATCGCGGGTTCTCGCGGGCCAGCCGCAGTACCAGGTTCCGGATCTCGTCGCTGACGGCTGGCCGGCCGTATCGGGTCGGGTAGGTCCAGCGTCTGGCGACCAGGCGGCGGTGCCAGGCGAGCAACGTTGACGCAGTGACGATCCGGTGTGCCCGTATTGGGCGGGGCAGCAGGCGGGCCAGGGCGGACAGGATCGCCCGGGTCCGGCCAGGACAGCCTCGGCCGGCCCTGAACGTGGCGGCGTAGCACCGCAACCTCATGCCGTAGCGCGAGGACCTCGGCCATGAGGGCTCTGTCGCCGCGGGTCAGCAGGCCCAAACCGCTGAACAGGCGGATCATCCCCAAGTACAGCAACCGCATGACCATACCGGCGATCATCAGCCCGAGCCAAGAAACCCGAGCTCACAGCAGGTGCGACGAGTTCTGACACGCTACAGGCACCCAATAGCGCAGTTGGTCTCGTTCTCCGCAACGAGAGGCACGGGTGCCTGCAGGTCGGCACCGCCGGTGCCGTCGGAGCCGTTGTCCTACGCGTTTGTCTCGGCGCCCCGGCCTGGCCCGGGAGCTGAGCCGGGCGGGGCCGGCACAGCTGTACCGGTTGGCTCCGCCGGCGGTTCCAACGCCTGAATGAGGGACGAAGGGCGCGGGGGCTCGATGGGAACGCCGGTGCGCTCGGCCCGCTTGCGCCCCAGTCATAGAGAGCGTTCAGCACCGGGGCCAGGCTCGCTCCTTCAAGGGTGAGCCGGTACTCCACATGGGGCGGCGTGGTGCCCAGGTCATGCCGTGTGATCAGCCCGTCGGCCTCGAGGTCGCGCAGCCGTTGGGTGAGCATCTTCTGGCTGATCCCCGGTATCCGGCGGCGCAGTTCGCCGTACCGGTGCACGCCTTCCTTGAGGTGGGCGAGGATCACCGGTTGCCACTTTCCGCCGATGATGTCGACGGCCAACTCGACCGGGCAGTGGTATCGCTTTGGCACGTGAGCTCCTGCTCATCGGCACGCACCGGATGGTGCGTACTTGATCAATTTGAATTCTGGTGATGCGCTGTGTCAATGATCGTCGAGTACATCAGGTACCGGGTGCCCGCGGACCGGCTCGCCGGCTTCGAACCGGCGTACGAGCGGGCGGCTGCCGCGTTCCGCGCCGCACCGCAATGCGTGGACTACGAGTTGCGCCGCTGCGTGGACGATCCCGCCCGTTACGTCCTGCGCATCACGTGGACCTCCGTCGAAGACCATCTGAAGGGCTTTCGGGGCGGCCCGTTGTTCGCCGACTTCCTGGCCGCCGTCAAGCCGTACGTCGAGGATATTGAGGAGATGCGGCACTACGCCCTCACCACGATCGCCGGCAATGGTGGGAGCTCACCGCCGACGCTGTACGAGTGGGCAGGCGGCACGGACAGTTTTGTGAAGCTGTGCGACGCGTTCTACCGCCTGGTCGTCGCTGATGAGCTGCTATCGCCACTTTTCGCGGACATGGATCGTGAGCATGCGGGGCATGTGGCGACGTGGCTCGCCGAGGTTTTCGGTGGCCCTGCCCGCTATACCGCCGAGCGTGGCGGTTACCCATACATGCTGAACAAGCACCTGGGCAAGGCGATCACCGAACCGCAGCGCCGGCGGTGGGTCAACCTGATGATGGACGCCGCCGACGAGGTCGGCCTGCCCGACGATCCCGAGTTCCGGGCCGCCTTCGCCAGCTACATCGAATGGGGCACCCGGCTCGCGCTGCAGAACTCGCAGCGGGGCGCGCACCCGGTCCGGGAGGCGCCGGTCCCCCGCTGGGGGTGGGGCGTCGCCCCGCCCTACCAGGGATAGCCCGGACGATTCAGCACCGAGCGGGTGCCCCAGATGGACGCTCGAGGTCCTGCCCGATGCTCCTCGTCCTGCTCGGCGTGGACTCTGGATGGTTTCCAGGCATTCGGGCAGGACGCCGTCGTCACCGCGGTGGGGTCCGCGTCGGATGGGCCCGGCCGGCGGGATGCACCCGTAGGGCGAAGAAGTGCCCGGCCAGCTCGCCGACGGGCCGGTGCGGGGCGCGGTCGCGTGCGGGTTACCGCTACGCACGTGGACCCGACGGGAAGCGCGATGCCCGTTCATCCATCGATGACCGTGAATTGACATCCCCTGCAGAGCGTGGACCTGCGAGGAAGTGACCGAACTTGGACGGACTAGAAGGGTTGCGGTCGGACGAGTTTGGTGTAGAGGGCTATTTGTAGAAGTGCGCGCTTTCAGCATTGAACTACGGATCAGAAGGTTAGGGGTTCGAGTCCCTTTGGGCGCGCA
>NZ_POUB01000250.1 GCF_003236335.1 Micromonospora deserti
CGTCAGAGCGGGCCGGGGTGGGGCTGGTCCAGCGGCATGGGCACCTGCAGGAACGTGGTGCCGCGCAGGTCCAGCCAGGCCCGGTCGGGCGAGCGGACCAGGCGCAGCATCACCGAGGTGCAGTTCGGGCAGCGGCCGACCAGGCCGGGCGCGTGCGAATAGACCCGCAGCGCCGCCATCGGGCCGAGCATGCCGCAGTGCTCGCAGCGCCCGGTGGCGGCGCTGAGGTCGACGGCGAACAGTTCCCGCAGCGGGCCGTCGAGCATGTTGCCGTCCAGGTAGGACATCTCCGTCATCGTGTCTCCCTCGACTCAGCCGGTGGGGCCGAACCGCTCGGTCTTCACCCGCCGGGTCTGGTGCCCCAGCCCGACCAGCAGGTCGGCCACGGTCTCCACGAAGCCGGTCGGGCCGCAGACGTAGCAGAGCGGCTCCAGGTCGGGCGGCCAGCCGTGGCTGTTGACGTCGGCCAGGCCGATCCGGTGCGGCTCGCCCCGCCAGCCCTCCGGCGCCTCGCGGGTGTACACGTACGCCACGTCGAGGCCGAAGTCGTCGCGGGCCCGGCGGCGCAGTTCGTCGGCGTAGAGGACGTCCGCCGGGGTGCGCACCGAGTAGAGCAGCCGGAAGGGTGCCCGGCTGCCGGCCGCCCGACGGGCCCGCACCATCGCCATCAGCGGCACCACGCCCGACCCGCCGCCCACCAGCAGCACCGGCGCGATCTCCTCTGGTCGCCAGACGAACCAGCCGCCGACCGGCCCGCGCACCTCCACCGGCTCGCCCTCGGGGTAGACGTCGATCAGGTACGGCGACACCTCGCCGTCGGGCACCCGCTGGACGGTCAGCTCGATGCGCGCCCCGCCCGGGCCGTCGGCGACCGGCGCGGCCAGCGAGTACGACCGGGCCGCCTGGTAGCCGTCCTCGGCGGTCAGCCGGACGTCGACGTGCTGGCCGGGCAGGTGGCCGGGCCAGTCCGGCACCTCCAGCACCAGGGTCTGGGCGGTCGGCGTCTCCACCCGGCGCTGGACGAGCCGGGCCACCCGCCACCGCAGCGGGGCGGTCAATCGCCCTGGTACCGCTGCTCACGCCACGGGTCACCGTAGTCGTGATAGCCGGCGGTCTCCCAGAATCCGGGCTGGTCGGTGGTCGTCAGCCGGATGCCGCGTACCCACTTGGCGGATTTCCAGAAATAAAGGTGCGGCACCAGCAGCCGGGCCGGGCCGCCGTGCTCGGCCGGTAGCGGGCCACCGTCGTAGGTGTGCGCGACCCAGGCCCGGCCGCCCCGCAGGTCGGCCAGCGGCAGGTTGGTGGTGTAGCCGCCGTACGAGTGGGCCTGCGCGTAGTGGGCGGCGGTGTCGATGCCGTCGAGCAGGACGTCCAGCGAGACGCCCTGCCAGTCGGTGTCGCGCTTGGACCAGCGGGTGACGCAGTGGATGTCCATCGTCGGCGTCTCCTGCGGCAGCGCCATCAACTCGTCCCAGCTCCAGCGGAACTCGGCGTCGGTCTCGGTGGAGATGACGAACTCCCAGGTCTCCAGCGGCACCTTCGGCGTCGGCCCGGCGGAGAGCACGGGAAAGTCCTCGGTCAGGTACTGCCCCGGCGGCAGGGCCGGCTCCGCCGAGCGGGGCCGGCCCTGGAAGCCGGGTGACACGATACCCACCCGTTAGTCCTACCACCTCCGGCGCGACGCCGGGAGGCGGTCGGTGGGTGCCGGCCGCGGCGGGCGACCGCGACGGCCCGGTCAGCGCCGCTCGATCACGGCGGCCTCCGTCCCGCCCCGCACCCTGGTGCGGGTGGCTCGCAGGCTGGTGAGGGTGACGACCACCAGCACCACCACGATCACGGCGAGGGAGAGGGCGGTGGGGATCTCCGGCACCCCCGGCCAGATGCCGTGCGCCCAGTGCAGGCCGAGCTTGACGCCGATGAACGCGAGGATGATCGCCAGGCCGTAGCTGAGGTGCACCAGCCGGCTCAGCGCGGCGTGCAGGACGAAGTAGAGCGCCCGGAGGCCGAGCAGGGCGAACGCGTTGGTGGCGAAGACCAGATACGGGTCCTCGGTGATGCCGTAGACCGCCGGGACGGAGTCCACCGCGAAGACGACGTCCGTGGCGAGCACCGCCACCACGACAAGGGCGAGCGGGGTCAGCGCCCGCCGGCCATCGACCCGCACGAGCATCCTGGTGCCCTGGTAGTCGTGGGTCACCGGCATGACCCTGCGCAGCAGGCGGACCGAGCGCATCTTGTTGATGTCCACCTCCTGCGCGTGGCCGGAGAGCGCGTCGCGCAGCAGCTTGATCGCGGTGACGATCAGGATGGCGGCGAAGAGCAGAAAGGCGAAGTCCAGCGTCTGCAGGGCCGCGGCGCCGAGCGCGATGAAGATCGCGCGGAGTACGAGCGCGCCGGCGATGCCGTAGAGCAGCACCCGCTGCGCGAGCACGGCCGGCACCGTGAAGGCGGCCAGCAGCAGCATGAAGACGAAGAGGTTGTCGACCGATAGGGACTTCTCCACCAGGTAGCCGGTGAGGTAGTCCATGCCCTGCTTGGACCCGAACCGCGCCCAGACCCAGGCACCGAAGGCGAGCGGGAGCGCGATGTAGAACGCCGACCAGCCGAGCGCCTCCCGCAGCGACACCTCGTGCGGGCGGCGGGTGACCACGAAGTCCAGCACCAGCAGGGCGAGTACGCCGGCGATGGTGGCGACCCAGAGCGTCGGGGTCCCCACCGACTGGATATCGGTGGCAGCAAGATATGACAATTCGGTCATGAAGCCTCCTCGAACACCGTGTCATGTTCGAGGTCTCCTTCACCCACCGTTCGTGGGCAACCACCCGAGGCACGCTCCTGGCCCGCCGTACTGACCGGAATGGTTCGTGGGAAGTACTCCCCTCGTGGCGACAAGGTTAGGGCAGGCCGATTCCCGCCGCCAAGCGGGGCGGGCCGCCGCCATCCCAGATCACCCCTGCTCACCGGGCCTGACCCGCCCGTGCGGTGACCGCGGCGAGGACGGCACCGACGTCCAGGTCGGCCATGCGGGCCGGGCCGCCGGCGTCCAGCGGGCAGTTCGCCTGCCACCAGCAGGGCTGCTCGGTGATCGCGGTGGGCAGCCGGTGCGGGCAGCCGGGCAACCCCTGCAGGCCGACGCCACCCATGCCGTACCGCCGGGCGTCGGTCAGGCCGAACAGGGCCACCGTCGCGGCGCCGGCGAGCCGCGCCGGCCCGGTGACCGCCAGGTCCGGCGGGCGCCCTGGCGGCGGGCCCGGCCGTGCACCGCGGGCAGCAGCATCAGCAGGTCGCCGATCCCGCCGAGCAGGTCGACCACCAGGATGTCCGCATACCGCTCAGGCACCCCGCCGCTCCAGCGTGCGCCGGTACAGGTCACGGTGCGCGGCGGCAACCCTGATCCGGGTCGTCGACCACGCCACCTCCCCGTCTCGCCGGGGGATTCCCGGGCCGTTACGGGGCAAACGCCGAGCGCCTATGGTGTGCCGATGACCGAGGACGTCCCGGCCGGTCCGCTGGCCGGCGTACGGGTGATCGAGCTGGCCGGCATCGGGCCGGGGCCGTTCGCCGCGATGATGCTCGCCGACCTGGGCGCGGACGTGGTGCGGGTGGACCGGGTGACCGACGTGGACCCGTCGGCCTTCGGCACCCCGCACCCCGACCTGCTCAACCGGGGGCGGCGCTCGATCGGGGTGGACCTGAAGTCGGCCGCCGGCCGGCAGGTGGTGCTGGCTCTGGTCGGCAGCGCGGACGCGCTGATCGAGGGTTTCCGGCCGGGCGTCACCGAGCGGCTGGGCGTCGGTCCCGCCGCCTGCCTGGCGGTGAACCCGCGACTGGTCTACGGGCGGATGACCGGCTGGGGGCAGGACGGTCCGGCCGCCCCGTACGCCGGGCACGACATCGACTACCTGGCGCTGACCGGGACGCTGCACGGCATCGGCCGGGCCGGGGAGCGCCCGGTGCCGCCGATGAACCTGCTCGGCGACTTCGGCGGGGGCGGCATGATGCTGGCCCTGGGCCTGGTCAGCGCCCTGTACGCGGTGCGCGGCGGCGGCACCGGGCAGGTCGTCGACGCGGCCATCGTGGACGGTGTGGCGGTGCTCAGCACCCAGATCCACGCGCTGCGCCGGCTCGGCATGTGGCAGGACCCGCGCGGGGTCAACCTGCTCGACGGCGGCGCACCCTTCTACGACACGTACGAGTGCGCGGACGGCAGACACCTGGCCGTTGGCGCGCTGGAGCCGAAGTTCTACGACGAGCTGGTCCGGCTCGCCGGCTTCCCGCTGCACCCTGACGAGGCGCTGGACCGGACCGACCCGGCGAACTGGCCGGCGCTGCGCGCGGCCTGGGCGCGGCTGTTCCGCACCCGCACCCGGGACGAGTGGACCGAACTGCTCGGCCCTTCCGACGCCTGCGTGGCGCCGGTCCTGAACTGGCAGGAGGCGCCGCAGCACCCGCACCTGGCGGCGCGGGGCACCTTCGTGCGGCGCGACGGGGTCACCCAGCCCGCGCCGGCTCCCCGCTTCTCCGGCACCCCGACCGCGGTGCGCCGCCCACCGCCGCAGCCGGGCGAGCACACCGACGAGCTGCTCGCCGAGGCCGGTTTCGACGCCGAGCACATCGCTGAACTGCGCGAGACCGGCGCGGTGGCCTGAGCGGCATCGTCACGGCTTCCTGGCTGGCTCAGGAGCGGCGCAGGGTCGCTCCGGGGGCCATCGCCGGTTCGACGAGGTCCCGGTAGTCGCGCGGCAGTTGCATCGCCACGTCGTCGAACTCGCCACCGGTGATCGCCTCCCGCAGGGTGACGAAGACCGCCCGCGCGCCGCTCTTCGCGGTGGCCTCGTCCACCCCGGCCCGCAGGGCGACCCGCGCGACGAAATCGGCCGCGCCGAACCGCTCCGCCGCCTCGGTACGCGGGCTCGGCTTCACCACGACCTGCAACGGCCTGGGCAACTGGGCGGCCAGGTCCAGCACCTCCCCGCCGGTCAGCCGCTCGGCGAGCGTCTCCAGGGTCGCCCGGGTCAGCTCCACCGCCTGCTCTGAGGAGGCGCGGGTGCGTTGGGCGACCTGATCGACGAAGGTGTTGTAGTTCATCGTTGCTCCTTCGGGCTGCCGTCGGCCTACGCGTACCCCCCGGCTCGGGCCGGAAACGGCCACGGATTTCGCCGCCGGCCGGCGCGTGAGCTCCGCTCCGGCGGGTAACCGCCGCCGGTCGTGACCGGATCGATGCCCGAGGAGCCGACACCATGGCGAGTTACGCCGACGTGCTGCAGTACCTGTCGAGCCTGGACTACCCGGCGGACAAGGACGACGTGGTACGCGAGGCCGAACGCGAGGGCGCCCCGCCGGACGTGTTGCAGGCCCTGCGCGCCTTGCCGCCGGTGGACTACGCCAACGGCAACGAGGTGGCGCGGTCCGCGGCGATCGAGGCCGCCCCGGAGGTCGGCGCGTCCCAGCGGGCGGCGCAGGCCCGGGACACGCACCAGCGGGTGTCGCAACACCTGCGCGGTATCTGACCTGTTGCGCCGGGCGGGTCGGTAGGCGCCTGGCGGGGGTAGCCGGGGCTCGCGTGGCGGGCCCCGGTGGCAGCACCAGCTCCGGTCTGGGCGGGACGGTGGTGTCAGCCCACCACAGACACCGGAAGCTCCTGGTCGTCCACTATGAGCCCCAATGGGAGGAACCCCCGGCCCGAACGCACCGACGGCGAGGTGCGCGCCGGGCCCGGAACATGCAGGCGCCCCGAACCGCGAACCGCGGCCGGAGCGCCCCGCAGTACCTACCCTGGGGTGAGCCGCACCCGAACCGGGACGCCCCACCAGGCAGGGGGTTGACGTCCGCCCGAACCGGGCGGGCATCACTGCCGCGACCATCATACGATGCAACATCGTCCGAATGGACAGTGAATGCGGAAGTGTGGGCCAACGCACCGAGTCGGGTCACCCGGTCAGCTCCCCGTACCGCTGCTCCAGGTCGACCCGGGCGAGCGCGCCGACCAGCCAGGCAAGGCGTTCGGACTCGCCGCTGCCGGCCAGCCCGGCCAGGTCGTCGGCCGAGCGCCCGAGCCCGAGCCGGCGCGCGGCGACCAGGGCCCGCCGGTCGGCGACCGGCGCCACCTCCCGCCACAACGCCTGCGCCTCGCGCAGGAACAGGTCGACCACCTGACCGTCCACACCGGGCAACCGGATGAGCAGTTCCCGCTCCCGGGCCGGGTCGTGGTGCGCCACCGTGCGCAGCCGGCGCAGGTCGCCGCGGTACCTGTCGACCACCGTCTGAGCCAGGTCGCCGAGAGTGGTGGCGAGCGCGTCGACGTCCCCGCGCTGCCCGGACTCGCGCAGCACCCGCACCCGGTCGGCGTGCAGCGAGCGGGCCAGCCTGGCGGCGCTGTCCCAGCCGTTCGCAGGCAGTGCGTGCGCGCTGTCCAGGGCGCGCCGGAAGTCACCCCGGCGGGCCAGCAGCACGGCGAGGCAGAGCAGTTGGAACAGGCTCGCCGGGTTGTTGGTGACCCGGAAGCCGTACTGCTCGGCGAAGCCCCGCCCGCCGCCGGCCAGCCGGCGTACCAGGCGCTTCTTGTCTTCGATGTTGGAGATGCTGGTGGGCATGCCCGCGACTACCCGCGCAGCGCCCGGGCACGCCTGCCGCCTCAGCCGAGTACGCCCCCGCTGCGGTCGCGGGCCTTGAGCCGGGTGGTGGGCAGCGCCGGCGCCGGCAGCGGCGGCGCCGGATCGTCGGCGACGACCCCGAAGCGCCGGCCGGCCATCCAGTCTTCCCGGGCTGCGGCGACCTCCTCGTGCGAGCGACCGACGAAGTTCCACCACATCACCAGCGGCTCCTCGAACGGTGTACCGCCGAGCAGCAGCAGCCGGCTGCCTGCCTTTCCGCGCAGCGTGAGCCGCGCCCGCCCGGTACCGAGGTAGAGCAGCGCGCCCGGGGCGAGCGGCACCCCGTCCACCTCCGCGCCGCCGGACATGGCCAGCAGCCCGTACTCGAAGTCGGGGCGCAGCGGCAGCATGGCCGGCGCCGGCCCGCGCAGCTCGAGCTGCGCGCCGAGCAGCGGGGTGTGCACCACCGCCGGAGACCGCTCCCCGGCCAGCTCGCCGACCAGCAGGGTGACGTCGAGTTCGCCGTCACGCCAGCGCGGCAGCTCGGCGTGGTGGGCGAAGTCCGCGGCGCCGGCCCGCGCCGGATCCGGCAGCGCCACCCAGAGCTGCACGCCGTGCATCAGCGGCGGGTGCTCGGCCGGCGACCGCTCCGAGTGCGCGATGCCGCGCCCGGAGGTCATCACGTTGAGCTGACCGGGTCGGATCGGCTGCACGTTGCCGAGGCTGTCGCGGTGCAGGATCTCCCCGTCGAGCAGCCAGGTCACCGTCTGCAGGCCGGTGTGCGGGTGCGGCGGCACCTCCATGCCCGGCCGCTCGGCCACGTCGTCCGGGCCGAAGTGGTCGACGAAGCACCAGGCGCCGACCATCCGACGCTGGCGCTGGGGCAGCAGGCGGCGCACCGTGGTGTAGCGCCCGAGCGGAACATCGTGGCCGGGCAGCAGGACGCTGCCCGGATCGACGGTGGCCACGCCAGGTGGGCGGGTCTGTGCCGGCATCTTCTCGGTACGCTCCACCGCCCGACTGTACGCCCGGAGGTGCCCGCCGGCGGGCGGGTGCTCAGGCACCGACGACGGTCAGCGTGGTGGTTTCGGCCACCAGGTCGACGAGGAGCCGGTCGAGGGAGCGATCCCAGCCAGGTGCGTCGAGGACGGCACCGGCGGCGACAGCGTCGCCACGCCGCTCGTGGAGTGTGGCCTGGCCGATGCCGGCGGTGGCGCGGACGCGGACCGGCAGATCGTCCGGCACCAGGATGTCGAAGCGGCTCACCCCGCCGGTGATCCGTACGACCAGCGTGCCGGCGACCTGTGGCAGCCGCAGGTCGGTGCGGGTGGCGCCGCCGGCGATTTCCACCCCGGCCAGCCGGGCCCCGGTCAGGTCAAGCCGCTGCTCGGTGACGGCGCCGCTCACCCGCAGGCGCCAGGTCACCCGCGCGTTGAGCATCACGTCGACGGCGTGCGGACCCGGACGGTCGGTCGGGGTGACCCGCAGGCGGACCAGGTCGCCGAGCATCTCCGGCTGGCCACGGACGCCCGCGTCGGACGGGCCGCTGACCCGGTAGAGGTCGTCCCCCAGGTCCGCCACCCGCAGGTGAAGGCGGGTGAGCGGGTCGACCAGGTCGAAGCTGGCGCGGTGCCGGCCGGCCAGCGGCGCGGTCAGGGCGGGCCCGTCCGCCGGCCGCTCCGCCGCCTCATCGGCCGCGCCCCGGCTGCCCGGCCGCCCGGCCGGCGACTCGTCGGCCGCACCCAGCCCGCCCGGCCCTGCGGCGACGGTGACCGTCGGCGCGGCGACGCGTCCCTCGGAAAAGGCCACCGCCAGGCGGTGCGGGTCGGAGAGCGTCACCACCACGGCGGCGGCTCCCAGGGCGAGCACCAGCGCGACGGCGGCGGCCAGCAGGCGCGCCCCACGCGGCCAGCCTCGCCTCGCCGAGTGGCCGGTCGGATCCGAACCCCCAACCAGCTCCACTTCCGGCGCGACGCGCCGGGCAGGCTCCGGACGGCGGCCCCCGTCGTACCCCGATACCGCCATGGTCTTCCCCTCTCACGTCCCCGGCCATGGCTGGTCTTCCCCTCTCACGTCCCCGGCCATGGAGTACGTGGCGCGGCCGGCCCCGGATCAGCCCTGCGGGTTGTTCGGGGCCGGCCCTGGGTATGCCGCTGGCCGGCGCCCCGTGTGGGGTGCCGGCCGGCGGGTGTGGGTCAGCTGTTCCAGTGCTGGGTGACGAGGTCGGCGGCCTGCTGTTCCCACTGTGCGTAGTGGTCCGGGTAGGCCGAGACCTGCACGGTCTGGGCGGCCCGGGTCAGCGGCATGTCCTGCC
>NZ_POUB01000251.1 GCF_003236335.1 Micromonospora deserti
CCCCACCCCGCCGCGCGGTCCGGCCGGGCCGCGCCCGGATACCGGGACGTGACCGACCCCCGTCCCGCGCATAACAGTGGTGTAACTTACTGTCAGTAGGAATACCGCTGTCCGTCACGTCCCCCGCTGACTGCCCGGTTGTTCCTGTCTCGGGGCGGTCACTCCCCAGCAGATCGGAATGCCCGAGATGCGACAGAGCTCCCTCGTGGTGGTGGCCAACCGCCTCCCCATCGACGACAGTGTGGCCCCTGATGGCGCCTGCGAGTGGCGACGCAGCCCCGGCGGCCTGGTCAGCGCGCTGCATCCCCTGCTGCGGCACACCCCGGCGACCTGGGTCGGCTGGGCCGGTGGCACCGGCCCGGCACCCGCCCTGCCCGATGTTGACGGCGTCCGGATGCACACCGTGCCGCTGACCCTCGACGATCTGCGCGACCACTACGAGGGCTTCGCCAACGCCACCCTCTGGCCGCTCTACCACGACGCCGTGGAGCAGCCGGAGCACCACCGGCGCTGGTGGGAGGCGTACCAGCGGGTCAACCAGCGGTTCGCCGAGGCGACCGCCGAGGTGGCCGAGGCCGGCGCGGTGATCTGGGTGCAGGACTACCACCTGCAGCTGGTGCCCGGCCTGCTCCGTGCGCTCCGACCCGACCTGCGGATCGGCTTCTTCCTGCACGTGCCGTTCCCCCCGCCGGAGCTGTTCATGCAACTCCCCCGCCGGGCCGAGCTGCTGCGCGGCATGCTCGGCGCCGACCTGGTCGGCTTCCAGCGGGCCCAGGCCGCGCACAACTTCGCCCAGCTGGCGGCCAAGGTGCTCCAGCTCCCCGCCACCGACCGGCGGATCGCCGTCGACGACCGGGTGGTACGCATCGGCGCCTTCCCGGTCTCCATCGACACCGCCGAGATGGCCGCCCTGGCCACCCGGCCCGACGTGGCCGACCGGGCCCGCCGGCTGCGCCACGACCTCGGCAGTCCCGACCAGGTCATCCTCAGCGTCGACCGGATGGACTACACGAAGGGCCTCGAACAGCGGCTCCAGGCCTACCGCGAGCTGCTCGCCGACGGGCACGTCAAGGTGCGCGACACGGTGCTGGTGCAGGTGGCGGTGCCGAGCCGGGAGCGGGTCGGCCAGTACCAGATCCTCCGCGAACGGGTGGAACGCGAGGTAGGGCGGATCAACGGCGAGTTCGGCCGGGTGGGTGAGCCGGCGATCCACTACCTCACCCAGCCCTTCGACCGCGCCGAACTCGCCGCGCTCTACCGGGTCGCCGACGTGATGGCGGTGACGCCGCTGCGGGACGGGATGAACCTGGTCGCCAAGGAGTACGTCGCGGCCCGGGTCGACGACACCGGCGCCCTGCTGCTCAGCGAGTTCGCCGGCGCCGCCGCGGAGCTGCCGCAGGCGTACCTGGTCAACCCGCACGACCTGGAAGGGCTCAAACAGGGGCTGCTCTCGGCGTTGCGGGCCAACCGCGAGGACGTCGGGGCACGGATGCGGGCCATGCGTGCGCACCTGCACCGGCACGACATCCACGCCTGGGCCCGCTCCTACCTGTCCACCCTGGACGAGAACGGCTCCCTGCTGACCCGGCTGGGCACCGGCGGCTGAGGCCCCACCGGCCGGCCAGCCCCATCGGCCCGCCGGTCGACCACGCCGGCGGTCACCGGCCGGCGGCCGGCGGCTCCTTCTCCAGCCAGTCCAGGATCGCGTCGACCGGCTCCCGCCACCGGGCGTCGAGCATCATGTCGTGCCCCATGCCGGGGAAGAGCAGCGGCGCCGAACCGTACCGCCGCGCCGCCCGGGTCAGCGCGGACGCCGGGACCACCCGGTCGTCCGGGCTGCCCAGCACCAGCACCGGCGGGCGCCCCACCGCCGGCTCGGCGTCCCGCCCGGCCAGCAGCTGCCACTGGGCGCGCCGGCCGGCCCGGCCCAGCCGGGAGACGTACCGCCGGGCCTCGTCCTCGGGCAGCTCCCGGCTGAACAGCTGGCGCCGGCTCAGCCGCAGCCGCCCGCCGACCACGGCCGGCAGCGTGCCGACCGGGTTGCGGCGCAGCGCCGCACCGAGCGTCGCCCAGCCGCCGAACACCGGCGCCACCAGTACCGCGGCCCGGGCCGGGTAGCGGGCCAGCGCATGGGCGACGACCAGCGCCCCGGCGCCGTGCCCCACCAGCACCGCCTGGCGCGGCAGGCTCGCCGCCACCTGCGTCACGTCGTGGGCGTACGCCCGCAGCGTCGCCTCCGGCGCCGGGCCGCTGCCGCCGTGCCCGCGCAGGCTCATCGCGTGCGCCGGGAACCCGCGGGACGCGGCGTGGTCCAGCCAGTGCTCGGCGAACGCCCAGGCGCCATGCCCGAACCCCGGTACGAACAGCAGCGGCGGACGCGCCTCCTCCAGCTCGGGGGTCACGCTGAGCACCTCACGCCGGACCGGGCGGACCGGGCGGGCCCACTCCCGCCCCCGCATGATCCGCACCTGCCGGCTCACCGCTGCGGCCTCTCGTTTTCGGCTGCGGGGCTCCGCCCCGCTGCACTCCTCACGCTCACCGGGAAGCCTCCAGGTCGTGCAGGGCGCGCTGGACGGCGCGCAGGTAATCGGCGTGAGCGACCTCGAACCAGTGCCGGGTGCTCTCCTTGACCGGCCCGGAGTAGCGCTCCCCGGCCTTCCCGGTCACCGTGGCGGCGAACGCCGCCGCCCGGTCCGGTCGGGTCAGGCGCAGCTGCAGCAGCCGGGCGAAGAGCACGCTCTGCCAGTGGGACAGGGTGAAGACGCCAGAGTCCGGCTGCACCAGGCCGGCCACCGCGAGGGTGGGGTGACCGGGGGCGAACGCGTTCAGCCAGAGCGTCGGCCGGCCGGTCCCCGCGTCGTCGCCGAGCACCTTGGGGTCGAGGAACTCGAAGCGCGGCAGGTAACCGGTGGCGAAGACGACCAGCTCCGGGTCGATCTGGCGCCCGTCGGTCAGCTCGACGGCGTGCGGGTGGAAGCGGGCGACGTCCGGCACCGGGGTGATCTGGCCGTGGCCGACGTAGTAGACGAGCTGGCTGTTGGCAATCGGGTGCGTCTCGTACACCCGGTGGTCGGGTGCCGGCAGGCCGAACCGGGTCAGGTCGCCGACGGTCAGCCGCAGCGTCCAGTGGTAGAGCCATTGCCGCACCCGGCGCGGCACCCGCAACGCCAGCAGCGCGTCGTTGACCTGGTCGGCCGGCCGGCCGAGGACATACTTCGGCGCGTACCAGTAGCCCCGGCGGGTGGAGTGCCAGCAGCGCGAGGCCTGCTGGGCGCCCTCGACGGCGATGTCGCAGCCGGTGTTGCCGGCGCCGACCACCAGCACCCGCTTGCCGCGCAGCTGGGCCGGGTCCTTGTAGGACGAGGCGTGCACGACCTCGCCCCGGAACTGCTCCAGCCCTTCGTAGCGGGGCAGCTTCGGTGACCAGTTGTGGCCGTTGGCCACCACCACGGCCGCGTAGCGGGAGGTGCGTTCCGGGCCGTAGCCGCCGGTGCTGCGGGTGGTGACGTCCCACCGGTCACCCTCGACCGGCTCGACGCGGACCACCTCGGTGCCGAACCAGATGTGCGCGCGCAGGTCGAAGTGGTCGGCGTACCGCTCGAAGTAGGCGAGCAGCTGGCTGTGGTGCGGGTAGTCCGGCCAGTCGTCCGGCATCGGGAAGTCGGGGAACTGGGTGAACGGCCGCGACGAGATCAGGTGCGTGCTGGCGTACACCGGGCTGCGGTCGTGCCGCCAGTTCCAGGCGCCACCGACGCCGGTCTCCCGCTCGTAGCAGTCGACGCCGAAGCCGTGCTCCTTGAGGTTCTTGATGGCGGTGAGGCCGCTGGCCCCGGCGCCGATGACGCAGACCGTGCCGCCCCGGTCGGAGACCGGGCGGCCGTCGCGGGTCAGGGCGAGCGTGGTCGCCTCCGGGTCGGGCCGGCCGTGGTCGGTGGAGGTGGACACCGGGAATCTCCTTTTGTGCGGCACGAGTGCCGGGTCGCCGCGAAATCCTCTCCACATCGGAGCCGGTTGTCCAGCCCCGGGGCGGGTCAGCCGCTCGCCGGCAGCAGCAGGTCGACCAGGACGGGGAAGTGGTCGCTGGCCCGGCGGGTCTGCGGGGTGTCCACCACGTCGTACCCGACCACGGTGATCCGCGGGTCGACGAGGAGGGCGTCGATCCGCCGCCGGGGGTTCGCGCAGGAGTAGGTGGGCCGGTCGGCCCGGTCCATGGCCACCGCGGCGTCGGTCAGCCCGCGCGCCACGGTCGCCCAGGCCGGCCCCGCCGGCTCCTCGTTGAGGTCGGCCGCCGCGATCACCGGCGTGGCGGCCGCGTCCAGCTCCCGCTTGAACAGGGCGGCCTGGCCGGGCCGCTCGACCGGGTCGGTGGACAGGTGCGAGCCGGCCAGGGTGAACCGGGCGTCCCGGCCGACCACACACTCGGCGTACGCGGCCCCGCGCAGGTGGCGGCCGGGGGTGAGCGGGAAGCGCTGGCAGCGGGTGGCGGTGACCCGCACCCGCAGGCTGGTGAGCAGCAGGTTGCCCAGTGCCGGCAGCCCGCCGGCAGCGACCACCAGGCCGAACGACTCGGCCAGCGCGGCGGAACGCTGCCGCCACCGGAACCGCCGCGGCCCCTCCTGCACGACGACCACGTCCGGCTTCGCTTCGCGGACCACCGCCGCCAGCGCGGCGGTGTCGTCGCGCTGGCTGTGGATGTTGTACGACACGACGCGCAGCGGCACGCCGGCGTCCCCCGCCGTCACCTCGTGAGCCGCCGGGCCAGGTCGGCGGCGCCGATGACGCCGGCGCTGTTGCCCAGCTCGGCCGGGCGGATCTCGGCCACCGGCAGCCGGCTGCGCTGGGCGAGCGCCTCGGTGAAGGACCGGCGGGTCGGCCCCATCAGCAGGTCACCGGCGTCGATCACGCCACCGCCGACGACCAGCACCTGCGGGTCGAGGATCTGCGCCATGTCGGCGAGGCTGGTGCCGAGCCAGCGGCCGACCTGGGCGAACGCCTCGGCGGAGACCGGGTCGCCACCCTGGGCGGCCGCGGTGACCATCCGGCCGGTGATCGCCTCGGCCTCCCCGCCGGCCAACTCCAGCAGGGCGGTGGCGCGGTGCGGCTCCTGGCGGGCCGCGGCGCGGGCGAACCGCACCAGCGCGCTGCCGCTGGCGTACTGCTCGATGCAGCCGAGCCGGCCGCAGCCGCACTGGTGGCCGTCCGGCACGGTGAGCATGTGGCCCAGTTCGGCGGCGATGCCGTTCGCGCCGCGCAGCAGTTCACCGCCGAGCACGATGCCGCCGCCGACGCCCGTACCGATGGTGAACATGACCATCGAGTCGTCGGCGTCCCGGGCCGCGCCGTGCCGGAACTCGGCCCAGGCGGCCACGTTCGCGTCGTTCTCCACGATCACCGGCAGGCCGGTCGCCCCGCTGACGTACTCCCGCAGGGGTTCGTCGCGCCAGGCCAGGTTGGGCGCGAAGAGCACGACGGAGCGGCTGGCGTCGATCCAGCCCGCCGCGCCGATGCCGACCGCCGCGACCGGATGCCCGGCCGCCAGGTCGCCGACCAGGTCGATGATGACGTCCCGGGTCTTGCCGACGTCGTCGGCGGGAGTGTCCCGTCGGGCCTGCACCAGCACGCTGCCGGTGTCGTCCACGACACCGGCGGCCACCTTCGTGCCACCGACGTCGACTCCGATGGTCAGCGTCACCGCTGCCACTCCCCTCTGCTGTGCTGCCCGGCGCCGGCGGGCGGCCGGCGGGTCGCGGGATGTGCGTGGTCAGGCCCGGTCGCCCGGAATGTCCTCGCCCGCGTCGCCGGGCACCCGCGAGGCGGGCACCACGGGACGGTCGACCGTCCGGGCGGCCACCGGGGCCGCGGGCCCGGCGGCGTCGACGGGCGGTGCGGCGGCCGGGACGGCCCCGTCCTCCGCCCGCGTCGCCGCGGACCAGACGTCCCGCTCCGGCGCCGGCTGAGAATCATGCCCGGTGCGGGTGGCCTCGCGCCACACGTGGTCGCCCCCGCCGGCCCGCTCCGCGGTCGCGGCGGGCTCGGCGGCCGGGTCCGCGGCCTCCCCGGCCGGCTCCGGCGGGGCGAACGCGCGCAGCAGGCTGGCCACTCCGGCGGCGAGATCACCCGCGCCGGTGGCGAGTCGCTCGGCGAATTCCGGACTCGGGTCGCGCAACGCCGCGATACCGCGACAGACAGGGCAGACGCAGCATTCGGCCGTACCGGTGGCGAAACCGCCCCCGGTGGGCCCGCTCGCCCCACCCGGAGGGGCGCTGTGACCGAGGACACTCGACACGATCCCGCCCAGCGGACCCCACGGGCCACCGCCGGAGCCGGCCCCGGCCAGCCGGGCCGTGGCCAGCAGGGTGGCCACCAGCCGCTCCGCCTCTTCCCGGGCCGAACCCGGATCCATCGCACCCATGGTCGGCTCCTCCATGCCCGCCGGCCGCGTCACTGCGCCGCACCGGGTGCTTCTACCCGGCGCTTGAGCTGCTTCAACGCGGCGTCCATGATCATCTTTTCGGCCTTGCGGCGGAACATGCCGAGCATCCCGACGGAGAGCTCGACCTCCAGGGTGTAGGTCACCGTGGTGGTGCCGTCCGGGTTACCCACCAGGTCGTACGACCCCCGCTGGGCCTTCTGCATCTTCGACGGCGCCAGCAGGTGCCACTCGATCCGGGAGAGGTCCTCGGCGTACTCGTAGCCCAGCACGTACTCGTCGGCCATCACCCCGGCGTCGAGGGTGAACCGGACCTGGCTGGCATAGCCGTCCTCGTACTCCTCGATCACCTCCGCCCGCCGCACCGCGTCGGTCCATTCCGGGTAGCGCGGGAAGTCGCAGATGACCGCCGCCACCCGTTCCGGTGGCGCGCCGATGGTGATCGACTGGGTGGAGGAGTCCGCCATGGGGGGGAGGCTACCCGGCCCCAGGGGGCAACCTGCCTCTGCCACCCACCTGGGCGGGCGGGTAGGTTTCGACAGAGCCGATCCTCAGGCGACGTCCCGGCCCGGCCAGTGTGAACACGAGGAGTGCAGGTGCGCGAGTTCTCCGTCCCGCCGATCGTCACCGTCGGCGACGCGGCCAACCTCACCGACCCGGTGTGGGACAACGCCGAGGCCGCCCCGGACGCGGTCCAGTTCGTCCGCCCCACCGCCGCCGCCGACGGCGCGGGCCGGGCCTGGGCGGAGGTGACCTGCCGGCAGTTCCGCGACGAGGTGGTCGCGGTGGCCCGCGGCCTGGTCGCGGCCGGCATCCAGCCCGGCTCCCGGGTGGCGCTGATGAGCCGCACCCGCTACGAGTGGACCCTGCTCGACTACGCCATCTGGGCGGCCGGCGCGGTCACCGTGCCGATCTACGAGACCTCGAGCGCGGAGCAGACCGCGTGGATCCTGGCCGACTCCGGCGCGGTCGCCTGCGTGGTGGAGACCGACGCGCACGCCACGGTGGTGGCCGGCGTCCGGGACCGGCTGCCCGAGCTGGAGCAGGTCTGGCAGATCGACCGCGGTGGCGTCGACGAGCTGGTCACGGCGGGCGCGTCGGTCGATCCGGCCGAGATCCAGCGGCGGCGGGCCGCGATGCGCGCCGGCGACCTCGCCACCATCATCTACACCAGCGGCACCACCGGCCGCCCCAAGGGCTGCCTGCTGACCCACCGGAACATGTACGCCGACATCGCCAACGCCGTGCCGGTACTGCCGAACCTGTTCGGGGCGGGTGCGTCCACCCTGCTCTTCCTGCCGCTGGCGCACGCCTTCGCCCGGCTGATCCAGATCGGCGTGGTGCAGGCGCGGGCCACCATGGCGCACTGTTCGGACACCACGAACCTCGTCGCCGAGTTGCAGGACTTCCGCCCGACCTTCGTGCTCTCGGTGCCCCGGGTGTTCGAGAAGGTCTACAACGCCGCGAAGCAGAAGGCCGAGGCCGGCGGCAAGGGGAAGATCTTCGCCCGGGCCGAGGCGGTGGCCATCGCGTACAGCGAGGCACTGGAGGTCCCGGGCGGGCCGGGCCTGGCGCTGCGGGCCCAGCACGCCCTCTTCGACAGGCTGGTCTACCGCAAGCTGCGGGCCGCGCTCGGCGGCCGGTGCCGGGACGCGATCTCCGGCGGGGCCCCGCTCGGCGCCCGGCTCGGCCACTTCTTCCGCGGCGTCGGGGTGACCATCTACGAGGGCTACGGCCTGACCGAGACCTCCCCCGCCGCCACCGCGAACCTGCCCACCGGCGCCCGGATCGGCACGGTCGGCCGGCCGCTGCCCGGGGTGACCATCCGGATCGACGACGACGGTGAGATCCTGATCGCCGGTGACCTGATCTTCCAGGGCTACTGGCGCAACGAGGCGGCGACCGCCGAGGTGCTCGACCCGGACGGCTGGTTCCGCACCGGCGACCTCGGCCGGCTCGACAGCGACGGCTTCCTGAGCATCACCGGCCGCAAGAAGGAGATCATCGTGACCGCCGGCGGCAAGAACGTCGCCCCGGCCGTGCTGGAGGACCAGGTGCGGGCCCACCCGCTGGTCAGCCAGTGCGTGGTGGTCGGCGACCGACAGCCGTTCATCGCCGCCCTGGTCACCGTCGACGAGGAGGCGCTGCCGAAGTGGCTCGCGGGGGCGGGCCTGCCGGAGGACACCCCGGTCGAGCGGCTGCGCGAGCACGAGGGGCTGCGGGCGGAGATCCAGGTCGCGATCGACCTCGCCAACCAGGCGGTGTCCAAGGCCGAGGCGATCAAGGAGTTCCGGATCCTGCCCCGCGACTTCACCGAGGCCACCGGGGAGCTGACCCCGTCGCTGAAGGTCAAGCGGCAGGTCGTGCACAAGTCGTACGCGGCGGAGATCGCCGACATCTACCGAGGCTGACTACGATCCGTCACGTGCCCGCCTCGACGC
>NZ_POUB01000252.1 GCF_003236335.1 Micromonospora deserti
GGGCGGGGCGTCGGCGTCGGCGTCGGCGTCGGCGTCGGCCGATTGGCGGCCGAGGCGCGGCGGACGGTGCCGAGAGGCGGTGCGTGTCGAGGAGGCGGGGCGTGTCGACGGAGCGGACGTCAGGTGACGGGGCGCTTGAGATGGTAGCGGTGCACCTCCGTGCTGCCCTGGACGTTGTTCACGTCCTCGGCGGCGGAGACCAGCTCCCAGCCCTCCCGGCCGGCCCGGTTGAGGTGCGCGATCGCCGTGTCGCCGTACGCGGTGATGTCCCGGCGGGACCCGTCCGGGCCGTACCAGGTGAAGCTGACGTGGAAATTGCGGCCCTGCCCCTGATAGCGGCGGACCAGCAAGGCGTACTCCCAGGCGACCATGGCGTCCATTATGGGTGTCCATCCAGGACGATGGAACGCGGGCAACGGCGCTTTGCCGTGCGGTGAACGGGGTGTGTCAAGCCACACCCGCGGTCGCGTCCCGCCGGGCCAGCTCGTCGGCGACGAGGCTGGCGAGCCGGTCCAGGCCGAGGTCGATCTGCTCCGGGGTGACGGCGCTGACCGACAGGCGTAGCGCGTCGACCGGGGCGCTGTCGTCGTAGAAGTGCGCCATCGGAGTCCAAAGCACCCCGTACTCCCGGGCCGAGCGGTCCAGCAACGCGTCGTCGACCCGGAACGGCACGGTGACCACCACGAAGAACCCCCCGGCCGGGACGGTCCAGCGCACCGGCGAGCCGGCCGGGAACCGCCGGGCCAGCCCGTCGACCAGGTGGCGCAGATTCCGGGCGTACGCGGCCCGCTCCCGGACGGTGGCGGCGACCAGGCTGCACCCGTGTTCCAGCAGCGCGCCGCCGATCACCGCCTGGGCGACCGCCGAGGTGTTGACGGTGACCATGCTCTTGATCTTCGCGAGTTGGTCGGCGAGCAGCCCGACGGTGCCGTCGGAGCCGGCCACCCGCTGGTCGGCCACCACGTAGCCGACCCGGGCGCCGGGCAGCACCGTCTTGGCGAACGAGCCCAGGTAGATCACCCGCCGGGCGGGGTCGAGCGCCTTGAGCGTCGGTAGCCGCTCGACGTCCCCGGCCGGGAAGAGGCCGTACGGGTTGTCCTCGACGAGCAGCAGATCCTCCTCGCCCGCCAGGTCGAGCAGTCGCCTCCGCTCAGCCAGGCCGATGCTCGTGCCCGACGGGTTGGCGAAGTCCGGCATCAGGTAGCAGGCGCGCGGGCGCAGCCCGGCGGCCCGGGCCCGGCGCACCTGGGCACGCAGGTCGGCCAGGTCCACCCCGGCCGGCCCGCCGGCCACCGGCCGCACCGGCAGGTCCAGCAGCCGGGCGGCCCCGGTCAACCCCACGTACGTGGGGGTGACGGCGAGCAGCACGTCGCGCGGGCCGGCGCGCAGCGCCCGCAGTACCAGGAACATCGCCTCCTGGCAGCCGACAGTCACCACGATCGCCTCCGGGTCGACGCTGATCCGCTCGTCGACGGCGAGGTTGCGGGCCACCAGGTGGTGCACGATCCCCTTGGTGCGGCCGTACTGGAACAGGGTGCGGTGCACCTGGGCGGGGCTCTGCCCGAGGTCGTCGGCGAGGTGCCGGCGGAAGGTGTCCAGGTGCCGGTGCAGCGCCGCGACGTCGAAAAACTCCTCGTACGGGCGGCCCGCGGCCAACGACACCGCCTCCGGGTAGTGCCCGGCGATCTCGTTGAGGAAGTTCATCGAGTTCAGCGCCGGGTCGTCGACCGCCGGGTGCAGGTCGGCGACGTGCAGGTCCACCGGTTCGGCCACGGCTCACTCCACCGTCATCGTGCGCAGCTCCCGGGCGGCTGCCGGGTCGGCGCAGCCGGCGAGGGTCAGCGCGTCCCGGAACTCGTCGGCGAGCAGCGCCAACGCGGCCTCCGCGCCGGCCCGCCCCCCGGCGGCGAGCGCCCAGAGCATCGGCCGGCCGACCAGCACGCCGTGCGCGCCCAGCGCCAGCCCGCGCAACACGTCGACGCCGCCGCGCACGCCGCTGTCCAGCAGTACCTCACACCGGCCGGCCACCGCGGCGACCACCCCGGGCAGCGCGCTGGCGCTGGCCGGCGCCCCGTCGAGCTGCCGCCCACCGTGGTTGGAGACCACCACCGCGTCGGCCCCGGCGGCGACCGCCAGCTCGGCGTCGCGCGGGTCGAGGATGCCCTTGACCACCAGGGGCAGGGCGGTACGCCCGCGCAGCCAGTCCAGGTCGGCCCAGCTGACCGCCGGGGCGAAGACCTCCCCGGTGTGCGCGGCGACCGCGGAGACGCCCGGCGCGGCGGCGTGGGCGAGGTCGTCCCGCCCGGCGGGCAGGTTCGCCGCGGTCACGTGCGGCGGGATGGCGAACGCGTTGCGCACGTCGCGCAGCCGCCGGCCGAGGATCGGCACGTCGACGGTGACGGCCAGCGCGGCGCAGCCGGCGGCGTGCGCCCGGTCGAGCAGGTCGGCGACCAGGCCCCGGTCGCGCAGCCAGTAGAGCTGGAACCAGACCGCCCCGCCGGCCGCCGCGATCTGCTCGATCGGCACGCTGCTCAGCGTGCTGGCCACGTACGGCACGCCGGCCGCGCCGGCGGCCGCGGCCAGGGCCGGTTCCCCCTCGGAGTGCACCAGCCGCTGGTACGCCATCGGCGCCACCGCCACCGGCATGGCGTGCGTCGCGCCGAGCAGTCGCGCCTCGGTGCGCGCGGCGTGCACCCCACGCAGCACCCGGGGCAGCACGGCGACCCGGTCCAGGGCGCGCCGGTTAGCGGCGAGGGTGGTCTCGGCGCCGCTGCCGCCGTCGATGAAGTCCCACACCTCGACCGGGAGCACCGCCCGGGCGGCCTCGGCGAGGTCGGCCAGCCCGGCCGGCGCGGGCGCCACGCCCAGCGGCACGTCCGGGGTCGGCAGCACCGCCTCAGCCATCGCCGGCGCCCGTCCCGGCGGCCACCGCCGCGCCGCCCTCCGCCGCCGGCTCCGCGCCGCCACTGCCGCCCCCGGCGGGCGGGAGGCCGAAGCGCTCCCGGAGGAAGGCGGCGGCCTGGTCCTGTGCGCGCCGGGCGTCGTCGAACGCGCCGGGCATGGCGAAGAACCCGTGGATCATTCCCGGATAGCGGGTCAGCGTGGTGGGCACCCCGGCGTCGCGCAGCCGCCCGGCGTACCGCTCCCCCTCGTCGCACAGCGGGTCGTGCTCGGCGGTGACCACCAGGGCCGGGGGCAGGCCGGTCAGGTCGGCGGCGAGCAGCGGCGAGGCCAGCGGGTCGCGGGCGTCGGCCGGATCGGCCAGGTAGTGGGCCCGGTACCAGGCCACCGAGCGGCGGTTGAACAGCAGCGGGTCGTCGCCGTCCCCGTCGACCTCGCCGGTCTGGTCGGTGTTCGGGTAGACCAGCAGTTGGGCGGCGAGGCGGGGCCCGCCCGCGCGGGCCAGCAGGGTCACCGCGGCGGCCAGGTTCCCGCCGGCGCTGTCGCCGCCCACGGCGATCCGGTCGGGGTCGACGCCGAACCCCCCGGGATGCGTGGCGATCCACCGGGTGGCCGCGTGGCAGTCGTGCACGGCGGCCGGGAAGCGGTGCTCCGGGGCCAGCCGGTAGCCGACGGTGACCACCTGGCAGGGCACCGCGTTGGCCAGCCGCCGGCAGATCCCGTCGGCGGTGTCGACGCTGCCCAGCGTCCAGCCGCCACCGAAAAAGTACACCAGGGTGGGCAGCGGCCCCTCCCCCGCCGGGCGGTGGATCCGCACCGGCAGGTCGCCGGCGGGGCCGGGAACCTGAGTGTCACGTACCTCGTGCACCGGCTCGACCTCACCGCCGGCGGCCCGGATCGCGGCCAGGTCGGCGGCCCGGGCCTCGGCGAGGGTCTGGGTGTACAGCGGCGGCGCCCCGGCCGCCGCGCGGGCGGCCCGGTATGCCACCACCTGCGGGTGGACGTTCATCGGCTCTCCTGTCCGCCGGTGTGCACCGGCAGCTTGTCGATGCCGCGCAGGAAGAGGCTGCCGCTGTACGACGGCGGCTCGGCGACCGCCAGCCGGGGAAAGCGCCGCAGCAGCCGGGGTAGCGCGAGGCGACCCTCCAGCCGGGACACCGCGGCGCCGAGGCAGTAGTGCAGGCCGACGCCGAAGGCCAGCGACGGCGGCCCGGGGCGGCGCGGGTCGAAGCGGTCCGGGTCGGGGAAGCGGGCCGGGTCACGGTTGGCGGCGGCGATGATCAGCAGCACGTTCTCGCCCCGGGCGACCGGCACCCCGCCCAGCACCATGTCCCGCGGCGCGGCCCTTGCCAGGAAGTGCACCGGCGCCTCCAGGCGCAGGATCTCGTCGACGACGCCCCGGGTCAGCGGATCGTCGCCGGGCAGCGCGGCGGCCACCTCCGGATGCGCGAGCAGCAGGGGAAGGCCGTTGCTGAACATGTAGACGGTGGTGACGAAGCTGGCGTTGAAGAGCACGATCAGGTTACTGATCAGCTCGTCCTCGGTCAGCGCCACGTTGCCGGAGTCGACCGCGTCGACCAGGGCGCTGATCAGGTCGTCGCCCTGCTGCCGGCGCCGGTGCGCGAGCAGCTCCCGGTAGAACGCGCGCAGCTCCCCGGCGGCGGTGTTGGCGGCGGTGAGCCGCTGCGGCGTCTTGCCGGCCACGTCCAGGAACTCGTCGATCCGGTCCACCCGCTCCCGGTACCAGCCCAGGTCGGCCTCCGGGATGCCGATGAGCTCCGCCATCACCAGCGCCGGGAGGGGGTACGCGAAGTCGGCCACGAAGTCGATCCCGCTGCCGCCGGCGTCCGCCATCCGGTCCAGCAGATCGTCGACGACCCGGACGATCACCGGTTCCAGGGCGCCGAGCCGGCGCGGGGTGAAGGCCCCGGCGAAGACGTGCCGCATGCGCGTGTGGTCGGGTGGGTTGACGAACATCATCGAGGTCAGGAAGGTCCGCAGCACCTCCTGCTCCGGCCAGCCCGACGGCGCGTGTTTGTACCACTCCGGGTCGCGCAGCACCCGGTCGACCAGGTCGTAGCCGACGGCGACAGCGGTGATACCCGGCTGGTCGGCGCGGGCCGGCACCGGGTTGACCGGGCCCAGCTCGTGCAGGCCCGCGTAGCAGGGATACGGGTTCTGCCGGCCCTCGTCGCTGTAGAGCCGGGTCAGCAGCTGCGTGACGTCCACGGTCGGTCCCCCCAGGATCGGCGGTGCGGGCGGCGGAGCGTCCGCCGCCCGCACCGGGTCACAGGCCGAGCAGTCGCAGCGGTACGGCGTCCGCCATCGCCTGGTTGCCCGCGTCGTTCGGGTGGATGTGGTCACCCGAGTCGTACGCGGGCAGCAGCCGGCTGGGCCGCGCCGGGTCGCGCAGCACCCGGTCGAAGTCGAGCAGGCCGTCGAACTCGGCGCTGCCGCGCAGGTACGCGTTGACCGCCTGCCGGGTCTGCTCCTTCTCCGGCGTCCAGACCCCCGGGTTGCCGTGCCCCTCGTACGGGGTCAGGGTGGCCACCAAGCTGCGCAACCCGCGCGCCTTGACCTGCTGGTTGATCTGCCGCAACGAGGCGATGATCTGCTCGGCGGAGTCACCGGACATCCAGATGTCGTTGATGCCCAGGTGGGTCACCACGGTCCGCGCGCCGGTCTGCGCGAAGACGTCCTCGTCGAGCCGGCTCACCGCGTTCGGGCCCAGCTCGAAGTAGCCGGGGAAGCCGCCGGCGCCGGGCTCGGGCCCCTCGTGGTTGAGCCGGTTGCCGGCGAGGCTGAGGTTGAGCACGCCGGGGGTGCGTACGTCGGGCCGGGTGTCGATGAGCCGGTCGGCGAGCAGGTCCGGCCAGCGCCGGTTGGCGTTGACGGTGCTGCCGTTGCCGTCGGCGATGGAGTCGCCGAGCACCACCACCGCGCCGGGGGTGTGCCGCCGCTGCACGTCGATGCCGGAGAGGAAGAACCAGCAGCAGTTCGGGCGGATGGTGAAGCTGGCGCCGTCGGCGGCGGAGGTCAGGTCGGTGGCGCCGATGAAGTTGGTCTGCCGGGACTGGCCGTGAAAGGTGACCGGGCCGGTCGGGGTCGGGAAGTGCACGGTGAGCACCAGGTCCTGCTGGTCGCCGACCGGGTAGTCGAGCGGGTCGCTGAGCAGCTCCGCGCCCCGGTTCATGGTCGCCGAGCCGGCGCCGTTGAAGGTCAGCTCGCGCAGCGTCGCCGGGTCGATGTCCGACAGGTCGTCGGGGGTCGCGGTGTTCGGGCGGGCGATGGTGGCCCGTCCGACCTGGACCGCCTGCTCGCCGTAGACGTTGCTGAGCCGCACCCGCAGGGTGGGGCCGCCCACTGTGGTGTGCACGACCATCCGGACGCTGTGGTTGTTCAGGCCGGTGTTGGTCAGGCCGGTCGCGTTGCCCCGGGTGACCGCGGCCGCCCAACTGCCCGCCCAGGTCATCCGCCCCGGCCGGGCGGTGTCGCTCGAGGACGGTCCGGCGCTCGCCACCACGGCCGGGGTGCCGGCCACCAGCAGCGTCGCCGCGGCGGTGATGACGTGCCATCTCTTCGGGGTCGACATTGAACCTCCATCGTAGGCAGCCCAGGGCCGTCCGCTGACGGCACCGCCTGGACGATTTCCGGAAACTAGCCGCCGCCGCTGACAGGCGTCAATCAACCTGATCGACGTGATCACATGTCCTCCGGTCCGCCGGCCGGGCCGTTCGGCTCTGTCCCGCGTCACCGGCGGATGCCTACGCTCGCAGACGGCGGCGGTGCGGTCGCCGGAGCGCGCCACCCGCCGCGTCGTCCCCGGAGGTTGCCCGGAGCAACCGCCGCCGCTGCGCGCATGGAGGGCTGCCGGATGACCGACCGACCGGAGCGACGGGCGAGTTACGTGCACCGGGCGCTGGAGCTGTTCGCCGGCTTCGGCGACCGGGAGGCGCTGGTCGGCGGGGGACGCCGGCTCAGCTACGCCGACGTGCGCGCCGAGGTGTGCGGGTTGGCGGCGACGCTGCACCGGCACGGCGTGCGGCCGGGCGACGCGGTGCTGCTCGCCCTCGGCAACCCGGTGGAGGGGCCGCTGGTGCAGCTCGCCCTGCACCTGCTGGGCTGCCGGACGATGTGGGTCGCCCCGGTCACCTCGCGGCGCGAGGTCGACGAGTTCGTCGCGCGGGCCCGCCCCGACGCCTTCGTCTACGACGCCCGCGACCCGGCGAACCTGGGGCCGGAGCTGGTCGCGGAGCTCCCCGGCGTACCGGTGTTCTGCCTCGGCCCGGGCGGCGCCGGTCCGGACCTCACCGCCCGGCCCGGCGACCCGGCCGGGCTGCCGGCGCAGGTGCCGGCGCCGGAGTCGTTCCTGCAGACCAGCGGCACCACGGGCACCCCGAAGCTGGTGCACCACCGGGAGAGCTTCTACGCGCAGATCCTCACCCTGGCCGGAGATTTCGTCGCCGCCGGGTTCCCGGTGCTGCGGCACCTGTCGTACTCGCCGATGTGGCTGGCCAGCGGTCAGATCACCAGCCTGTTCAACCTCTTCACCGGCGGGGTGCTGTTTCCGCGCGACGGCTGGGATCCGACGGCGTTCATCGCGACGGTGCCGACCGAGCGGATCAACTCCACGTTCGTCACCCCGCCGATGCTCTACGAGGTGCTCGACCACCCGGCGCTGCCCGGGGCGGACTTCTCCGCCATGGTCATGTTCAACGTGGGCGCCGGGCCCGCCGCGCCCGCCCGGCTGCGCCAGGCGATCGCGCGCTTCGGCCCGGTGCTGCGCATCGTGTACGGGCTGAGCGAGGCGGTGGTGGTCACCGCCCTGCCGGGGTTGACCGACGACCCGGAGCACCCGGAGCGGCTGCGCTCCTGCGGGCGGCCCTACGGCGACGTGCGGGTCGAGATCCGTGCCGAGGACGGCACCGTGCTGCCGCCCGGCGCGGACGGCGAGGTGTGGGTGCACACGAACCTTCGCTTCGCCGGCTACCACGGCCAGCCGGAGCTGACCGCCGAGACGCTGGTGGACGGCTGGGTGCGCACCCGCGACATCGGGCACCTCGACGCCGACGGCTACCTGTACCTGGTCGACCGGATGCAGGACCGGATCCTCACCCGGCAGCGCAGCTGGCCGATCCACTCCCGCCCGGTCGAGGACGTGCTGGCCGGGCACCCGCAGGTGCGGGCCGCCGCGGTGATCGGCGTGCCGGACGAGGTAGCCGGCGAACTGCCGTACGCCTACGTGGTACGCGCCCCCGGCGCGACGGTGACCGGCGCGGACCTGATCGACCTGGTGACCGCCGCGCTGAGCGACACGTGGGCACCGGGCGGGGTGGAGTTCGTCGACCGGCTTCCGCTGAACCGCTCCAACAAGGTCGACAAGCGCGCGCTGCGCGCCTGGTACGCCGCCGCGCACCCGTCGGCCATGGAGCACCCGGAGGCGTCGATCGGCAGCCGGGCGTGACGCCCCGGCGGGAACTGGTCACCCTGGTCGGCGCCGACCTGATCTCCAACCTGGGCAGCCGGGTCTCGGTGGTGGCGATCCCCTGGCTGGTGCTGGAGACCACCGGCAGCCCGGCGAAGATGGGCGTGGTCGCCGCCGCGGAGACGCTGCCCTACCTGCTCTCCAGCGCGCTGGCCACCCCCTGGGCGGACCGGATCGGGCTGCGCCGCACCAGCATCCTGGCCGACGTGGGCAGCGCCGGTCTGATGGTCGCGGTGGCCCTCACGCCCTGGCTCGGCTTCGGCACGCTCCTGGCGCTGGTCGCCGTGGTGGGCGGGCTGCGGGGCATCGGCGACCGGGTCAAGCACGTGATGTTCCGCCCGGTCGCGGAGGCCGCCGGGGTGAAGCTGATCCGGCTGACCTCCGTCTACGACGGGCTGGGG
>NZ_POUB01000253.1 GCF_003236335.1 Micromonospora deserti
GGGCATTCCCGTCCGGGTCACCGTCGGCTTGACGAGCACCTCCCCGTTGCGCATCACCCAGGTGGTCTGCCGGGTCAGGGAGTTATCCCCTGTCACTCCGGCCTCCCGGATGACACGCTGGAGGCCGGAGCCGGACCGGACGGGGGAGGGCGGAGATGACGGTCGACCGGGAAGCCATCCGCGAACACGAGCGCGACGAGCCGACCGAGCGGGTCTCCACGGCGACCGTGGTGGCGTACGTCGTCGCCGGAGTGATCCTGGTCGGCTGGTTCCTCTTCGGCTGGCTGGTGCTCCGGCAGGGTTTCGTCGACTCGGTCGGCGAGTCGGCCGGCGCCGGCTTCGCGCTGCTGCTGATCGTCTCCGTGATCGGTACGCTGCGCCGCAGCCGGCGCTGACCGCGGTCAGTCCGCCAGCACCGCCGCGGTGATCCGGTGCAGGGCGAAGGTGTGCAGCATCTCCGTCCGCTCGTCCTCGGCGCGCAGGTAGCCCGCGCCGATCGAGACCGGCCGGACCAGCCGGGACGCCGTCGCCCCGTGCGCGTCGACGTATCCCACCCAGACCAGCGCCTTGTCCCGTACCGCCTGCTGCAGCACCGCGAGGGCATCGGTGTGGCTGTGCACCGGCACCGGGCCGGTCCGGGCGGCGCCGCCCCGCACCACCGCGGGTGCCCGCCGGGCCGCGCGGGCCGCCGCCTCGCCCCGGCGGATCTGCTCCACCACCCCCAGCAGGCGCGGCATGGGCAGCTTCGGCGCGGCCAGCGGGTCGAGCGCACGGGTGGCCACCGACACCCGGGCCGGCGCCCGCCGGGTCTTCGGGCGGGACAGCACGGCCGCCCCGCTGGCGTCCTCCGGTACCGGGGCGTAGCCGGCCTCGCGCAGCGCGGTGAGCATCCGCCCCATCTGGTACGGGGTGGACAGCACGGTCGGCGCGAGCCGGCGCAGCGCCAGCGACTCCAGCCGCCGGTCGGCGAGCGCCTCGGTGAGCAGCGCCTCGTCGTCGCTGCGCAGGTACGCCCCGGCGGAGCCGACCCGCAGCCCGCCGTGCTTGCGGGCCACGTCGTCGACCAGGTAGGTCAACCCCTGCGGGACCGGGGTGCGGGACCGGCGCCGGAACAGGGCGTGCAGGTCGTCGGCGGAGTAGCCGGCGTCCAGCGCCCGGCGCACGCTCGCCGTGGTCACCCGGTGCACGCTGGCGCCACCGGCCGACTCCTGCTCGGCCATCAGCTCCAGCTCCCCGGCGAGCGCCGGGTCGGGCGGGCCGGGCACCACCACGGTCAGGTCTGCCTGCACCAGGAAGTGGTCGACCGGGGCCGGGAGGAGGGCGTCCAGCGCCCGCACCGCGGTGGACGGCTCGCCGCCCTCGACGTCGGCGCGCACCCCGAGCGGGTCGTCCGCGCCCCGCTCGTCGGCGCTGACGTCGGCCAGCAGCAGCCGCCCGTACGAGGTGAGCGCCCCGAGGCCGGTGACGCCGAGCGCGGCGGCCTCGGTGAGCACCTCCCGGTACGCGGTCTCCCGCCCCCGGCTGCGCCGCGGCGCCCGCCAGTCGAGCAGTTCCAGCACCTCCTCGGGGGTCGGTGCGGTGGCCGGCTCCAGGTCGGCGAGCACCCCGAGCACCGCCCGGCGGGCGGCCGGCGCGCCGGCCCGTTCCGCCTCGGCGGAGAGCACGGTGATCGGCCGGTCCCGGTCGTCGCGCTGGCCGACCAGCCCGACCTGCCGGGTCATGGTCAGCCAGGCCCGGGCCAGCTGTTCCCAGCGCTGGGCGAGCGAGCTGGCCCGCCACACCTCGTACCCGGCGGTCGGCAGCACCTGCTGGTCGGCGCCGTACCGGCTGGTGGTCGCGCCCGGCAGCTCCAGCTCGCCGGTCAGCCCGGCCGCGTACGCCACCTCCAGCAGCAGTGCGGCCGTCGACTCGTCCAGCCCGACGGCGCGGGCCAGCCGGCGCAGGTCACGGACGCCCAGTCCACCGGAGCGCAGCACAGGCGCCGGTTCCGCCGCGAGCTGCTCCAGCAGCGCCTCGGTGTGGCGTACCACCTCCATGGTCTGCCCGGCCCCGGCCGAATCGGCGGCCTTCGGTTCGCGGGGCGCCGCGGCCACCGGCGGCGGGCTGGTCCGCAGCGGGCCGAGCGGGCCGCTGTCGCGGCGCAGCAGCAGCCCGATCTCGCGGGGCAGCTCGACGGTGCCGGTGGTGCCGGCCGGCCCGGTGGAGACCGGCACCAGCAGCCGGTGGTCGACCAGCCAGCGCACCGGCGAGCCGGTCGGCGCGCCGCCGTTGGTCGCGTCCGGGGGCAGAGCGTCTTCCGCGCCGACCGGGGGCGCCTGCAACGCGCCGGGCGGCACGCTGCCCACCGGCGGGCCGGCGGCCAGCCGGTCCAGGATCGCCCGGGCGGAGGGCGGCGCGGCCAGCAGGGTCCGCCGCAGCTTCGCCGGGTCCGCGCAGAGCGCCGCCGTCCGTTCGTCCAGCTCCGCCGCCGGCCGGCCGAGCCCTGCCGGGTACGGGGCGATCTCGTCGACGCTCGCCACCACCTGCAGGGCGTGCTCCGGGCCGTACAGCAGGAAGAGCGCGCGCAGCCGGTTCACCGCGCCGCGGACGGCGGCCGGCGCCGGCGGGTGCGGCCCGGCGGTGGCCATGGCGAGCACCGCCTCGGTGGAGGTGGTGCCCTCGGCCGCGTCCCGGGTGAGCCGGGCGCCGTCCAGGATCTGGAGGGTGAACTGGTCCAGCCCGTCCAGGGCGCGGGCCACCGAGACCCGGGACTGGGCCCGGATGGCGAGCGCGGAGATGTCGGCCGGTACGGGCACGACGAGGTCCGGCCGCAGCTGGAGCAGGGCGGCGAGCGAGTCGTCGGGCAGCGACCGCAGCTGGTCGGCGAGTGAGGTGCTCATCGTCGTTCCACGCTAGCCCGGTCCGGGGCCGTCCCGCCCCTCGGACGTCCGGCTCGGCACGGTTCGGCGGGTAGGTTCTCGGCATGCACGCACTGACGGTCGGATTCGACCTCGACATGACCCTGGTCGATTCGCGCCCCGGCATCGCCGCGACGTACCGGGCGTTGACCGCCCAGACCGGCGTGCCGGTGGACGCCGACGCGGCGGTGTCCCGGCTCGGCCCGCCGTTGCGCACCGAGATCGCCCGCTGGTTCCCACCCGAGCAGGTCGACGCGGCGGTCCGCGCGTACCGCGAGCTCTACCCGGCGTACGCGATCACACCGACCGTGCCGCTGCCCGGCGCGCCGGCGGCGATCGAGGCGGTACGCGAGCGCGGCGGCCGGGTCCTGGTGGTCACCTCGAAGCTGGGCCGGCTGGCCCGGCTGCACCTGGACCACCTCGGCCTGGTGGTCGACGAGGTGGCCGGTGACCTGTTCGCCGAGGAGAAGGCGACCGCGCTGCGCGCGTACGGGGCCACCCACTACGTCGGTGACCACGTGGCGGACATGGTGGCCGCCGGGGCGGCGGAGGTGCCCGGCATCGGGGTGGCCACCGGCCCGTGCCCCCCGGACGCCCTGTGGGCCGCCGGGGCGGCGCTGGTGCTGGATGATCTCACCGGATTCCCGGCGGCGCTGGACGGCACGATCCGGCTAGCCTTGGAGCAGTAGACGTCTCAAACGAAGCAGAGGTTCTCAGGTGCCGACGGGTCGAGTGAAGTGGTATGACGCGGCCAAGGGATACGGGTTTGTCACCAGTGACGAGGGTGGCGACGTGTTCCTGCCGAAGGGCGCGCTGCCGGCGGGTGTCACCGACCTCAAGGGCGGTCAGCGGGTCGACTTCAGCGTGGTGGACAGCCGCCGGGGTGCCCAGGCGATGGGGGTCAAGCTGCTCGAGGCGCCGCCCTCGGTGGCGGAGCTGCGCCGCCGGCCGGCGGAGGAGCTGCACGGCCTCGTCGAGGACATGATCAAGGTGTTGGAGGCGAAGGTGCAGCCGGACCTGCGCCGGGGCCGCTTCCCGGATCGCAAGACGGCGCAGAAGATCGCTCAGCTGGTCCACGCGGTCGCCCGCGAGCTGGAGGTCTGAGGCACCAGCCCGGCGCCGGCGGCCCGGCCGAGCAGCGCCTCGACGGCGGCGAACCCCGCGTCCCCCAGGTCGGCGGTGAACTCGTTGACGTAGAGGCCGATGTGCCGGTCCACCACGTCGGGCTCCATCTCCTGCGCGTGTGACAGCACGTACTCGCGGCTCGCCGCCGGGTCCGCCCAGGCCCGGCGCACCGAGTCACGGATCCAGCCGGCGGCGGCCTGCGGGTCGACCGCGCCGCGCCGGGCCAGGATCGCGCCGAGCGGGATGGGGAGGCCGGTGTCGGCCTCCCACCACTCGCCCAGGTCGACCAGGGCGGTGAGGCCGTACCGCGGATAGGTGAACCGGGCCTCGTGGATGACCAGCCCGGCGTCGTACCGCCCGGCGGCCACCCCGGGCATGATCTCGTGGAACGGCACCACCTCGATCCGTGCGGGGGGCCGGCCCGCCGACCAGAGGCGGAAGAGCAGGTACGCCGTGGTCCGGTCGCCCGGCACCGCCACGGTGGCACCGGCGAGGTCGGCCCGGTCGCGCCCGCCGGCCCGGTCGCCGCGGGTGAGCACCAGCGGGCCGCAGCCCCGCCCGAGCGCGCCTCCGCACGGCAGCAGGTGATAGTCGTCCAGCAGCCACGGCAGCGCCGCGTAGCTCACCTTGACCAGGTCGAACGCCCCGCGCTCGGCAGCCGTGTTGGTGACGTCCACGTCGGCGTACGTCACGTCGACCGGCGGCGCACCGGGCACCTGGCCGTGCACCAGGGCGTGGAAGACGAACGTGTCGTTGGGGCAGGGCGAGATCGCCAGCGAGAGCGCCACGCCCCCACGGTAGCCCCGCCCCCAGCCAGCCGGTCGGGCCCGTACCCGCGACTGTGACCCGGGCCCCCGGCGGCTCCTGTCCTCGCCTGGCTGCTGGCCTCGTTGGCTCTTGGCCTCGCGTGGCTGCTGGCCCCGTGGGCCTTGGTCCGGCGCACAGTGGTGCGTCGGACCGCTCGCGCCGGGCGGCGTCGGCGATCTGCCGCCTGCGGCTCGCTGGGGTCGAGGTGCAGGCACTGTCGAGCTGCCCGCACAGACGGGGCACCCAGCCGGCGCCCTGGCGGTGCGGAGAAGAACGTTCTTCTGGCGGAGCAGCTGTTGGCTGCCCGGGCGCTGCGGGATGTGGTGCCATCACCGGTTGCGCCGCGGTGGTGGGGGCGCTGCGGCTGGGGCGTGGCATGGTCATGCCACGGTGGTGGACGCGGTTATCCACAGCGTTATCCACAGGTTGGTCGGCGCTGTTGAGGTCTGCACCCCGACCGCCACCATCGAGACGTGACGGAGCGGATCGGCCGGACGGACCTGGGCGCGGCTCTGCGCGCGCTGCGGCGTCAGGCCGACCTGAGCCAGCGGGAGCTGGCTGAGTGCTCGGGTGTGCCCAAGAGCACGGTGGCGTGGATCGAGGCGGGCCAGTGAGCCGATCCGAGGTTCCGGACGGTTGAACGCTTGATCCGGGCGGCGGGCGGCGAGCTGACGGTGGGCGCCCGCGTGGTGGTCGACGGCGCGGGCGGGGGCGTCGGCGGAGGTGAGGCAGAAGGCTCGGGTGCGGGTTCGCGCAGCCTACCTACGGCCGGTACGCCTGCGGCGGGCGGGCGAGGGACTGCCGACGACCTCCTGACGCGGTGAGCGGCCCGCCGTGGGTGGGCGGCCCGCTGTGGGTGGGCGGCCCGGCGTGGGTGAGCGGTCCGCCGTGGGTGAGCGGTCCGGCCGTGCGGTGAGTGGCCGCGGATGAGGTGCGGGCCGCGCCGAGGTGCCGCCCGGCGGTGCGGGTGCGGCGGGCGGCGGCTCAGGCCAGGGCCTTGGCGGCGGTCGTCAGCGCGGCGAGGGCCTCACGTATTCGCCAGGCGTCACGGTCGCGCGGGCCGATCGGGTTGGAGACGGTTCGCAGCTCGACGAAGGGCAGCGCGGCGTGCATGGCGGCGACGGCCACCCCGTACCCCTCCATGGCCTCGGCCACGGCCTCCGGGTGCCGGCGGCGCAGTGCATCGGTGCTCGCGGCGGTGCCGGTCACGGTGTTCACCGTCAGCACCGGGCCGAGGGTGGCGTCCGGCAGCGCGGCGTACAGCGCGGCCAGCAGTTCCGGGTCGGCGGCGATCGAGGTGCCGCCGCCCAGCAGCTCCGGCGGCATGCCCAGCTCGTCCACCGGGATGAAGCCCTCCGGTGACTCGGCGCCCAGGTCGGCGGCGACGGCGCGGGTGCCCAGCACCATGCCGCCGACCTCGACCCGGCCGGTGAAGCCGCCCGCCACGCCGGCGCTGACCACGCCCCGGTACGGGCGTCCGGCAACCTCGGCCAGCGCGAGCAGGCGGGCGGTGGCGGCACCGGCCACGGCCGGTCCCACCCCCACCGGGAGCACCGTCGTGGCCGGGTCCGGCAGGCCGGCCCGGATCGCCTCCGCCTCGGCAGGCACCGCGGTGACCACCAGCAGGCCGCTCGGGGCCCCTGTCACGACAGCGGCCCCCGAGGCTCCCGCCGGGTCTCGTCGTCGGTCCCGCCGGCTCCGCCGACCGCCGACGACGGGCGGTAGATGTGGTAGCCCGGCGGCGCGTCGGCATCGTCCAGCGGCGAACCGCCCAGCACGGGCGCCGGGGAGGTGGGCGTCGGATCGCCCCCGCCGTCAGCGCCGGCCTCGGCCGGATCGTCCTCGGCGCTCTCGTCGGCTGTCAGTTCGTCGTCGGCCAGCGGGCGGCCGACCAGCCGCTCGGTGCGCAGCCGACCAGCCACCACGACGCCGCGGGCGGCGGCCAGCGCGCCCACCCCGGCGGCGACGGCGATCCCGATCCGGCCGGTGAAGGGCACCAGTCCGAGCGCGCCGCCGGCGACGAAGGCGAGCATCAGCACCGTCTCCGAGTGGGCGAAGGAGCTGGCCCGCAGCCGCTCCGGCATGCGCTCCTGGATCGAGGCGTCCACGGCGAGCTTGGCGATGCCGCTGATCAGGGCGGACACCAGGCAGAGCAGCGCGACCATCGGTAGCGAGAACATCAGCGCGGCGAGGACCCCCACGCCGGCCACGATCACCATGCCGCTGGACTGGAGCGCGGCCGGCCGGTGGATGCGCAGCCGGGTGCCGACCGCGGTGGCCAGGAAGCTGCCGACCGCCAGGGCACCGCCGACCAGGCCCAGCGCCGCCTCGGCGCCGAGGTCCCGGCCGAACACCACCGTGGTGAGGTCGCCCGCCTTGATCGCGAAGGCGAGGAAGAGCAGCAGAAAGCCGTAGACCGCGCGCAGGGTCGCGGCGCCGATCAACGTGGCGATCACCAGCCGCCCCGCCGGGCGGCCCCGGCCCAGCGGCCGGTCCCCGGACCGCCGGCCGAGCGCGCGCAGCGGCCGCGGCACCCGCTCCGGCGGCTCCGAATCCGCCCGCGGTGGTAGCCGCAGGGCGACCACCATGCCGACCAGGAAGATGACCGAGGCGACCCGCAGCGGCCACTGCGGGCCGAACCAGAACGCGGCCAGCCCGATCGGGGCGACCAGCGCCCCGGCCACCGTGCCGTAGACGCTGGCCCGGGCGCCGACCTGGGAGAGCCCAAGCCCGTCCGGCAGCAGCCGGGGCACGGCCGCGGAGCGGGCGACCCCGTATGCGCGGGAGAGCGCCAGCACGCCGAAGGCGGCCGGGTAGAGGCCGAAACCGTGGATGTAGTCGGAGATCAGCCAGGCCAGGAAGGCCCGGCCGAGCATGGTGGCGGCCAGCGCGTACCGGCGGCCGTGCCGGAAGTGGTCGAGCAGCGGGCCCACCACCGGGGCGAGCATGGCGAACGGCACCATGGTGACCAGCAGGTAGAGCGCCACCTTGCTGCGCGCCTCGCCGAGCGGGACGTTGAAGAAGATCGTCCCGGCCAGGCCGATGGCGATCAGCGTGTCCCCGGCGCAGGAGACGGCGTGCAGGTCGAAGAGGCGGACCATGCCGGCGTCTCCGCCGGCGCCCCGAGCCCGGGTCCGCGCCGCCCGGCGGGTCATCCAGCGCCCGCCGCCGACGGAACCCCGGAACAGCAGGCGGACGGCCCTGATGCCGGTGCCGACGGTCCGCCCGACGAGGGACCGCTCGGAGCGGGAGAACAGCGGCATGTCCCCCATCCTCACCCATCCGCTGGGCGGACGCCGCACCACTGCGCCAGAACGTCCTCGGGGAGTGGCTGTCAGCCGCCCGTAAGCATGGGGAACAATGGGGGAGTGACCAGGCCCGCCTCCGCTCGTGCCGCCCGCCTCGACCAGGTCTGCGCCGCCGCCGTCGAGGAGGCGCGCGACGCCATCACCGAGGTCGACCCCGCCGACGTCGGCGACCACATCCAGGCCGTGGCGGAGGGCGACCGGCTCGTCACGCACTACTTCGAGTGCCGGCTCGCCGGCTACCGCGGCTGGCGCTGGGCGGTCACCGTCACCCGGGCGCCCCGCAGCCGAAAGGTGACGATCTGCGAGACGGTGCTGCTTCCCGGCCCGGACGCGCTGCTCGCCCCCGGCTGGCTGCCCTGGCAGGAGCGGCTCAAGCCGGGCGACCTGGGCCCCGGCGACCTGCTGCCCACCCCGCCCGACGACGAGCGGCTTCAGCCCGGCTACCTGCTCTCCGACGACCCGGCGGTGGAAGAGACGGCCTGGGAGCTCGGCCTCGGCCGGGCCCGGGTGCTCTCCCGGGAGGGGCGCACCGAGGCGGCGCAGCGCTGGTACGACGGCGACCACGGCCCGTC
>NZ_POUB01000254.1 GCF_003236335.1 Micromonospora deserti
GGATCACGCCGTGCGCGGCCAGCAGGTCGGCCACCTCGTCGCCGGAGAAGGCCAGCTGATCCGGGCCGACCTCGGTCAGCTCCCCGGCCAGCCGCAGCCGGTGCACGGCCAGCGGCAGCCCGGCGCGGCGGTCGGGGCGGCGCTGGGGGCGCTGGCTGTCCGGCGACGGGCGGGCTGGCCCCGCGCGACGGGCGCGACCGGGCGGCCCGGACGCTGGCAGGTGGTGACGGTCGGCCGGGCGCCCGGCGAGGTGCTGCCCGGCGGCCGGTGGCCGGAGCCGCTGCGCCGGCTCGGCGGCGCGATCCAGGTCGAGGTGCGGCCGGCCCCCGGGTGCCGGGGCTGTGAACTCGCCGCCCGCCCGCTGGCCGGAGCGACGCCCACCGGGATCGTCGCCCACCTGCTGGGCGACGATCCCGGGCTGCTGATCCGCGCGGCGCTGCGGCAGGTGAAGCAGCTCGCCGAGACCGGTGAGGTGCTCCGCGCGGACCGCTCCGCGCTGGACCGCCCGGCGGAGCCGCCGGGATGAGGCGGGCGGCGCCCCCTGCCAGCCCGGCGCGGCGGGTGGCAGACTCGGCGGATGGGTGAGGAGCGGGCGTACGAGATCGTGCTGTTCGGGGCCACCGGGTTCACCGGCGGGCTGACCGCCGAGTACCTGGCGCGGCACGCGCCGGCCGGGCTGCGTTGGGCGCTGGCCGGGCGCAATCCCGGCAAGCTGGCCGCGGTCCGGGACCGGCTGGCCGCGATCGACCCGGCGCTGGCCGGGCTGCCGCTGCTCACCGCCGACGTGACCGACCCGGGGTCGCTGCGGGCGGTGGCCGAGAGCGCCCGGGTGGTGGCGACGACCGTGGGCCCGTACGTCCACCACGGGGAGCCGCTGGTGGCCGCCTGCGCCCGCGCCGGCACCGACTACCTGGACATCACCGGCGAGCCCGAGTTCGTTGACCTGATGTACGTACGCCACCACGCCGAGGCGGTGCGCACCGGGGCCCGGCTCGTGCACACCTGCGGCTTCGACTCGATCCCGTACGACCTGGGGGTCTGGTACACCCTCAAGCACCTCCCGGCCGGCGTGCCGGTCACCGTCGATGGTCTGGTCCGGGCCGGCGGGCGGTTCTCCGCCGGCACGTACCACTCGGCGCTGACGGCCTTCTCCCGGACGAAGCAGATGTCCCGGGCGGCGCGGGAGCGCCGGCAGGTCGAACCCCGGCCGGATGACCGTCGCGTCCGCGCGGTGCCGGGCCGCGTCGCCCGCTCGAAGGAGCTGGGCGTGTGGACAGTGCCGCTGCCCACCATCGACCCGCAGGTGGTCCGCCGCTCGGCGGCCGCCCGCCCCGAGTACGGCCCGGACTTCCGCTACCGGCACTTCGCCGCGGTGAAGCGGCTGCCCACCGTGCTGGCCGGCGCGGCCGCGCTGGGGGGTGTGGTCGGGCTGGTGAAGCTGCCGCCGGCCCGACGCTGGCTGCTGAGGCGGCTCTCCTCCGGGCAGGGGCCGACGCCGCAGCAGCGGGCGAAGTCGTGGTTCCGGGTGCGGTTCGTCGGCGTCGGCGGCGGCCGGCGGGTGCTGACCGAGGTGTCCGGCGGCGACCCGGGCTACGACGAGACGGCGAAGATGCTCGCCGAGTCGGCGCTCTGCCTGGCGCTGGACGAGCTGCCGCCGACCGCCGGGCAGGTCACCCCGGTGGCCGCGATGGGCGACGCCCTGCTGGACCGGCTGGTCAGGGCCGGGATCACCTTCCGGGTGCTGGACGCGCCGCGCTGACCGCATCGGCCTCGGCTGCGCTCCCGGCTGGGGCCCCGACGCCCCCGAACCGGGCCGCCCGGGCTTGACCCTCAAGCAGGTTGAGACGACAGGATCATCGGCGTGGAGAGCGACCTGCGCAGCATCGGCGAGCTGGCCCGGGCCAGCGGCCTGACGGTGAGTGCCCTGCGGTTCTACGACTCGGCCGGGGTGCTGGTGCCGGCCCTGGTCGACCCGGTGACCGGCTACCGCTGGTACCGGGAGGAGCAGGTGACGCCGGCCCGGCTGGTGGCCGGGCTGCGCCGGGTCGGCCTGCCGGTGGCGGAGATCGCCATCGCGCTGCGGTCCGCACCGGCCGAGGTGCACCGGCTGCTCGACGCGCACCTGCGGCGGCTGGAGGACGGGCTCGCCGACGCCCGCCGCGAGCTCTCCCGGATCCGCACCCTGATCAGCCCGGAGGAGCTCCCGATGACCACCCGCCTCGTCCTGTCCCGCACCGAACTCGCCGCCGCGGTGGACGCGGTCCGCTTCGCGGTCGGCACCGACCCGGACCTGCCGGTGCTGACCGGCGTGCTGCTCGACCTGGCCGACGGCGGGGTCCGGCTGGTGGCCACCGACCGGCACCGGCTGGCGGTGGCCCGGGCCGGCGGGAAGATGGACGGCCCGCCGGTGCGCCTGCTCGCCCCGGCCGGCTTCGTCGACGAGGCGCGCGCTCTGCTCGACACCGGCGCCGGGATCACCCCCGAGGCCCACCTGACCGCCGCCGCCGGCATGGTCTCGGTCTCCGTGGCCGGCCGGACGGTCGACGCCGCCGCCCTGCCGTACGACTTCCCGGACTACCGGCGCCTGCTGCGGGCGGCGCCCGACGACGGGCCGGCGCACCGGTTGACGGTCGACGTGGCGGCGCTGCGCGCGGCGCTGACCAGCGTGGACGCCCCGGTCGTCAGTCGCGGGCAGGACGGCGCCCCGGTCACCGTGACGGTGCTCAGCCCGGACGGCCGGGGCGGGGTGCGGCTGGTCGGCCCGGGCGAGCTGACCGGGGACGCGTTCCGGGTCGGGGTGAACGGTGGCTACCTGCTCCAGGCCCTCGACGCCGGCGGCCGGGGGCAGCTCGTGCTGGAGCTGGACGGCCCGATCGCCCCGCTGGCGGTCCGCCGGCCGGACGACGCAGACGCCTTCTCCATCCTGATGCCGATCCGGCTCTGACCGCCCCGGCCCGCCCCGCGGCCGGCGCCCCGCGCGGCCCTCGCCTGGTCGGGACTTCGGCGACCGGGCCGGGGCCCGACCGGGCCGCGACGGTAGCATCTGGGGATCCACCCGACTCCCCGGACGGAGGCGTACGGAGCAGCATGCTCGACATGGAGTTGATCCGGAAGGATCGCGAGGCGGTGGCGACCGCGCTGGCGAAGCGACTGGATCCCGCCGAGGTCACCCGGGCCCTGGACGAGATCCAGCGGCTCGACCAGGAGCGCCGGGCGCTGATCAGCGAGATCGACGCCGAGCGGCAGCGCCGCAAGGCCGAGGCGCGGGCGTACGCGCAGGCGAAGCGGGCCGGCGTCGAGCCGCAGGTCACCGCCCCCGAGGCCGAGCGCAAGCAGCTCGCCGAGCTGGAGAGTCAGCTGGACGAGGTGCAGGCCCGGCTGCGCAGGGCGATGAGCGAGCTGCCCAACCTGCCCGCCGACGACGTCGTCGCCGGCGGCAAGGAGGCCAACCGGGTGGTCAAGACCTTCGGTACGCCGCCGGCCATCGAGAAGGTCCGCGACCACGTCGAGCTGTCCCGGTCGCTGGGTCTGGTCGACTACGAGCGGGGCGTCAAGCTCGGCGGCTCCGGCTTCTGGATCTACACGGGTCTCGGCGCCCGGCTGGAGTGGGCGCTGATCAACTGGTTCGTCGACCAGCACCTCGCGGCCGGCTACGAGTTCCTGCTCCCGCCGCACCTGCTGCTGGACAGCGCCGGCTACGCGGCCGGCCAGTTCCCGAAGTTCTACGACGACGTCTACCACCTGGACAGGGAGTCGGCCCCGCGCGGGCAGTTCCTGCTGCCCACGTCGGAGACGGCGATCCTCGGGGCGTACCAGGACGAGATCCTGGAGACCGGGAAGCTGCCGCTGAGGGCGTTCGCGTACACCCCGTGCTATCGGCGGGAGAGCGCCGGGTCGCACTCCGACGAGCGCGGCACGGTGCGCGGGCACCAGTTCAACAAGGTGGAGATCTTCCAGTTCGCCCTGCCGGAGCAGGCGGACGCGGCGCTGGAGGAGATGCTCACCCACGCCGAGAGCTTGGTGGAGCGGCTCGGCCTGCACTACCGGCGCAGCCTGCTGGCCGCCGGCGACGCCAGCGCCTCGATGCGCAAGACGCTCGACATCGAGGTCTGGATGCCGAGCACCGGCAAGTACAAGGAGGTCTCATCGGTCTCCTGGGCCGGCGACTACCAGGCCCGCCGGGCGGCCATCCGCTACCGGGAGCCGGGCGGCAAGCAGACCCGGTTCGTGCACACGCTGAACGGCTCGGCGCTGGCCACCAGCCGGCTCTTCCCGGCCATCCTGGAGCAGTTCCAGCAGCCCGACGGCTCGGTGCTGATCCCCGACGTCCTCCGCGACCGGATGGGCACCGACCGCCTCACGCCCACCCGCTGACCGATCCGACGTCGACGGTGGGTCGGGCCTCCCGACCCACCGTCCGCCGTCCTCGCCCCCCCTGCACGGGATGCGGCATATCGGGGTGTCCGGCGGCTTGGTTAGGGCGAGATGCCACAACCGGAGCGGATCAGCCGGCCAGCGCGGTGACCCGCCGGGTGAGGTCCTCACCGTCGAGGAAGCCCTGGTGGCTCACCTTCCCGTCCCGGTCGATGATCACGAAGGTGCTCTGCTCGACGATCTCGAACCGGCGCCAGAGCGTGCCGGCCCGGTCGTCGAGCTGCGGCACCCCGGCGAGGTCGAACTCGGTGACGAACTCCTTCATGGCGCGCTGCTCGCCCAGGCCGGCCACGCCGATGATCGGCACGGTGTCGCGGTAGCGCGGGGCGATCTCGGCCACCGTCCACGCCTGGCTGGCGCAGGTGGCGCACCAGGGCGCCCAGAACCACAGCACCACCGGCCGGCCGGCCAGGTCGGCGGCGGAGAACGCCGTACCGTCGAGGGTCTGGGCGGTGAACCGCAGGGTGTCCGGCACCGTCACCGGTCCCTGCGCCGCCGGAACGGCCGGCGGCGAGGCACCCCCCGCGGCCGGTCCGGCCGCCGGTGGGGACGCGGTGGCGGCCGTCGCCGGCCGGGCCGGCTCCCCGCCGGAGCCGCAGCCGGCCGTCGCCAGCAGCGCGGCGACCAGCACGGCGGCCGGTGCGGCGCGCCGGACGGCGGGGTGGGGCGGGCGCCCGGGACGGACCTGCGGGCGGAGTATCCGCATCCGCCTCTCCCTTCGGTACGGATCGCTACTCGGCCTTGGACAGCCGCAGCGCGAGTTCGGGGCAGACCTTGACCGCCTTCAGCGCGCCCTCCCGCAGCCAGGTCGGCACCGGGGTGGACGGGAAGGCGGGGAAACCGTTGGCGTCGAGCCGGATGAAGTCCGGCACCACGTGGGCGCAGAGCCCGTGCCCGTCGCAGCGGGACCAGTCCAGGGTGAGCTTCTGCGGGTTCGGGTCGGGTGCGCCGGGCAGGCCCATCACGCCCTTGACCCGCCGGCCGCACCCCTCGCCGGTGGTGTGCAGCCGCAGGTCCTCGGCGAACACCTCCACCGCGGAGAGGGCGAACCGGGCGGTGCCGTCGGGGTGGCTGCACGCGCCGCGGCCCTTCACGTCCCCGGCGGCCGCCCGGACGACCTCCACCGGCGCGCTGCCGGAGACCGCCAGGTCGACCGCCCGGGCCAGGTCCGGCAGGCCCATCTTGCACGGTCCGCACTGGCCGGCGGACTCACCGGCGAGGTAGCGCACCACCTGGGCGGCCTCGCCGAGCGGGCAGGTGTCCGCGCCGAGCGGGAGGACGACGCCGGCGCCGAGCGTGCCGCCGGCGGCGGCGAGGCCCTTGCGGGAGATCTCCGCCCGGTCCGCCGCCTCCCGGGTGATCCACTTGCCGTGGTAGCCGCCCGTCAGGATGCCCGGGCCGTCCGGCACCTCGCACAGGTCGAGGATCTCCCGCAGCGGGGTGCCGGCGGCGCACTCCACCACCGCCGGCCGCTTCGCCACGCCGGTGACGGTGAGCAGCACGGTTCCCGGCTCGTCGTCGGTGCCCAGCGCGGCGTACTCGTACGGGCCGAGCCGGGCGGCGACCGCGAGTTGCGCGAAGGTCTCTGCGTTGGAGAGCAGGGTGGGCAGCCCGCCGACGCCGGAGTCGCTGGAGCGCTTCTTGGTGCCCGGCGGGATGTGCGGCAGGCCGTTGATCCCGTTGACCAGCGCGCCGCCCTCCCCGGAGATGAACCGGTGCGGCACGGAGACGATGCTGGTGGGCACCGGCATCCGGCGCTCCTGGAGCGCCTCGGTCAGCGACTCCCGGCCCACCCCGTCGTCGGCCACCCCGACGACGATCTCGTCGGCGTCCAGCGCGTACGCGGCCAGCGCGGCGCCGTCGAGGATGAGGTGCGGGGCCCGGGTGAGCAGTACCTTGTCCTTCCAGCTCGCCGGTTCCCCCTCGGTGGCGTTGACCACCACCACGGCGGACAGGTCCTGCCGCTCGCAGGACTCCAGCACCGCGCGCAGCTTCCTGGCGAGCGGGAAGCCGGCCCCGCCCTTGCCCTTGAGCTGGATGCCCTCGGCGAGCCGGAGCAGGTTGGCCGGTTCCATCGGCCCGATCGGCCCGTGCACCTCCTCGTGGGCGAGCAGGTCGAGGCGGCCGAACTCGGCGAACCCGGCGGTGAGCCGGGGCTCACCGACGCAGGCCACCGGGGGCACGGTGGTACGCATCACTTCGCCTCGCCCCGCAGCCCCGCCCAGTACGCCCCGTCCACCGCGTCGGCGTTGGCCCGGCGCCGCCGGCGGCTCTCGCCGGCGGTCCGGCGGGCCCGGCGGGAGGCGAGGTCGACCAGGGTCGGCGTGTCGTCGGCGGGGATCTCCTCGGGCACGTACCGGGCCGGCGGTCGCCAGTAGTCCGGCTCCTCCGGCACGTCCTCCTCGGCGCTGTGCCGGCCACCGCCGCTGCGCGGCGCGGCGGAGATCGGCCCGCCCGAGATCGGTCCGGCGGACACCGGCCCGGCGGAGATGGGCCCGCCCGAGATCGGCCCGGCGGAGGTCGGCGCGTCGGTCTCCCAGCGGCGGGGGCTGTCCCAGGGCTCCTCCGGCTCGGCGGATCGGCGCCGGGGCGGCGCCGAGTACCGGCTGCCGGTGTCGGCGTCGTCCCGCGCCCGGCGGGAGGTCCGGCCGATCTCCTCGTCGTCGCGCTGGCGCCGGCCGGTCGGTGCGGGCTCCGCGTCCCGGCGCCGCGACGGACGTTCCTCGGTTCGCCGGGCGACCACCGGCTCCGTGTCCTCCGCGCGCCGCCGCGACCGCCGTCCGGCCACCGGTTCCCGTTCCGCCGCCGCCCGGCGGCGGGCGGGCCGGTCGTCGTCCCGGGCCGTCGCCGGCTCCCACTCCTCCTCGCGGCGCCGGGCCGGCCGGCCCTCGTCCCGCCGGTCGGCCACCGGCTGGCGGTCCTCCTCGCGCCGGCGGCGACTGGGCCGCACCGGTTCGCGCAGCGAACCCGGCTCGGGCACCACCGGAACGGTGAACCGCTCCGGGTCGCGCCGGCGGCTGCCGGGCGCGGCCCACGTCCCGGCGAGCGTGGTCTCGGCCCAGCCCGTCTCCCGGCCGGACCGGCCGTCCGGCTCCTCGGCCCCGGCACGGCCGCGGGTCAGGCCCTTGAGCAGGGCGCGACCCCGGGTCTCCTCGGCCGGCCGGCCGGCCAGGGCCTCGTTCCTCGCCGCGGCCTGGTGATGCTCCCGGCTGCGCCGGCCGAGGCTCACCGAGAGCCGCACCAGCAGGGCGAGCACGACCAGCAGCAGGCAGGCGACGTAACTGACCACGACCCAGGGCTGCGGCGGGCGGCCGGCGTTGAGCCCGTGGATGATGGCGAACGGCCACGACAGGTACGCGGCGGAGTGCAGCGTCCGCCAGAGCCACTTCGGACCGACGCCGGCGAAGCGGGCCCGGATGACGCCGGTCCAGAGCACGCTCACCATCAGCAGCGCGGCGACCGTGCCGAGGCCGACGTAGAGGCCCCGGCCGCCGACGAAGGGCACCACGGCGTCGGTGCCCGCCGCCCGGCCGGTGGCGATCTTCGTGATCACGTGGACGACCAGCCCGGCGACGCCGAGGATGCCGGTGGCCCGGTGCGCGGACTGGAGCAGCACCCGGTGCCGGATCAGCAACACCAGCCGGTCGGTGGCCAGCAGCCCCATCATCACGGTGAGGCTGAGCGCGACCAGGGCGATCACCCCGGCGAAGAACTCGGTGAAGAAGAACCCGTACGCGTACGCGGGCCCGGCCAACCCGGTGAGCATGGTCACCGCCCACACCGCGGCGAACGCCGACACGCTCAACAGGATCACCGCCGGGCGGGACCGGGCGCGCATCCCCCGGCTGGTGCTCATGGTCCGGACGCTCGCCGCCTTCTGATTCTGCTGTCCCGGGGCCATCTGCTCCTCGATCGTCTCGCGGCGGCGCACCGCCGGCCGACCCTGCTCCCTCCTCCAGTACGGACCTACCCGGCGGGCGGATCAGCGAGGCGGAAAATTTCTCCCCGCGGGTGTCGAACCGTCCCGGGCCGGGGCGCGTGTACGGCCCCCGGCCCGCCCGCCGTGCGTGCCGGAAACGTCACCCAGCGTAGTGACGTATGTCCATTCGTTGACAGCCGCTGCAACACGCTTGTAACCTTTCGGAAAATTTCAGCCCCTGTTGCAAGAGCCCGGCAGGCCGAAGCCCCTCCCCACGGCTTCCCCGGGGCTCCAGCACCTCCAC
>NZ_POUB01000255.1 GCF_003236335.1 Micromonospora deserti
GCTAGTCTCGTGGGCTCGGAGATGTGTATAAGAGAAAGGGGGGAGGGTGAGGTGGCGGGTGGGCGGCGGAATGTCCCACCCGCCGGATACGGTGCCGGGGTAGCGGAAACACGGGAGGTCACAGCGGTGTCCGAGGAAGCCATCCCTCAGCAGGTCAGCCCGGCGCAGGAGGCGGCGGCCGGCGCCGAGCCGACCCCGCAGGCGCGGGAGCGGCACGCCACCCTGAGCCAGGAGCTCACCGAGCACCAGTACCGCTACTACGTGCTGGACGCGCCGACCATCTCCGACGCCGAGTTCGACCGGCAGCTGCGCGAGCTGGAGGCGCTGGAGGCGCAGTTCCCGGCGCTGCGGACGCCCGAGTCGCCGACCCAGCGGGTCGGTGGCACCTTCTCCACCGACTTCACCCCGGTCGCCCACGCCGAGCGGATGCTCTCGCTCGACAACGCCTTCGCCGACGAGGAGCTGGCGGCCTGGGCCGAGCGGGTCGAGCGGGACGCCGGCGGGCCGGTGCCCTACCTCTGCGAGCTGAAGGTCGACGGGCTGGCCATCAACCTCACCTATGAACGCGGGCGGCTCGTCCGGGCGGCGACCCGCGGCGACGGCCGCACCGGCGAGGACGTCACCGCCAACGTCCGCAGCATCCGCGACGTGCCGGGCCAGCTGACGCACTCGGACGAGTTCCCCGACGTGCCGGAGTTCCTCGAGGTCCGTGGCGAGATCTACTTCCCGGTCGCCGCGTTCGCCGACCTCAACGCCGGGCTGGTGGAGCAGGGCAAGGCGCCGTTCGCCAACCCGCGCAACGCGGCCGCCGGCAGCCTGCGCCAGAAGGATCCGCGAATCACCGCGTCCCGGCCGCTGCGGCTGGTGGCGCACGGCATCGGCGCCCGGCGCGGCTTCCAGCCGACGGCGCAGTCCGAGTCGTACGCGGCGCTCAAGGCGTGGGGGCTGCCGACCAGCGACCGCTGGCGGGTGGTGCCCGACCTGGCCGGCGTCGCCGAATACATCGCCCACTACGCGCAGCACCGGCACGACGTCGAGCACGAGATCGACGGCGTGGTGGTCAAGGTCGACCCGGTCTCCATCCAGGGCCGGCTCGGCTCGACCAGCCGGGCGCCCCGCTGGGCGATCGCCTTCAAGTACCCGCCGGAGGAGGTGACCACCAAGCTGCTCGACATCGACGTCAACGTCGGGCGCACCGGCCGGGTCACCCCGTTCGCCGTGCTGGAACCGGTGCGGGTGGCGGGCTCCACGGTCGCGCTGGCCACCCTGCACAACGCCCGCGAAGTGGAGCGCAAGGGCGTGCTGATCGGCGACACGGTGGTGCTGCGCAAGGCCGGCGACGTGATCCCCGAGGTGCTCGGCCCGGTGGTCGACCTGCGGCCCGCCGACGCCCGCCCGTTCGTCATGCCCACCACCTGCCCGGCCTGCGGCACCCCGCTGGCCCCGGCGAAGGAGGGCGACGTCGACATCCGTTGCCCCAACACCCGCAGCTGCCCCGCGCAGCTGCGCGAGCGGGTGTTCCACCTCGCCGGCCGGGGCGCCTTCGACATCGAGGTGCTCGGCTACAAGGGCGCCGCCGCGCTGCTCGACGCCGGGATCATCACCGACGAGGGCGACCTGTTCGCCCTCGACGCCGAGCAGCTGTCCCGCTCCCCGTTCTTCGTCAACAAGGACGGCAGCCTGGGCAGCAACGCGGTCAAGCTGCTCGACAACCTCGCCGTGGCCAAGGAGCGCGACCTGTGGCGGGTCCTGGTGGCGCTCTCCATCCGGCACGTCGGCCCGACCGCCGCCCAGGCGCTGGCCCGGCACTTCCGCTCCATCGAGGCGATCGACGAGGCCAGCGAGGAGGAGCTCGCCTCCGTCGACGGGGTCGGGCCGACGATCGCGGCCAGCATCCGGGAGTGGTTCGCCGTCGACTGGCACCGCGCGGTGGTCCGCAAGTGGGCCGAGGCCGGGGTGCGGATGGCCGAGGAGGCGGGCGAGGAGGGCCCGCGCCCGCTGGAGGGGGTGACGGTGGTGGTCACCGGCACCCTGGCCGGGTTCTCGCGGGACCAGGCCGCCGAGGCGATCCAGAGCCGCGGCGGCAAGGTGAGCGGCTCGGTGTCCAAGAAGACCGGCTTCGTGGTGGTGGGCGACAACCCCGGCTCCAAGGCCGACAAGGCGGCCAGCCTCAAGGTCCCGGTGCTGGACGAAGAGGGCTTCGGGGTGCTCCTCGACGCCGGGCCGGACGCCGCCCGGAAGGTCGCCCGGGTCGAGGGCTGACCCGCCGGTACGGCCGCCCCGCTTCCGCGACTTCGCCGGCGCGCCGAGCGCCGCCTGCCGGACCGCTCAGCCGTGCGGGGGTGGCGGCGCGGCAGAGCCGTCGGGGTGCTGTGGGGATCTTGCGGGCACTCGGCCGCGTATACCAACTTAATTACGACTACGACCGATTCGTGACTGTCATACCGGCAAAACCGGCACCGAGGGCGTTTCATTGGTGCACGGCGTGTGAACGAACACGCCAGCCGTCGTCCGGGAGGTGTGATGGAGACCGCCGATCCGCGCAACTTCGTCCCACCCGAACGGACGACGCCGTTCTCCGCCTTCGTGGCCACGGTTTTCGCCGTGGCCGTGCTGATCTCGGCCGCCCCGCTGGCGGCGCTGCCCGGTCAGCTGCCCCGGATGCCGGCGGCGTTCTGGACGATGGCGGTGCTCGCGGTGGTCTGCGACGCCCGCCCGTTCGTCCCACCCGGCCGCCGGCACTCCTCGGCGGTCTTCCCGTCGACCTGCTTCACCTTCGCGATCCTGCTCGGCTGGGGGCTGGGGCCGGCGGTGGCCGTTCAGGCGGTGGCCGTGGTCGTGTCGGGCTGGCGGATGGGGCACGCCGCCTGGCGGACCGGGTTCAACGCCGGCCAGTACGCCTGCGCCCTCGGTGTCGCGTACACCGTCACCCGGCTCGGGCCCGGCGGCATCTTCGACGGCGGCCGGCTGGGCTGGACCGACGTGGCGGCGGTGGGCGGCGCCACGCTGGCCTGGTTCGTGGTCAACTACGGGCTGGTCAGCGCCGCCGTGCAGCTGCGCTTCGGCGACCGCTGGTGGCCCGGCCTCCGCCAGGGGCTCGGGTTCGAGCTGCTCTCCACCGGTTCCCTGCTGCTGCTCGCGCCGGTGCTGGTCGCCGCGGCCCGGGCCAGCGCGGCGTTGATCCCGCTGGTGCTGGTCCCGCTGTTCGCGGTCTACCGGATGGCCCGACTCAGCGTCGAACAGCAGCAGCTCGCCTCCCTCGACCCGCTCACCGGCCTGCCCAACCGCAAGGCGCTGCTGGCCGAGATCGGCGAACAGGTGCACCTGCACGCCGAGCGGGCGGCCCGGGGTGAGCCCGACGCCCACCTGGCGTTGCTGCTGATCGACCTGGACCGGTTCAAGAACGTCAACGACGCGCTGGGGCACGCGGTGGGGGACCGGCTGCTGGTGGAGGTGAGCGTCCGGCTGACCACGGTGGTCGGGGACGACATGGTCGCCCGGCTCGGCGGGGACGAGTTCGCCATCGTGATGACCGGGCTGACGGACGTGGCCGAGGCCCGGGGACTCGCCGACCGGGTGGTCCGCGCGCTCGCCGAACCGGTGCCGCTGGACGGCCTGCCGCTGGACGTCGGCGGTTCGATCGGCATCGCGGTCTTCCCCGAACACGGCGAGGACTTCGCCACCCTGATGCGCCACGCCGACGTGGCGATGTACGACGCCAAGCACCGCAACGACACGGTCGCCGTCTACGCCGCCGAGTCCGACCACAACTCCGCGGAGCGGCTCGGGCTCCTCGCCGACCTGCGCCGGGTGCTGGAGTCCGGCCCGTCGGCCGGTGGCCCGCCCACCGGGCTGCCCGAACCGGCCGGGGTTGTCCAGGTGGTGCCGGCGGCCGGGGACGATCCGGGCGCCGGTGACGCGGCCAGGACGGCCGGGCCCGGCGCGCCGGTGGTGCCGGCGGACCAGCCGGGCGGGGTGCGCGGCGGTGATGGGGCCGAACTGCCCGCCGCCGGGAGCGGTCTGCCACCGGACAACGGCTCGGGCCGCCGGTGGCCGCGGCGCCGCCGCGCGGCCGAGCCGGTGCACTCCGACGAGCTGATCAACCAGATCCTCACCGCCGCCGATCCGACCCGCCGGCGCTCCGCCCGCCCCGCCGAGGTCGGCCCGGACCGGGCGGACGGCCCCCGCCGGCCGGGCGCCGAGCGCGGGGAGGCCCACGTACGCCGGCGGGGCGCCGCAGCGGACGACGGCGCGAACGGGCGCCGCGGCGCCGACGCCGCCACGGGCCGGCGGGCCGCCCGGGTGGACGCGGCCCGGCGGTGGGGCGTCGACGGCGACCCGGCCGGTGACGCGGGTGAGATCACCATGTACTACCAGCCGCAGATCGCCATCGCCACCGGCGAGGTGGTCGGCGTCGAGGCGCTGCTGCGCTGGCGGCACCCCCGGCGCGGGATGGTCGACCCGGAGGAGCTGATCCGGGTCGCCGAGCAGAGCGCGGTGATGCGGCTGCTCACCCGCCGGGTCGTCGACGACGTGGTGGAGCAGCTCGCCAAGTGGTCGGCGGCCGGGATCGGCCTGCGGGCGGCGCTCAACGTCAGCGTGCGGGACCTGCACACCGGCGAGATCGCCGAGCAGATCGCCGACCGGCTCGCCCGGTACGGGGTGCCGCCGCAGCGGCTGCAACTGGAGATCACCGAGGGCGCCCTGATGGCCGACCCGCGCCGGGTGCTGGCCACCATCGCGCGGCTGCACCGCATCGGCGTGGGCATCGCGCTGGACGACTTCGGCACCGGGTACTCCTCGTTGCAGCACCTGCGCCGGCTGCCACTATCCGAGGTGAAGGTGGACCGCTCCTTCGTGCTGGGCATGGCCGAGGACCCGGACGACGCGGCCATCGTCCGGTCGATGATCGAGCTGGCCGGGGCGTTGGGGCTGCGGGTGGTGGCCGAGGGCGTGGAGGACGAACGGACCTGGCGGATGTTGCACACGGCGGGGTGCGACGCGGCGCAGGGCTGGTTCTACGCCCGGCCGATGCCGGCCGAGGAACTGGTGTCCTGGCTGTCCCGCTACCGCCCGGTGCGCCCGGCTCCCGGCCCGGGCCCCGGGCTCCCCCGCCGGCCCGCCCGGTGAGGCGGCTGGCCCGGGCCCGGAGGGGGAGTCGGGGCCGCGCCGCCGGCGCGGAACAATAGACTCGCTCCGGTCACCGCGCGTCACGCACCAGCGCCGCGCGGCCGGCACCCAGACCCAGCAGGACAGCCACGAAGGGGGCACCGATGGCCGCCATCTCCCGCGAGGAGGTCGCGCACCTGGCGCGACTGTCGCGGCTCGCCGTCACCGAGGAGGAGCTGGACACCTTCGCCGGCCAGCTCGACGTGATCCTCCAGGCGGTCGCCCAGGTCGGCGAGGTCGCCGCGGCGGACATCCCGCCGACGTCGCACTCCGTGCCGCTGACCAACGTCCTGCGCGAGGACGTGGTGACCCCGTGCCTGACGCCGCAGGAGGCACTGTCGGGCGCGCCCGACGCCGAGCAGCAGCGGTTCCGCGTACCGCGGATCCTGGATGAGGATGTGGCTTCATGAGCGAGCGTGGCGAGCGGATCGGCAGGGTGCCCGGCGTGCAGGGCGCCGATGAGCGGAGCGAGGCGGCGGCATGAGTGACCTGACGCGGATGACCGCGACGGAGATCGCCGGCCTGGTGGCCGGCGGCGGGACGAGCGCCGTCGAGGTCACCCAGGCCCACCTGGACCGGATCGCCGCGGTCGACGACCGGGTGAACGCCTTCCTGCACGTCGACGTCGAGGGCGCGCTCGCCGCGGCGCGGGAGGTCGACGCCCGCCGGGCCGCGGGCGAGCGGCTCGGCCCGCTGGCCGGCGTACCGGTCGCGGTGAAGGACGTGCTCACCACCAAGGGCGTGCCGACCACCGTCGGGTCGAAGATCCTGGAGGGCTGGCGCCCGCCGTACGACTCGACGATCGTGCAGCGGCTGCGCGCCGCCGGCACGGTGATGCTCGGCAAGACCAACATGGACGAGTTCGCGATGGGCTCCTCCACCGAGTACTCGGCGTACGGACCGACCCACAACCCCTGGGACCTGAGCCGCATCCCGGGCGGTTCCGGCGGTGGCAGCGCGGCGGCCCTCGCGGCGTACGAGGCGCCGCTGGCGATCGGCTCGGACACCGGCGGCTCGATCCGCCAGCCCGGCGCGGTCACCGGTACCGTCGGCGCGAAGCCCACCTACGGCGGCACCTCCCGCTACGGCCTGGTCGCCTTCTCCTCCTCGCTGGACACCCCCGGCCCGTGCGCCCGCACCGTGCTCGACGCCGCGCTGCTGCACGAGGTGATCGGCGGGCACGACCCGCGTGACTCCACCTCCATCCCGCAGCCGGTGCCGGATGTGGTGACCGCGGCGAAGCTCGGCGCGACCGGCGACCTGACCGGTGTGAAGCTCGGTGTGGTCACCGAGTTCGCCGGCGAGGGCGGCGAGCCGGGCGTGATGGCCGCCTTCCGCGAGGCGGTCGACACGCTGACCAAGCTGGGCGCCGAGATCGTGGAGGTTTCCTGCCCGCACTTCACGTACGCGCTGCCGGCGTACTACCTGATCGCGCCGAGCGAGTGCTCCTCCAACCTGGCCCGGTTCGACGGGGTCCGGTTCGGCCTGCGGGTCGGCGACGACGGCAACCGGTCGCTGGAGGAGGTCATGTCGCTGACCCGGGAGGCCGGCTTCGGTCCCGAGGTCAAGCGCCGCATCATGATCGGCACGTATGCGCTGTCGTCCGGCTACTACGACGCCTACTACGGGCAGGCGCAGAAGGTCCGCACCCTGATCACCCGCGACTTCACCGCCGCCTTCGAGCGGGTGGACGCACTGATCTCGCCGACCACCCCGTTCGTGGCGTTCCCGATCGGCGCGCGCACCGCCGACCCGTACCAGATGTACCTGGCCGACCTGTTCACCATCCCGACCAACCTGTACGGCGGGCCGGGTATCTCGGTGCCGTGCGGGCTCTCCGACGGTCTGCCGGTCGGTCTGCAGGTCATGGCCCCGACGATGGCCGACGACCGGATGTATCGGGTCGCCGCCGCGCTGGAGAGCGCCGTCGGCACGTTCACCCCACCGGCACTGTGAGGCAGGAGCACCGATGACGACGACACTGCCCGCGTACGACGAGGTCGTGGCGCGCTACGAACCGGTGATCGGCCTGGAGACCCACGTCGAGCTGGGCACCCGGACGAAGATGTTCTGCGGCTGCCCGACCGATTTCGGCGGCGAGCCGAACACCCGGGTCTGCCCGGTCTGCCTCGGCCTGCCCGGCTCGCTGCCGGTGGCCAACAAGGCCGCCATCGAGGCGACCATCCGGATCGGCCTGGCGTTGAACTGCTCCATCGCCGAGTGGTGCCGGTTCGCCCGGAAGAACTACTTCTACCCGGACATGCCGAAGAACTTCCAGATCAGCCAGTACGACGAGCCGCTCTGCGTGGACGGCTACCTCGACGTCGAGGTCGGCGGTGAGCTGGTGCGCATCGGCATCGAGCGGGTGCACCTGGAGGAGGACACCGGCAAGACGCTGCACGTCGGCGGCGCCACCGGCCGGATCCACGGCGCGACCGAGTCGCTGGTCGACTACAACCGGGCCGGCATCCCGCTGGTCGAGATCGTCACCAAGCCGGTCGCCGGCACCGGCGCGCTCGCCCCGGAGGTGGCCCGCGCGTACGTCACCGAGCTGCGCGACGTGATCCGCTCGCTCGGTGTCTCGGACGTGCGGATGGAGGAGGGGTCGCTGCGCTGCGACGTGAACACCTCCCTCAACCTGCCCGGCCAGGAGTGGGGCACCCGCACCGAGACCAAGAACGTCAACTCGCTGCGGTCGGTCGAACGGGCCGTCCGGTCGGAGATCATCCGGCAGGCGTCGGTGCTCGACGCGGGTGGCCGGATCACCCAGGAGACCCGGCACTTCCACGAGGACAGCGGGGACACCACGCCCGGCCGGTCCAAGGAGACCGCGACGGACTACCGGTACTTCCCGGAGCCCGACCTGGTGCCGCTGGCGCCGGACCCGGCCTGGGTGGCCGAGCTGAAGGCCGCCCTGCCCGAGCTGCCCCGGCTGCACCGGCGGCGGCTGCAGGAGCAGTGGGGCCTGTCCGAGGCGGACATGCAGTCGGTGCTCAACGCCGGCGCGGTCGAGCTGATCGAGGCGACCGTGGCCGCCGGCGCCACCCCCGCCGCCGCCCGCAAGTGGTGGCTGGGTGAGCTGTCCCGCCGGGCCAACGTGTCCGGCGTGGAGTTGGCCGACGTCGGCGCCACCCCGGGGCAGGTCGCCGAGCTGCAGCGCCTGGTCGACGCCGGCAAGCTCACCGACAAGCTGGCCCGTACCGTCCTGGAGGGCGTGGTGGCCGGCGAGGGATCGCCGACCGAGATCATGACCAACCGCAACCTGGAGGTGGTCTCGGACACCGGCGCGCTCATCGCCGCCGTGGACGAGGCGATCGCCGCCAACCCGGTCATCGCCGACAAGGTCCGCAGCGGCAAGGTCGCCGCGGCCGGCGCGCTGGTCGGCGCGGTCATGAAGACCACGCGCGGCCAGGCCGACGCCAAGACCTGTCTCTTATAAACATCTCCGAGCCCACGAGACTAGC
>NZ_POUB01000256.1 GCF_003236335.1 Micromonospora deserti
GTTAGGCGGGGAGGGGGGTGGACTCGTCGGCTTCGACCTGGCGGTTCCAGTCGGGCTTGGCGGCGCGCCAGCCCTCGTCGTCGATGCCCTGCCGCCAGTAGCCGGAGATGGAGAGCTGCTCGCGGGGCACGGCGCGCTCGACGCGCAGCAGGCGGCGCAACTCGCGGACGAAGGTCGCCTCACCGTGCACGAAGGCGTGCACCGTGCCGGGCGGGAACTCCAGCCCGCGGACCGCCGCGACGAGGGCCTCGCCGACCGGCCGGTCGCCCCGGTGCAGCCAGGTCAGCCGGACCGCGCCCGGGCTGGGCAGCCGCTGCTCCTGCGCCGGGTCGCCGATCTCGACCAGGACCGTGGCCGGGGCGCCGGAGGGCAGCCGCTCCAGGGACGCGGCGATCGCCGGCAGCGCGCTCTCGTCGCCCACCAGCAGGTGCCAGTCGGCGTCCGGGCTCGGGGCGTACGCCCCGCCGGGGCCGACGAAGTGCACCGGGTCACCGGGGCGCAGGGCGGCCGCCCACGGGCCGGCCAGCCCCGCGTCGCCGTGCTGCACCACGTCCACGGTGAGCTCGCCGGCCACCGCGTCCCAGGCCCGCACGGTGTACGCGCGCAGCCGGGGCCACTGCTCCCGGGGCCGGTCGCGGCAGATCGCCGCGAGGTCCATCGGCTGCGGGTAGTCGACCCCCGGCACCGGAAAGACGATCTTGATGTAGTGGTCGGTGAACTCACCCACCGGCAGGCCGGTCAGTTCCTCGCCACCGAGCACCAGCCGGATCAGGTGCGGGGTGGGCCGCCCGGTGCGTACCACCCGGGCGGTCGTGACCTTCTTCTGGCGCTCCGTCATGCTGGTTAGGTTAACCTAACTTCACACCGCGCCCCACCGACGGTGCCCCACCCCCGACCAGGCGGGCGTGCCAGGCCACCGCGGCCGGGTCGGTGAGCGAGGCGACCTGGTCGATCACCACCCGCAGCCGGGCGGCGTCGTCCGGCGCGGCCCGCCACACCGGGGCGAAGATCGGGTCGAGCGCGTCCGGCGCCCGGTCGACGAGGACCGCGACCAGCTCGGCGAGGATCGCCCGCTGCCGCTGGTAACGGCTCAGGGCACCGGGGCGGCGCATCACGTACCGCAGCGCGATGCCCTTGAGCAGCGCGCACCGGGCCCGGATCCGCCGGGGCACGACCAGGTCGGCGGCGTACCGGCGGTGCGGGCCGGGGCCGAACCGCTCCTGGGTGGCGGCCACCACGGTCGAGACGAACCGGCCGGTCAGCACGCTGGTGGTCGCCTTCAACGCGGCCTGCGCCCGGTGGCTGCCGTCGTACTCGGCGAGCGGCGTGAGCACCGGGTCGGCGAGCAGGTCGAGCAGCACCTCACCGAGGTCGGCCGGAGACTCGCCGGAGTAGGCGGCGGCGACGTCGGCGCAGAGCGCGGCCCGTTCGTCCGGATCGGTCAGCAGCGGGCGCAGCGTCACGTACCCGCCGTGGATGCCGTCCTCCACGTCGTGCACCGAGTACGCCACGTCGTCGGCCCAGTCCATCACCTGCGCCTCCAGGCAGCGCCGCCCCTCGGCCGGCGCGCCGGCCCGCAGCCAGGTGAAGACCGCCAGGTCGTCGGCGTACGCCCCGAACTTGCGCTGTCCCGGCCGGCGCGGCCAGGGGTACTTGCTGACCGCGTCGAGCGAGGCGCGGGTCAGGTTCAGCCCGGCGGACGTCCCGTCGGCGGCCAGCACCTTGGCCTCCAGCCGGGTCAGTACCCGCAGTGTCTGCGCGTTGCCCTCGAACCCGCCGCAGGACGCGGCGAGAGTGTCCAGTGCGTCCTCACCGTTGTGCCCGAACGGCGGGTGGCCGAGGTCGTGCGCGAGCCCGGCGGTGTCCACCACGTCCGGGTCGCAGCCCAGCCGGGCCCCCATCTCCCGGGCGATCTGGGCGACCTCCAGCGAGTGGGTCAGCCGGGTCCGCAGGAAGTCGTCGGTGCCGGCCGTGTGCACCTGGGTCTTCGCGGCGAGCCGCCGGAACGCCGCCGAGTGCAGCACCCGGGCGCGGTCCCGCTCGTACGGCGACCGGCCGTCGCCGGTGTCCTTGGGCGGCTCACCGACCCACCGTCGCGCATCCGGATCAGCCGGCCGGGCCCGAGCGCTCAACCGTCACGCTGCCGCAGCACGCAGAACTCGTTGCCCTCCGGGTCGGCGAGCACCGTCCAGCCCGGGTCGCCCTGCCCGATGTCCACGTGCCGGGCGCCCATGTCGACCAGCCGCTCGACCTCCGCCTCCTGGTCGTCGGGGCGCAGGTCGAGGTGAAGCCGGTTCTTGGTTGCCTTGCCCTCGGCCACGGGCGCGAAGACGATGCCGGGCAGCCGGTCGGCGGACTGGCGGATCTCCACCTCGTCCGCCTTCTCGCTGACCACCTGGTAGCCGAGCGCCTCGGCCCACCAAAGGGCCAGCCGGGCCGGGTCCCGGGCATCGACGGTGAGGCTCTCCCAGGCGCTGCTCATGCCGCACAGACTACGCCCGGACGGGCCGGACGGCGCGGCGGCGACGTGCGCCCACCCGGTGCGCAGCGGGCCGGACGGCGCGGCGGCGACGTGCGTCCGCCCGGTGCGCAACCCCCGTTCAGACCAGAGTTGTCGACCGATCGCCGACGGTTACGGGCTCGCGAGGCAAGGTGGCCACCGGTAGCGTTCCCAGCGCGGAACGTGACCAACCTCAGACCATGACGGTGGGAGAGACGCTCGTGAACGCGGACACGATGGTGGGAACGGAGTTGTGGGGGCTGCGACGGCGCCGCCCCGAGGTCGCCGGCACGGTGCTGGCGGGCACCGACGGCCTGCTGATCTCCAGCGACCTGCCGGCGACGGACGCCACCCACCTGGCGGCGCTCGCCGCGGCCAGCTTCGGTCTCGGCCACCGGGTGGCGGACACGGTGCGGCAGGGCGAGTTCCGGGAGTCCGTGGTCCGCACGTCGGCCGGCGCCGTGGTCACCTACCCGGCCGGGCGGAACGCGCTGCTGACGCTGGTCGCCGACTCCGCCGCCGACCTGGAGGCGTTGCACGACGACGCCCGGGCGGTGGCCCGGCGCACCGGGTCGGTGCTGGACACCCGGCCCGCCGCGCCCGGGGCGTCGCCCGCGCCCGAGGCGCCCGCCCCGTTCGCCGTGACCACCCCGGGGGCGGCGCTGCCCCGGCGCGCCGCGCACCACACCTGGCGCCGCCCGCCGATCTGACCCGACTCCGCACGACAGCGGCGGCGGGCCCGCTCCCCCGGGTCCGCCGCCGTCGGCGTGCCGGCCGACACCCGGCGGCCCGGGGTGCCGGCCCGCCGTCGTCGCGCCTCAGCGGCTGTCGGAGCCCTCCGTCTGCACCCCGGCGCGGCCGGCCTCCAGCCGCGCGACCGGTACCCGGAACGGCGAGCAGGACACGTAGTCCAGGCCCACCTCGTGGAAGAAGTGCACCGACTCCGGATCACCGCCGTGCTCGCCGCAGACGCCGAGCTTCAGCCCCGGCCGGGCCGCCCGGCCCTCCTCGGTGGCGATCCGCACCAGCCGGCCGACGCCCTCGGCGTCGATCGACTCGAACGGCGAGATGCCGAAGATGCCCAGCTCCAGGTACCGCCAGAAGAACGCGCCCTCGACGTCGTCGCGGGAGAAGCCCCAGCCCATCTGGGTCAGGTCGTTGGTGCCGAAGGAGAAGAACTGGGCCGCCTCGGCGATCTGGCCGGCGGTCAGCGCGGCGCGAGGCACCTCGATCATCGTGCCGATCAGCACCTCGACCGGCTGCTCGCGGGTGACCTCGGCGATGATCCGCTCCGCCTCGGCGCGGACCGTCTCCAGCTCCTGGACGGCGCCGACCAGCGGCACCATGATTTCCGGGCGCGGCGTGACGCCGTTGCGCGCACACTCGACCGCGGCCTCGGTGATCGCCCGGACCTGCATCGCGAACAGGCCGGGGATGACCAGGCCCAGGCGTACGCCGCGCAGGCCCAGCATCGGGTTCTGCTCGTGCATCCGGCGGACGGCGGCGAGCAGCGCCTCCTCCTTGGCCACGTCCTCGCCGCGCTCCTGCGCCACCGCGACATTGACCGCGAGCTGCTCCAGCGGCGGCAGGAACTCGTGCAGCGGCGGGTCGATGAGCCGCACGGTGACCGGCAGCCCGTCCATCTCGCGGAAGATCTCCACGAAGTCAGCCCGCTGCAACGGCAGCAGCGCGGCCAGCGCGTTGTCGCGCTCGGTCTCGTCGCGGGCCAGGATCAGCCGCTCGACCAGCTCACGCCGGTCGCCGAGGAACATGTGCTCGGTGCGGCACAGCCCGATGCCCTGGGCGCCGAAGCGACGGGCCCGGGCGGCGTCCGCGGCGGTGTCGGCGTTCGTCCGGACCACCAGCCGCCGCTTGGCGTCGGCGTGCGTCATGATCCGGTGTACGGCCTTCACCAGCGGGTTGTCGATGTGCTCCGGGTCGAGGCTGCCCTCGAAGTACTGCACCACCTCCGACGGCATGACCGGCACCTCGCCGAGGTAGACCTTGCCCGTGGTGCCGTCAATGGAGACGACGTCGCCCTCGTTGACCGTCTGCCCGGCCACGGTGAACTCCCGCTGCGGGATGTTGATGTCCAGTTCGTCGGCGCCGGAGACGCAGGTCTTGCCCATCCCCCGGGCCACCACGGCGGCGTGGCTGGTCTTGCCGCCCCGGGAGGTGAGGATGCCCTTCGAGGCGATCATGCCGTTCAGGTCGTCCGGGTTCGTCTCCCGGCGGACCAGGATCACCGGCTCCCCCTCGGCGGCCAGCTCGACCGCGCGGGCAGAGGTGAAGACCACCTTGCCGACCGCCGCGCCCGGAGACGCGCCGATGCCCTTGGCCACCGGCTGGAACTCGTGGTCGAGCTGGAAGCGCGGGAACATCAGCTGGGCCAGCTGGGCGCCGTTGACCCGGTGCAGCGCCTCGTCCAGGTCGATCAGGCCCTCGTCGACGAGCTGACCGGCGATGACGAAGGCCGCCGCGGCGGTGCGCTTGCCGACCCGGGTCTGCAGCATCCACAGCTTGCCGCGCTCGATGGTGAACTCGATGTCGCAGAGGTCCTTGTAGTGCTCCTCGAGCCGGGCCATGAAACCGAGCAGCTCGTCGTAGGACTTCTTGTCGATCCGCTCCAGCTCCTGCAACGGCACGGTGTTGCGGATGCCGGCGACCACGTCCTCGCCCTGGGCGTTGGCCAGGTAGTCGCCGTAGATGCCCTGCAACCCGCTGGCCGGGTCGCGGGTGAAGGCGACGCCGGTGCCCGAGTCGGGGCCGAGGTTGCCGAAGACCATCGTTACCACGTTGACCGCGGTGCCCAGGTCCGCCGGGATGCGCTCCTGCCGGCGGTAGACCACCGCCCGCTCGGCGTTCCACGACTCGAAGACCGCCCGGATGGCCAGGTCGAGCTGCTCCCGCGGCTCCTGCGGGAACTCGCGGCCGGTGTGCTTGCTGAAGATCCTCTTGAACGCGTCGACCAGTCCGCGCAGGTCGTCCGCGTCCAGGTCCAGGTCGGTGGTGGCGCCCTTGGCGCGTTTGGCGTCGTCGAGCGCGTGCTCGAACTCCTCGCCCGGCACGTCGCAGACGGTCTTGCCGAACATCTGGATCAGCCGACGGTAGGAGTCCCAGGCGAACCGCTCGTTGCCGCCGGCCTGCGCGGCGAGCCCGACGACGCTGCGGTCGTTGAGCCCGACGTTGAGGACGGTGTCCATCATGCCGGGCATGGAGAACTTGGCCCCGGACCGGACGGAGACCAGCAGCGGGTCCGCCGGGTCGCCGAGGCGCTTGCCCATCGCCCGCTCCAGCGCGGCGAGGTGGGCGGCGATCTGGCCGGCCAGTCCGGCCGGTTCCTCGCCGGTGGCGAGGTACGCCTTGCAAGCCTCGGTGGTGATGGTGAAGCCCGGCGGGACCGGCAGCCCGAGATTGGTCATCTCGGCCAGGTTGGCCCCCTTGCCGCCGAGCAGGTCCTTCTGGTCCTTGTTGCCCTCGGCGAAGTCGTAGACGTACTTGTGTTCCACCATCTCTTGTGCTGCCACCAGAGCCTCCCACGCGCGCCGGTCCGACACTTAACGAAGGTTCAGTTGCTCTCATACCCCGGCGCGGATCACCGGTAATCCGGCGTCCCGCGCCGATCGGTGGGCGAAGGTTAAGCGAACATCGAGTGGCCTGGGACCGTTCGGTGACAATAGGCACAGCTATCACGACCATCCGCGTTCGTGGTGGTTTTTGGGAACGCTTCCATGCGCACGATCACGCAATCGCCGCTCCTCTCGTACCCTTGACGGCACGCGTTTCGGTGAACCTCACCTTTGCCATAACCGCCGCGAATACACCCCTCGGAGTCGTCGCCGTGTCAGCCACCCCCACCGCCGCCCCGGAACCGCTCGACCCGGCCCACAGCGGGCCGGGCGACCTCGTCGCCGGGCCGGTTCCCCTGCGCGAACCGGCCGCGGCCGAGCTCGCCCGGGTGGCGGCCCGGGCCGCCGGCGACCTGCTCGCCCCGCCGGCGCCGGTCCGGCTCGGCGACGTCGTGCCCGCCCCCGAGCGGGTCGTCCCGGACCCGACCGCCGACTTCCTCCTTCCCGCCGACGCGGCGATCCGGGTCAGCGCCGATCCCGCCGCCCTCGCCGTCGGCGAGCAGCTCGCCGCCCTGCTCCGCCCGGCGACCGGGTACCCGCTGCCGGTCACCGACGCGCCCCGCCCGGAACCGGCCGGCGGCATCGCCCTGGCGCTCGGCGACGACGACCTCGGCCCCGAGGGCTACCGGCTCGACGTGACGGCCGCCGGGGTGCGCGTCGGCGCCGCCACCGCCGCCGGGCTCTTCCACGGCGTGCAGACGCTGCGGCAGCTGCTGCCCGCGGCGGTCGAGAGCGCGACGCAAGTCGCCGAACGCTGGGTGCTGCCCGGCGGGTCGATCACCGACCGGCCCCGGTTCGGCTACCGCGGCGCGATGCTCGACGTGGCCCGGCACTTCTTCCCCGTCGAGGACGTGCTGCGGGTGGTCGACCACCTGGCCCGGTACAAGCTCAACCACCTGCATCTGCACCTGACCGACGACCAGGGCTGGCGAATCGCGGTCGACTCGTGGCCGCGGCTGGCCACCGTCGGCGGGGTCGGCGAGGTCGGCGGCGGCCCCGGCGGGTACTACACCCGGGCCGACTACCGGCGGATCGTCGCCTACGCGGCCGAGCGGCACATCACCGTCGTGCCGGAGATCGACCTGCCCGGACACACCAACTCCGCGCTGGTCGCGTACCCGGAACTGGCGCCGCACGGAATCGCACCAGCGCGGTACACCGGCACCGAGGTCGGGTTCAGCTACGTCGACCCGGCCAGCGAGCGGACGTACGACTTCGTCAGCGACGTGCTAGCCGAGGTGGCCGCGCTCACCCCCGGCCCGTGGCTGCACATCGGCGGCGACGAGGCGTTCAAGGTGAAGGGGGAGGCGTACACCGGCTTCGTCGAGCGGGTGCAACGGATCGTCGCCGGCCTCGGCAAGACCGTGGTCGGCTGGCACCAGATCGCGCCGGCCGGGCACGCCGACGGCCGGGTGCTCCAGTGGTGGGGCACCAACGGCGACGACCCGGCCACGGCCGAGGCGGTACGCCGGGGCGCACGGCTCGTCCTCTCCCCCGGCAACCACGCCTACCTGGACATGAAGTACGCCCCGGACACCCCGATCGGGCACGACTGGGCCGGCCTGATCGACGTGCGGCGGGCGTACGACTGGGACCCTGGCGCGCACCTGGCCGGGGTGCCCGCCGAGGCGGTACTCGGCGTCGAGGCGCCGCTCTGGACCGAGTCGGTCACCTCCCGGGCGGAGATCGAGTTCATGCTCTTCCCCCGGCTCCCCGCCTGCGCCGAACTGGGCTGGTCACCGCGCACGGGGCACGACTGGGCCGGGTTCCGGGAGCGGCTGGCGGCGCAGGGAGCTCGCTGGGCGGCGGCCGGCATCCACTACCACCGTTCGGTCGAGGTCCCCTGGCCGGCCACGCCACTCCACCCGTGAGGCGGGGGGCGGACGGCGTAGCTCGGTGGCCCATCGGTCGAGAGCACCCGAAAACTGCTCCGTATCGGCGATGTGGTCACCCCCGGACCGTGCGGGGCACACGAATGTCGCCGCCCGGAAGTGGATCGACCCGCCGTCGGTGAGACCCGGGGAGTACGCCGATCCCCGGCTCGCGGGATCGCCTGCCCTGGGCGTCGTGTCCGGTTCACGGTGCCCGTCGTGCGACCGGGCATCCGGTTTGTCCGGCGCGTCCCGTGGTTGGGGCCACCCCGGCGGCGGAATCGGCGGCCGCCCCGGGTCGTTGAACATGGCATACCCGCGGCGCTTTCCCAGCGCCACCACGCGGGAGCCGGCCCCGGCGGAATCCATCCCGGGCCCGGGTCGTTGAGACACCCCGGACGGCCGAGCAGGTCCCCCGGATCGCCGGCCGATCCCCGCACGACCTTTCCCTTTCCCGCGGCCCACCGCACCCCCGTTGGCGTGCCGCGTACCCCCGAACGAAAGGCTTTGATCATCATGCGTACCGACATTCTGCGCAAGACCGCTCTGACCGCTGCCGGCCTCGCCTTCACCGGCGGCGCCATCGCCGCCCCGGTCACCGCTGTCTACGCCGCCG
>NZ_POUB01000257.1 GCF_003236335.1 Micromonospora deserti
GCCCCGCGCAGGCCAGCCGCCCCGCCCAGGCGGGCGGGGCGGCGTGGGCCATCAGAGCGCGGCGCGGATCGCCTCGGCGAGGGTGGCCGGCCGGCGGCCGATCAGCGTCGCGAGATCGTCGGCCGCGACGTGCAGCTCGCCCTGGGCGGCGCCCCGGTCGCCGTCGGCGAGGATCTCGGCGTACGCCCGCGGCAGGCCGGCGTCGACCAGCACCTCGACGTACTTCTCTACCGGCAGGTCGGTGTAGGCGACGTGGCGGCCGGCCTGCCGGGAGATCTCCTCGGCCAGTTCGGTCAGGGTGAGCGGGGCGGCGCCTAGCTCGTACACCCGGTTGGCGTGGCCCCCGGTGGTGAGCACCGCGGCGGCGGCCTCGGCGTAGTCCGCGCGGGCGGCGGCGCTGATCCGGCCGTCACCCGCCGCCCCGGCCACCCCGTGCTCCAGGTACGTGGGCAGCTGGGGGAGGTAGTTCTCGAAGTACCAGCTGTTGCGCAGGAACACGTACGGCAGGCCGGACGCGGCGATTTCCTGCTCGGTGCCCCGGTGGTCGACGGCGAGGATCAGGCTGGAGGTGTCGGCCTTCGCGATGCTGGTGTAGGCGATCAGCTCGACGCCGGCCTCCTTGGCGGCGGCGACCACGTTGCGGGCCTGCTCGACCCGGCGGCCGATCTCGGTGCCGGAGACGAACGCGAGCTTCTCGGCGCCGGCGAACGCGGCCCGCAGCGAGTCGGGGTCGTTGTAGTCGGCCCGGCGGACGGTCACGCCGCGCTCGGCCAGGTCGGCGAGGCGGTCGGTGTCCCGGCCCAGCGCCACGACCTGGTCGGCCGGTACGCCCCGGCGCAGCAGTGACTCGACGATCAGGCGGCCGAGGTGGCCGGTGGCGCCGGTAACGACGATGGACATGGGTTGCTCCCTTGGTGGGTCGAACGGACGTCAGGCTCAACGGGAACATCGGCGCCGTACTTCCCGTTGGAGAGTAGGCACCTTGAAGTGCGTGACTTACCAGAGGAGAGTATTGCGGTGGAGGCGGATCTCTACGCCCGCGACTGCGGCAGCCGGCAGGTGCTGGACCGGATCGGCGACCGGTGGAGTGTCCTGGTGGTGCTCACCCTCGCCAGCGGCACCAAGCGCTACGGCGAGCTGGCCCAACGGATCGAGGGGGTGAGCCAGAAGATGCTCACCCAGACCCTGCGCGGCCTGGAACGCGATGGCCTGGTCACCCGTGCGGCGCACGCCACCGTGCCGCCGCGGGTCGACTACGCGCTCACCGCCCTCGGCCGCAGCCTGCTTGACCTGCTGTCGGGGCTGGAGTCTTGGGCCACCACGCACCTCGGCGAGGTGGAGGCCGCCCGGGCCCGCTACGACACCCGCTGACCGCGCCCCGCAGCGGGCGGTCACGGGTGATGTAACGAGAATTGCCCGTAAGACGCTGCGCCGCCCGCTCGCGCGCGGCGATCCCGCCCGGCATAGGCTCCGCTCTATCAGGGGATCGGCACGTGCTGGCAATCCCACGGCCGGCGTCGGACGCGGATCGAGGGGGCGCGTCCGGCGGGTGCCGCATCCCCCCGGTCCGCTCCACCCGACGGAGGATCACGTGCGTCGTACCGCACTCTTCGCCACCCTGGCCACCGCGGCGCTGGCCGCCGCCGTCGCCGGCGCCGCGCCCGCGTCGGCGATCAACACCTACAACGCCCAACCCGCTCCGGAACGTACCGAGGTCGGTGCCCTGATCGTGCAGTGGGACCGCGACGGCGACCCCGGCACGCCGGACGTCGTCGACTGGTACTGCTCGGGCGCGATGATCGACCGCGACGTCTTCCTCACCGCGTCGCACTGCACCACCGACTGGGCGCCGGGAGCCCGGTTCTACGTCTCGCTCGCCCAGGATGTCGAGGGCGCGCTGGCCGCCGCCAAGGCCGCCGGGCTCAACCCGGCGCAGGTCGCCGCCGCCGTCGGCGTTGAGGGCACCGAGCACGTCCACCCCGACTACCCCGGCAACTCCGCCGACTCGCACGACATCTCGGTGCTCACCTTCGACGCGGCCCAGGCGGCCGAGCTGGACCGGCGGTGGGACTTCACCCCGGCCGCCCTGCCGAGCGCCGGGCAGCTCGCCGCGCTCGGCTCCCGCGCGCTGGACGGGGCCCCGTGGGAGGTCATGGGGTACGGCACCGCGGAGGCGCAGCGCGAGCCGGGCGGGCACGTCCACCCGGGCGGCGGGGTGCGGATGAAGGCCGAACTCGGCTTCGACGCGCTCAACAAGACCTGGGTGCGCCTGGCGATGAACGAGAGCCGTGACTACGGCGGCGCCTGCTACGGCGACTCCGGCGGCCCCAACTTCGTCACCCTCGACGGGCAGCGGCTCCTCGCCGGAACCACCATCACCGGCGACGCCCCCTGCTACGCCACCAACGTCGCCTACCGGATGGACAGCGACAGCGCCCGGGACTTCCTGGACGACTTCGTCGACCTGCCCTGACAGCGGCCCGGCGGCGGCCGGCCGGACCACGGCCGACCGGGCACCCGACGGCGGCCGGCGGAACCCATCGCCGGCCGCCGTCGCGGGTCCGCGCCCGGGCGTCCTGGTGAGCGGCGCACGGGCCGCCGTGGCTCAGCCTGCCGGGAGCTGCTCGGCCCGGGTGACCACCCGGTCGATCAGGCCGTACTCGCGGGCCTGCTCGGCGGTGAACCAGCGGTCCCGGTCCCAGTCCCGCTGGATCTCGTCCAGGGTGCGCCCGCTGTGCTCCGCGATCAGCTGCTGCATGGTCCGCTTCACGTGCAGCATGTTCTCGGCCTGGATGTTGATGTCCGCGACCGTGCCGCCGAACCCGCCGGAGGGCTGGTGCATCATGACCCGCGAGTGGGGCAGGGCGTACCGCTTGCCGGCCGCGCCCGCGCAGAGCAGGAACTGCCCCATCGACCCGGCGAAGCCCAATGCCAGGGTGGCCACGTCGTTGCGGACGTACCGCATCGTGTCGTAGACGGCCATCCCGGCGCTCACCGAACCGCCCGGGGAGTTGATGTAGAGGTAGATGTCCCGCTCGGCGTCCTCGGCGGCGAGCAGCAGGATCTGGGCGCAGATCTGGTTCGCCGACGTGTCGGTCACCTCCGTGCCGAGGAAGATGATCCGCTCCCTCAGCAGCCGCTCGAACACCTGGTCGCCGAAGGACGGCTGCCCACCGTCCAGCATCCGCATGTCGTACCCCATCATGGCGCCCGCCTCCCATGGTGCCGGCGGGCGACGGGAGAACGCCCGGGTGACCGGCCCCTCCAGCGTGCGCGGGGCGGCGCGCTCGGCCCCAGCGTTTCTGCCGCCGGCAGATCGGCCGACGGCAGAACGGCCCGGCCCTAGACGGCGGTCGACCGCCGCCGACCCACCCTGGCCCGCCGGCAGCCGAGCGCGACGAGGGTACGCGGACCGGGACGCCCGGACGCACCGGAGGCGGGCCAGCCGACCCGGGCGGTCGGCCCGCCGTCGCGTGGGCCGAGGTGCAGCAGCGGCCCGGCTGTACGGGGGCCGACCCGGAGGGCCGGCGCGGTGCCGTCGCGGCGGGCCACCGGCACCCGCTCCAGCCGGGCCAGGCTCGCCCGGGGCGCGGCGGGGACGCGCGGCTCGACCCGGCGCAGGTCGTCCCGGGCCTCCTCGAGCAGGTCGGACAGGCGGATGCCGAGCGCCCGGCAGATCGCCGCGAGCACCTCCGAGGAGGCTTCCTTGCGGCCACGCTCCACCTCGGAGAGGTAGGGCACGGACACCCCGGCGGCCTCGGCCACCTCGCGCAGCGTGCGGCCCTGCCGCAGCCGCAGCCGGCGCAGCACCCCGCCGATCACTCGTCGCAGCAACGACATGCGGGCCTCACTCTCGCGGTCGTCGTCCAGGGGACACCCCCATCATGCCTGCTGCCCGCCGTCGGGGCCGGCCCCGTTCCGCCGTGCGCGCCCCTACCCGGCCGGCTCCCCGCACCCGGGCGTGCGGGACACCCGGTAACCGCTATGTTGTGGGCGTGCAGGCGACGGCGGAGTCGGGGCAGGTCCAACGGTGATCCACTTTCCCGCGCAGCGGAGGGGTCCGCTGAGCGCGCTGAGCCTGCGCGTGGCCGCGGCGCTCGGCCTGGTCCTGGCCACCGTGGCCGTGGTCTGGTTCGACCGGGACGGCTACCGCGACGCCACCGGGGACGGGCTGACCCTCCTCGACTGCTTCTACTACGTGGTCGTCTCGCTCTCCACCACCGGCTACGGCGACATCACCCCGGTCAGTCCCGCGGCCCGGCTGGTCAACGTCCTCTACATCACCCCGGCCCGGGTGGTCTTCCTGATCATCCTGGTCGGCACCACCCTGGAAGTGCTGACCGAGCAGTACCGCACCGGCCGTCGCCTGTCGCGGTGGAGGAGAACCGTGAAGGATCACGTCATCATCTGCGGCTACGGCACCAAGGGCCGCAGCGCGGTCTCCGCCCTGCTCGAGAACGGGATGGACAAGTCCCGGATCATCGTGGTCGAGCGCAGTGGCCCGGCGCTGCGGCAGGCCACCTCGGCCGGCCTGGTGGCGATCGAGGGCTCGGCGACCCGCTCGGCGACCCTCAACGAGGCACACATCCGTACCGCCAAGGCGGTCATCATCGCCACCGACAGCGACGACGCGTCAGTGTTGGTGGCGCTCACCGTACGCCAGCTCACCGCCGGGCAGGTGCGGATCATCGCCGCCGCCCGGGAGGCGGAGAACGCCCCGCTGCTCAAGCAGAGCGGCGCGCACCACGTGATCGTCTCCTCGGCCACCGCCGGCCGGCTGCTGGGCCTGTCCACCTCGGCCCCGCCGCTGATCGACGTGGTGGAGGACCTACTCACCCCTGGCCAGGGCATGGCGCTGGCCATGCGCTCGGCCGAGCGCGACGAGGTGGGCCGTTCCCCCCGGGAGCTGGACACCCTGGTCATCGCCCTGGTGCGGCGGGGCAAGGTGGTCACCCTGGCGGACAAGGCCGGCGCCGTCATCGAGACCGGCGACATGCTGGTGCACGTCCGCGACGACCGGCCGCAGGCGGCATCCGTCGTCTGACACTCCCGCCCGCGCGGGCCGGACCGGGCAGAGAGGGTCGGCCGTTCCCGTGGGAACGACCACCCTCTCCGGGGCCGCGGGGCGGGACGGTCAGAGGATCGTCCAGGTGTCGCCGCTGTTGAGCAGGGCGGCGAGCTGCTGCTCGGGGGTCTCGGTGACCTTCGCCCGCGCCGCGTCGAGCTGACCCTGCACCACGCTGTCGTACGACGGGCGGTCGACCGAACGGAACACACCGATCGGAGTGTTCCGCAGGTCGAGGCCGGGCAGCCGGGACAGCGCGAAGGCGTACGCCGGGTCGCTGACCGTCGCGTCGTGAACGACGATCTCCTCGGGGCGGGTGGTCGCCGTCTCCCGGACCTCCAGCCCGAAGCCGCCCGGCGGGTGGACGACGCAGAACTGCCCGTCCTTGCCGAACGTGATCGGCTGCCCGTGCTCCAGCCGGATCAGGAAGTCGTCCCGGGTGGCGGGCTCCTTGAGCTGGTCGAACGCGCCATCGTTGAAGATGTTGCAGTTCTGGTAGATCTCCACGAACGCCGAGCCCTGGTGCTCCGCCGCGGCCCGCAGCACCGACTGCAGGTGCTTGCGGTCCGAGTCGATGGTGCGGGCGACGAAGGTCGCCTCCGCGCCGAGCGCCAGGGACAGGGGGTTGAACGGCGCGTCGGCCGAGCCGACCGGGGTGGACTTGGTGACCTTGCCGATCTCGGACGTGGGTGAGTACTGCCCCTTGGTCAGGCCGTAGATCCGGTTGTTGAACAGCAGGATCTTGAGGTTGACGTTGCGGCGCAAGGCGTGGATCAGATGGTTGCCGCCGATCGAGAGCGCGTCGCCGTCGCCGGTGACCACCCAGACCGACAGGTCCGGCCGCGAGGCGGACAGGCCGGTGGCGATCGCCGGGGCGCGGCCGTGGATCGAGTGCATCCCGTACGTGTTCATGTAGTAGGGGAAGCGCGACGAGCAGCCGATGCCGGAGACGAAGACGATCCGCTCGCGGGGGATGTTCAGCTCCGGCATGAACTGCTGGACCGCCGCGAGGATCGCGTAGTCACCGCAGCCGGGGCACCAGCGCACCTCCTGGTCGGACTTGAAGTCCTTCGCGGTGAGCTTGAGGGCGACGGGCTCAGACATTCTTCAGGACCTCTTCCAGCATCGTCTCCAGCTCGGCGGCGGTGAACGGCAGGCCGCGGACCTGGTTGTAGCCGATCGCGTCGACCAGGTAGCGGGCCCGGACTACGTGCGCCAGCTGGCCGAGGTTCATCTCGGGGATGACCACCCGGTCGTACCCGCGCAGCACCGTGCCGAGGTTGGCCGGCATCGGCGCCAGGTGCCGCAGGTGCGCCTGGGCGATGGCGAGCCCGCGCTGCCGAAGGCCCCGGCACGCCGCGCCGATCGGCCCGTACGTCGAACCCCAGCCGAGCACCAGCACCCGGGCGTCCCCGTCCGGGTCCTCGACCTCGATGTCCGGCACCGGGATCGTTTCGATCCGGGTGGCGCGGGTACGCACCATGAAGTCGTGGTTGGCCGGGTCGTAGGAGATGTCGCCGGTCTTGTCGGCCTTCTCCAGGCCGCCGATGCGGTGCTCCAGCCCCGGGGTGCCGGGGATCGCCCACGGCCGGGCCAGGGTCTCCGGGTCCCGCAGGTACGGCAGGAAGGTGGTGCCGTCCTCGCTGTTCGGCCTGCTCGCGAACTCGACCCGCAGATCCGGCAGGGACGCCACGTCGGGCAGCAGCCACGGCTCGGAGCCGTTGGCGACGTAGTTGTCGGACAGCAGGATCACCGGGGTGCGGTAGGTCAGCGCGATCCGGGCCGCCTCCAGGGCCGCGTGGAAGCAGTCCGCCGGCGACTTCGGCGCGATCACCGCGACCGGAGCCTCGCCGTGGCGCCCGTAGAGCGCCATGTTGAGGTCGGCCTGCTCGGTCTTGGTCGGCATGCCCGTGGAGGGGCCGGCCCGCTGCACGTCGACGATCACCAGCGGCAGCTCCAGCGCCACCGCCAGCGAGATGGTCTCGCTCTTGAGCGCGACACCTGGGCCGCTGGTGGTGGTCACCCCCAGCGACCCGCCGTACGAGGCGCCCAGCGCCGCACCCACCGCGGCGATCTCGTCCTCCGCCTGCATGGTGAGCACGCCGAAGCGCTTGTGCTTGCTCAGCTCGTGCAGGATGTCCGAGGCCGGCGTGATCGGGTACGCGCCGAGGAAGACCGGCAGCCCGGAGCGGACCCCGGCGGCGACCAGGCCGAGCGAGAGCGCCGCGTTGCCGGTGATGTTCCGGTAGGTGCCCGGCTGCATCTTCGCCGGCTTCACCTCGTAGCGGACCGCGAAGTCCTCGGTGGTCTCGCCGAAGTTCCAGCCGGCCTTGAACGCCGCCACATTCGCCGCGACCAGCTCAGGGCGCGCGGCGAACTTGCGCTCCAGGAAGCGCAGGGTCGACTCGTACGGGCGGGAGTACATCCAGGACAGCAGGCCGAGGGCGAACATGTTCTTGGCCCGCTCGGCGTCCTTCTTGGACACGTCGTGCTCGGCCAGCGCGCCGACCGTCATCGAGGTCAGCGCCACCGGGTGCACCACGTAGCCGGTGAGCGAGTCGTCGTCGAGCGGGTTCGCCTGGTAGCCGACCTTGGCCAGGTTGCGCCTGGTGAACTCGTCGGTGTTGACGATGATGTCCGCCCCGCGCGGCAGGTCGGCGAGGTTGGCCTTGAGCGCCGCCGGGTTCATCGCCACCAGCACGTTCGGCGCGTCGCCCGGGGTCAGGATGTCGTAGTCGGCGAAGTGCACCTGGAAGCTCGACACTCCCGGGAGAGTGCCGGCGGGGGCCCGGATCTCGGCCGGGAAGTTGGGCAACGTGGAGATGTCGTTGCCGAGCTGAGCCGTCTCCGAGGTGAACCGGTCACCGGTGAGCTGCATGCCGTCGCCGGAGTCGCCGGCGAATCGGATGACGACCCGGTCCAGTTGACGGATCTGCTTGGTCACGCCTGCACCTCGCTTCGCTGCGCGCGGTCGCGCGGGCGGCTGAATATGATGGTGACCTCGCCTTGCCCGGCCACGTGACCTCCTTGACGCGCCGCTGCGCCGGCCGCCCTGGGTGGGCCGGCCGCTGTGATTCCTCATCTGAGAGCCTACGTCGGATCGCCAGGCCATCCTTCTTCTAGGTCTGCTTCCTGGGACGAGGATGGGCGCGATTATGGCCGCTTCTGCACCGTTTTGACCGGCCCGCCGTAATCGAGATCACCGCCCGCCGACGACTCCCGGGGGAGCCGGCCCGGTCCGGCCGGCTCCGCCATCGACCAGCGCCGGACGCCGGTCACTCCGGGGTGGCCGGCGCCGGGCGCGGAGCGGCCACCGGACCGGCCATCCGCCGCCGCAGGGAGGTGATCGCCAGCGCGAGGGCCAGCACCACCAGCGCTGCGGACACCCCGATCAGCAGCAGGGCGCCGTGCCGCGCCGACGTCGTCCCGCCGGTGCCGCCGGTGGCCGGCGCGCCGGCACCCAGCACCCCCTGCGAGCCGGTCGGCGCGG
>NZ_POUB01000258.1 GCF_003236335.1 Micromonospora deserti
GGCGGGGACGACGCGGCGGCGTGGCGCAGCGCCGCGCCGAAGGCGGTGGCGTCGGGGTAGCGGTCGCCGGGACGGGGCGCGGTGGCCCGCCGAAGCACCGCCGACACCGCCGCCGGTACGCCGTCCCGCAGCCGGGTCGCCGGACCGGGTCGGGCCGCCTCGTCGCCCCCCGGCCGGATCGCGGGGCCGGGCCCGTCCCCACCGCCGGACCCTGGCCGGGTTACCGCCTTCCCGTGGTCGGCGAGCAGCCGCACGGCGAGCCGGCCGAGCCCGAACACGTCCGCGCGGGCGTCCACCACGGCCAGCGGGTCGTCCTGCTCGGGGGCCATGTAGCCGGGTGTCCCGGCCCGCGCGGTCAGGCCGGACGCGGCGGCAAGGGCCTTGGCCAGCCCCAGGTCGGCGATGAGCACCCGCTCGGCGTCCGGGCCGGAGGCGAAGAGGATGTTGCCCGGGGTCAGGTCGCGGTGCACCACACCGTTCCGGTGCAGCACCGCGACGCCGGCGGCAACCTCGTCGAGCAACGCCAGCGCGGAGGTGACCGGCAGCGGGCCGGCAGCGGCAAGCCGGTCCCGCAGGCTGCCGCCGTCCGCCCAGGCGAGCACGGCGTACGGCCGGCCGTCGGGCAGCTCGCCCACGCCGTGCACCCGGACCAGCCGCGGGTGGTCGAGCCGCCGCAGCAGCCGGGCCTCGTCCAGGAAGCGCTCCCGCACCCGCAGGTCGTGGCTCCAGTTCTCGGCCAGCACCTTGATCGCCACCCGGGAGTCGAGGACCGCGTCGTGGCCGAGCCAGACGGTCGCGAAGGATCCCGTACCGAGCAGCCGCTCGATCCGGTAGGAGCCGATCCACGCCGGAGTGCTCACCGCGTCACCCCCGACCCCGACGGTAGCCGGCGGCGCCGGCCGGCGGGACCCGCGCCGGGGCGGGAGCAGGCCGTCCCGATCGCGTCGGGAACCGGACGAACTGATGCCGCCGGCGCGGAGACCAACAGGACAGGAGACCCGAACCACCGGAGGAGTTCCGCCATGAACCGTCTCTCGTCCACCGTCCTCGTCGGCGCGCTGGCCCTCGCCGTCGTCGTCCCGGCCGTCCACCCCGCCCCGGCCTCGGCCGCCGGCCGGCCCGCCACCGCACAGGTCGCCGGGGCCGCCGGCGCCGGCCTCCGGGCCGCCCCGGCGGGACCAGCCCGCGACGCCGGCGGGGCGATGCCCGGCCACCGTGACTTCGCCGCCGACCCGGCCGGCGCGGTCGACCTGCTCAGCGTCCGGGGTGCCGGACCGTTCCGGATCGGCGCCAGCCTGGTCCGGCTGTCGGCGGCCGGCCTGATCGACTGGACGGTCGCCGAGTGCGACGGCGTGGTCCGCGCGGGCGTCACCGGCGAGTGGGCCGGGGTGATCCTGCTGGCGTTCCGGCACGGGCGGCTGGTCGAGGTGGGCACCGCCACCGCCCCGCCCCGCTCGCCTGCGGGAGCGGCCGTGGGCATGTCCTTCTTCGAGCTGGCGGAGATCTACGGCCGGCGGGGCGCGCTGATCCGCAACGACGCCGGGGACGCCTCGGCGTACCTGGTCCGGTTCGGCTCCCGGGTGGAGCTGTTCACCGGCCACCCGATCCGGCCCGGTGTCGGCTACTTCCAGGTCGGGCCGGCGGACTTCGTCGAGCGGGCGTTCCGGCAGGGCCGGTCCTGCTGACCCTGCCACGACGTGGGGCGCCCGGGTCCTCCGGGCGCCCCACGTCGCGACCGAATACAACGTTACCTTCCAGCACTCTAATGTAGCAGTAGACAATAGTGTGTGGCACACAGTATCGTGTGCCACATGGTCAGCGATGACGTCCTCCGGACACACCTCCAGGAACTGCGGCGGGGCACCGTCGTGGTGGCGAGCCTCGCCGCCCTGCGCCGCCCCGACTACGGCTACGCACTGCTGCAACGCCTGGCCGAGCACGGCTTCGCGGTCGACGCCAACACCCTCTACCCGCTGCTGCGCCGGCTGGAGGAGCAGAGGCTGCTGACCAGCGAGTGGAACACCGAGGAGAGCCGGCCGCGCAAGTACTACCGGACCAGCGACTCCGGTGAGTCGGTGCTGCACCGGCTCCTCGACGACCTGGCCGCCGTACAGACCTCCATGACCGGGCTGATCGAAGGAGTGGACCGATGACCTCCCTGACCGACCGCTACCTCGCCGCGACCCTCCGCACAGTCCCGGCCCCCCGCCGCGAGGAGATCGCCGCCGAGCTGCGCGCCTCCATCGAGGACATGATCGACGGCCGCACGTCCGGCGGGCAGGACACCGCCGTCGCCGAGCGGGAAGTGCTCACCGAACTGGGCAACCCGGCGCAGCTCGCCGCCCGCTACGCCGACCGCCGGTTGCAGCTCATCGGCCCGACCTACTACCTGGCCTGGGAGCGGCTGCTGAAGCTGCTGCTGTCCTTCGTGCCGGCCACGGTCGGCATCCTGGTCGGCCTGCTGGCGGCGACCGACGGCGAGAACGTTGGCGGGGCGGTCGGGGAAGGCATCGGCACCGCCTTCCAGGTGGCCGTCCAGATCGCCTTCTGGGCCACCCTGGTCTTCGCGGTGCTGGAGCGCACCAACGCCAAGCTGGACCTGCCCGAGTGGAGCGTCGACCAGCTCCCGGAGGACCAGACCGGCCGGCAGATCACGCTCACCGACGCCGCCGCCGCGATCGGCTGGCTGGTGCTGGTCATCGCGTACCTGCCGATGCAGCACGTCCGCTCGTTCGTCACCACCACCGCCGACGGCGACAACCTGCCGATCCTCGACCCGGCACTGCGGAGCTCCTGGCTGCCGTTCCTGATCGCCGTGCTGATCGCCACCGTGGGCCTGGAGATCGCCAAGTACCGGGCCGGGCGCTGGACCTGGCCGCTGGTCGCGGTCAACGCGGCGCTGGACCTGGCCTTCGCGGTGCCGGTGGTCTGGCTGCTGCTCACCGATCGGCTACTCAACCCCGAGTTCGTGGCGCGCTTCGAGTGGCTCGGGCGGGGCGACAACCTGGACACCGTCACCACCGTGGCGGTCGCCGGCACCATCCTGGTCGTGCTCTGGGACGTGGTCGACAGCGTGGTCAAGGCGTACCGCAACCTCCACTGACCCGCGGCCCGACGCGGCCCGGCATCCACCGGGGTGCCGGGCCGGTTGCCGCGGGATCAGCAGGGGACGGTCGCCCAGCCGGCGGGCAGGCGGGGCACCGGCCAGGCCGGGTCGGGCTTCCAGGAGGCCCAGGTGTCATCCCACCAGCGCTCCCCCGCGTCGAGCAGGGCGGCGATCCGGTCACCCTCGGCCCGGATGGCGTCGGCCATGCCGGGATAGCGCCCCTCGCGGAGGCGCTGGGCGAACATCTCCACGTCCTTCCAGACGTACCGGTCGGCACCGGCCGGCCACCAGAGGTCCAGCTCGTGGTCGAGGGTGTCCACCCCGATCGGCGTACGCCGGAATGGATCCTGGAGGTTGAAGTACCAGCCGGCGAAGGCGCGGTCCGGGCCGGTCCAGAACACGTCGAGCGAGTGCGCCTCACCCGGCCGGTGCAGCATGAGCTTGCCGTGCCCGCTCCAGGCCCGGTGCCCGGCGGTCTGCCACGGGTGCCGGCCGGCCGGGAACACCCCGCCGCCGGGGAAACCGAACTCCGCGCCGGGCGGCAGGTAGAGGGCGAGCAGGTCGGGTGAGTCCTCGACGCAGATGGTCGGGCAGCCGAACCACACCTCGCCGAGCAGGATCTCACGCCGGACGACCACGTCGCCCGGCGCGAACCGCGTCCCGGTCACCGCCGGCTCAGCCGACGGCCGCCATGATCTCGTCGCTGACGTCGAAGTTCGCGTAGACGTTCTGCACGTCGTCGCAGTCCTCCAGGACGTCGATCAGCTTGAAGATCTTGCGAGCGCCCTCCTCGTCCAGCGGGACGTTGACGCTCGGGATCAGCGACGACTCGGCCGACTCGTACTCGATGCCGGCGTCCTGCAGTGCGGTGCGCACCGCGAGCAGGTCGCCCGGCTCGGAGACCACCTCGAACGCCTCGCCCAGGTCGTTGACCTCCTCGGCGCCGGCGTCCAGGACGGCCATCATCACGTCGTCCTCGGTGGTGCCCGCCTTGGGGACGATCACCACACCCTTGCGGGAGAACAGGTACGACACCGAGCCGGCGTCGGCGAACGAGCCGCCGTTGCGGGTCAGCGCGGTCCGCACCTCGGTCGCCGCGCGGTTGCGGTTGTCGGTCAGGCACTCGATGAGCAGCGCTACGCCGTTCGGACCGTAACCCTCATACATGATCGTCTGGTAGTCGGCGCCACCGGCCTCCAGGCCGGAGCCGCGCTTGACGGCACGGTCGATGTTGTCGTTCGGGACCGAGTTCTTCTTCGCCTTCTGGATGGCGTCGTAAAGCGTCGGGTTGCCGGCCGGATCACCGCCGCCGGTCCGGGCCGCGACCTCGACGTTCTTGATCAGCTTGGCGAACATCTTGCCGCGTTTGGCGTCGATGACCGCCTTCTTGTGCTTGGTCGTCGCCCACTTTGAGTGGCCGGACATCTGTTACCTCCGTTGCTACCCGCCGTCTGCATCGACCGCACCGCACACGCCCCGCTCCCGCCGGCGCACGCGGAGGTGCCGGTCAGCTCTGGTGGAAGCCGGTGGCGGGCCAGGGCCCTGCCGAATCTCGGCAATCCTACCGGCGACCCGCGGGTGGCTGTCACGCGCCGCACGGCACCAGCCCGCCCCGTGCGGCCCGAACAGGGACAACGGGACGGGCCGGTCGGTCATTCCCGAAGCCGTACGACCCGACCGTGGTGAACCCGGAGGTGCTCCGCTCCTCGCACCGGTCCTCGAGCCCGGCCCGGTACCGGCGGAACGACTCCATCTGGGGCAACGGACCGGGCAACTCCGGGGCCAGGGCGATGTCGACGAAGCTCCGCCCGTCCTCGAGTTGCAGCGTCACGAAGCGCAGCCCGGGGGGGGCCGGGTCCGGGCCAACTCCGCATAGACGGCGCGCAGGAGCGCCAGGTGCGTGGTGACCTGCTCGGGACGGACCCGGTACTGGATGACGATCGTCTCCGCCGGTCACCCCACCGGCTCGGGACGCAGGCCGGCCTCGGCGGCGCGCAGCGCGCCCGCCCAGGTCACGATCTCGGCCAGCATCGTCGACAGCGACTCCTCGCGCCCCTCGCCTGGGACGAGCATGCCTGGAGCGGTCGGGTCGCCCGAATCCGAACCGGTGAAGTCGAAGTCGGTGAAGATCGAGATGGAGACCTGGGTGGGTACCACCGCCGCCCGTACCTCGGCCAGGATCAGCCGCAGGTGGTCGGCGGCCCGGCTGCCGCCCTGCACGCCGTAGCTGAGCAGCCCGGCCACCTTGCCGTTCCACTCGGCGGAGAGGAAGTCGATGGCGTTCTTCAGGGCGGCCGGGATGGAGTGGTTGTACTCGGGCGTGACGAAGACGAAGGCGTCGCAGGCGTCGATCATGGCGCTCCAGCGGCGGGTGTGCGGGTTCCGGTAGGTGCCGAACATGGCCGGCACCGGCTCGTCCAGCAGCGGCAACGCCTGCTCCGCCAGGTCGATCACCGCGATCTCGGCCACGCCGGCGCGTACCGCAGGCTGTCGGGAAGCGACCTGCTGCGCCCACCGGGCGACCGCGCTGCCCCGCCGGCCGGGACGGGTGCTGCCCACGACCAGGCCGATCCGGATCGGTCGTGCTGTCTGTGTGGTGTTCATGGCGACGATCGTCGGGGGGCGCCGCCGGCGCAGGGAGGCCGGCGCGAGGGTGGCCCTGGCAGGGCCACCCGACGGCCGGGGCCCGCTGCCACACTGGTCGGGTGATGGACGGAGAGCTGGGCGCGTTCCTGCGCAGCCGTCGGGAGGCGCTCCGGCCGGCGCAGGTGGGGCTGCCCGAGGGCACTCGACGCCGCACTCCCGGCCTGCGGCGGGCCGAGCTGGCGACGGTGGCCCAGGTGAGCGTGGAGTACCTGACCCGCCTGGAGCAGGGCCGGGACACCCGGCCGTCGCCGGAGATCCTCGCCGCCCTCGCCGACGCGCTGCGCCTCGACGACGCCGACCGCGAGCACCTCCGGCAGCTCGCGTCGGTCAACCACAGCCGGCAGCTGTGCCCGGGTGAGCGGCCCACCGTCTCGCCGACCGCCCGCCCGGCGGTCCGCGCGGTGCTCCACGCGATTCGGGATGCCCCGGCGTACGTGGTCAACCGGCTCGGCGACGTGTTGGCCTGGAACGATCCCTTCGACCGGCTGGCCCGCCCGCTGGGCCTGCTGGACGGGGTCCGCCCGAACCTGGTGTGGTTCGTGCTGACCGACGAACGTGCCCGCGACCACTTCCCGGACTGGGCGGAGCTGGCCGACCATCAGGTCGCCGAGCTGCACCGGCTGCGCCGGGGCGATCCGGCGATCGACGCCTTCGCCGAGCGGCTGGCCCGCACAGTCGGCGCGCCGTTCACCGATCGGTGGCAGCGGCGGCCGGTGGCCGCGCCGACCAACGGGGTCCGGTGTGTCCGCCATCCGCAGGTGGGGCTGCTGCGGCTGGCGTACGAGTCGCTGGAGGTCGCCGACAGCGACCACCAGCGGCTGTTCGTCCAGCTTCCCGCCGACGCGGCCACGGCGGCCGGGTTGGACCGGCTGCTCGGCCGTCTCCCCGGTCAGTTGCGCTCCGTCGCCGGCTGAGACGCGTCGCGGGGCCCCCTGGGAGGGCCCCGCGACGGGACGGGTCAGGCCGCGGCCCGCACCAGCTCCACGAAGTACGCGTGCAGCCGCCGGTCGCCGGTGAGTTCGGGGTGGAACGAGGTGGCGAGCAGGTTGCCCTGCCGGACCGCCACGACCCGCCCGGCCGCCGGCCCCTCGGTCACCGTGCCCAGCACCTCGACGCCGTCGCCGACCCGCTCGACCCACGGGGCCCGGATGAACACCGCGTGGAACGGCTCGCCCTCGATGCCGGCGACCCGCACCGGCGCCTCGAACGAGTCGACCTGCCGGCCGAAGGCGTTGCGCCGCACCGTCATCTCGATGCCGGCGAAGCCACGCTGGTCGGGCCGGCCGTCGAGGACCTCGCCGGCCAGCATGATCATGCCGGCGCAGGAGCCGTAGACCGGCATGCCGCCGGCGATCCGCTTGTCGATCGGGTCGCGCAGCTCGAAGATGTCGGCCAGCTTGCTGATCGTGGTGGACTCGCCGCCGGGGATGACCAGCCCGTCGACCGCGTCCAGTTCCTCCGCCCGGCGGACCGGGCGGGCGTCGGCGCCCGCCCCGGCCAGAGCCGCGACGTGCTCGCGAACGTCACCCTGGAGGGCGAGCACGCCGATGACGGGTGCCTCGCTCATGACGTCCGTCCTCTCCTCGCTCCCGCTCGCCTGGGCTGGGGCGGCCGCGGTCACCAGCCGCGCTCGGCCAGCCGGTGCGGCTGCGGGATGTCGTCGACGTTGATGCCGACCATCGCCTCGCCGAGGCCCCGGGAGACCTTGGCCAGCACGTCCGGGTCGTCGTGGAAGGTGGTCGCCTTGACGATCGCCGCGGCCCGCTGGGCCGGGTTGCCGGACTTGAAGATGCCGGAGCCGACGAACACGCCCTCGGCGCCGAGCTGCATCATCATCGCGGCGTCGGCCGGGGTGGCGATCCCACCGGCGGTGAACAGCACCACCGGCAGCTTGCCGCTCTCGGCGACCTCCCTGACCAGCTCGTACGGGGCCTGCAGCTCCTTGGCCGCGACGTACAGCTCGTCGGCGGGCAGCGAGCTCAGCCGGCGGATCTCCTGGCGGATCTTCCGCATGTGGGTGGTGGCGTTGGAGACGTCACCGGTGCCGGCCTCGCCCTTGGAGCGGATCATGGCCGCGCCCTCGGTGATCCGGCGCAGCGCCTCGCCCAGGTTGGTCGCGCCGCAGACGAAGGGGACCGTGAAGGCCCACTTGTCGATGTGGTTTGCGTAGTCGGCCGGGGTCAGCACCTCGGACTCGTCGACGTAGTCGACACCGAGGGCCTGCAGGATCTGGGCCTCCACGAAGTGGCCGATCCGGGCCTTGGCCATCACCGGGATGGAGACGGCGTTGATGATGCCGTCGATCATGTCGGGGTCACTCATCCGGGACACGCCGCCCTGGGCGCGGATGTCCGCCGGCACCCGCTCGAGCGCCATCACCGCGACGGCGCCGGCGTCCTCGGCGATCTTGGCCTGCTCGGCGTTGACCACGTCCATGATCACGCCGCCCTTGAGCATCTCGGCCATGCCCCGCTTCACGCGGGCGGTGCCGACGACCGGGGTGGCGCCGGCGTTCGGGGAAGTGTTTTCGGGCACGGGTCATCGCTCCTCAACGTGCGCGGGGTGACTGCGGAAATGCTACGACGGGCCCAACGCCGCTCCGACAGCCAATCAGACCCACGGTGGCCTGCGATGTGGCCACCATCACCGCCACCCCCACCCCACCCGCGCCACCCACCCGCGTTGATCAAGAGGTTTGTGCCAGAAACCGTCCCGAGCTGCCGCAACCTCTTGATCGGCGACGCTCGGCCCACCCCTCGACCTGGTCGATCACG
>NZ_POUB01000259.1 GCF_003236335.1 Micromonospora deserti
GGGGTTTGACCGATTCGGGGGCGGGTAGCCGAGCGGCGTGACCGACGACGCACGCGTGACCGAGACAGCCGTGACCGACGCGGTTGTCAGCGACGAGCCGGACATCCGGCGCCGCCTCGACGACCTGCTCGAGGACCTCTACCACGGCCAGGAGCGGATCAGCCAGGCCGACATCTACCGCCGGGCGGTCGCGGCGGAGCTGCCCGCCCAGCTGCTCACCCGGATCGCCGCCCTGCCCGAGGGGGAGTACGCGGTGGACGAGGCGGCGGACCTGCTCGGCGGGTCGGTCACCTGACGCCCCCGGCGAACCCCGGAGAGGAGAGCGAGATGCCCCACCACGAGGAGCACCACGACAAGCTGCCGGCGCTCGGTGAGCCCCCCGAGGGCGTGGACACCCTCCCCGAGCCGGATTTCGCCAACGAGCACGACCGCACCGCCGTCGATCGTGACGTCGTCACCGGGGCCGACGAGGACGAGCGGGAGCCGGAGGCGTCGCGGGGCTGGGCCGGCGAGAACCACGGCACCACCCCCACCTGACGAACGCGAACGGGGCCGGCAACCGCCGGCCCCGTTCCCGTGCCCGCCGTCGACTCAGTCCCCGTCGCCCTCGGCGGCCTGCTGTGCCACCGCGTACGCCATCTGGAGGAAATCCGACGCGGCGACAGCGGTCAGCGCGGTGGCGACCAGCCGGGTCAGCCGGGGGGCGAGTACCAGCCCGCCGGTGAGCCCGGTGGCCACCCAAACAGCCAGGCAGAACGGGCAGCTGAGCAGTTCCCCGATCGCGTGCCGGGTGGTGCTGCCCTGGTCACGTACCTGCTCCATCACCTCGCCGCTGCCGATGGGCTTGTCGTAACGGGTGAAGGGGGCCCGCAGCGGGCTGGTCACCGCGTCCTTGGACAGCAGCCGGCTGAGCTTGTGGGTCGCGATGGCCAGCAGTACCACGTCGGCTGGAGCGGGCCGCTCCGGCACCGGCCGACCGGTCACCCTGACCAGAGCGGCGAGCGCGCCGGTCACGCCCGCGTAGCTGCCCATCGCCGCCAGGTAGCCGCCCAGCGGCCGCTGTTCGTGCGGCGCGTACGCCTGGCGCAGCCGCGCCACCTTCTGCTTCAGGTCGATCACCCGGTCTCCTCGTCATCGTGGGGGCGGGGGCGCCCCGGGCCGGGCGGCGGGTCGCCGTCAGGGTCACCCGGCCTGCAGGTTGTCGGCCACCTCGCGGGCCAGGCTGGCCAGGGCCTCCTCGGCCATCCGGTCGGCGTGACCGTCACCGCCGCTGAGGTCGAGCCGCATCCGGGCACCGCCGGCGTCGACCGGCTCCACCCGGATCTCGGCGGACCAGTCCCCCGCGGCGCGCCAGCGGGCCCGCAGTTCCGCCACGCTGACGTGCTCCGCCGGGGAGGCGCCGGCGCGCAGCGGCTCCGGCAGCCAGGCCGACGCCCGGTCCGGGTCGATGGCGATGTTGAACACGACCTCGGGCGGCGCCGACATCCCCCGCTCGGCGTACGCCATCAGAGATCCCGCAGCCGACTCGGGTCGACCTCCCGGCCCGGGTGCCGGGCCAGGTACTCGGTCTCGAGTTCCGCGGTGCGGCGCAGGTGGTGGGCGAGCGCCGAGTCGGCCGCGTGCCGCAGCGTGTCGAGCCGGGTGCGATGCAGGCTGTGCATCTCGCGGATCAGGTCCTCGTCGTCCAGCTCCGCGGGGTCGACGCCGAGCAGCTCACCATCGGGGTCGGTGCCGCTGGAGGCCATGTCGTGCACCTGGTCGCCGCCCCACTCGGGCACCCGCTGCTCCGGGCTCGGGAACTCGTCCTGTCGTACTGATCCGGTCATCATCGCCCCCCTGGTCTGTTGTGGGCTGGCGTCTAGACGGATGCCCACACCGGGTGACACCAAACCATCGGCCGAGCTACGACGCCGCGTCGGAGACGGCCGCCGGCCCCGGTACCCTCGATGCCATGAGGCGGCTCTGGACCCCGGCGTGGATCGTGCGCCACGTGGCCATGGTCGTGCTGGTCCTGGGCTTCTTGGGGCTGGGCTGGTGGCAGATCGGCCGGGCCACCGCGGGCAACGCCCTGAGCTGGGGGTACGCGGTCGAGTGGCCGGTCTTCGCGGGCTTCGTGATCTTCGTCTGGTGGCGTGAGGTCCGGCACGCCCTGCGCGGGCCGGCGCGGCCCGACGCCGGTGAGCCGGCCGACGCCGGGGCGCGGCCGGCTGGTCGCCCCGTGGCCACCGCGACGCGTCCGGTGGTACGCCGGCCCGTGCGGGTCGCCCGCGGTCCCGCGACCGCCGACGTCGGTGAGGACGCGGACCTGGCCGCCTACAACCACTACCTGCGATGGTTGAACGACAATCCGGGCGCCCAGCCCGGTGACTATCCCGGCTGAGGCCGGGCTCGGAAGGACGGACGAGGTGGGCGCAGCCCTGACCCGCTACCGCGTGATCGCCTGGATCGTCGGCGTGGCCCTGATCCTGCTGGTCGTGATCGGCATGCCGCTGAAGTACGGGTTCGACAACCCGGTCGTGGTGGAGACCGTGGGCCAGGCACACGGTTTCCTCTACATGCTCTACCTGGTGGCCGCCTTCGACCTGTCCCGCCGGGCCGGCTGGCCGCTGAAGCGGATGGTCCTGGTGATGCTGGCCGGCACGGTGCCGTTCGTCTCCTTCTACGCCGAGCGCCGGGTCAGCTCCTGGGTGACAGACGGGCGCCGGGAGCGGGCTCCCGAGCCGGTGGCCGGCTGACGCCCGGTCATCGGGCCGGCCGCCACGGGTCGACCGAGGCGAGCGGATCCTCCCACCCGCCGTACCGGTTCATCTCCCGGGCCCGTCGCAGGGCCCGGGTGACCTGGCCGAACTGCCGCTCGTCGTCGCTGCTGAAGAGCAGCACCTCGGCGCCCCGGCAGACTCCCCACAGCTCGTACCCGGGCGGTCGCCACCGGTCCCCCACCACGGCGAGCAGCACCGGGAGCAGGAACACCGCGCCCAGGGTGAGGTAGGCCCCGGCGGTCAGCCGTTGCAGGCCGCCGGTGAAGCCGAGCAGCAGGCCGACGCCACCGATCATCAGCCCGGTGACGGCTACGGCACGAACCGCGACCCGGTCGTGCGGCCCACGGGTGGTGTGCAGGTGGGTCAGCTCCGCCACCTGCCAGCTGGCGCGGCCGACGGTGAACCGATCGACCGTCACGAGGATCCCGGGGCGGGCGTAGAGCAGGGTGGACTTCTGGTCGGCGGTCACTCCTGGTGACCGGGGTGGTCGCGCGGTGGCCTCCTGAGGATTCATGGCTTTCCTCCCTCGGCTGGCGTGCCGGGGCCGATCCCATCGGTGCCGTCGTCACATATGCCGGTCGGCGGGAATCCCGGCTCCGCGCTTCATTGTGTTGCCCGCCCGCCAGCACCGGCCGCGATTTCCGGCGCATCGCGGCGGCTCGGAGCGGGCCGCTCGCCGGAAAGAGCCATCCAAGTCCGTCTTATCGGTTATAGCGTGCAGTCATCCGGCAGCATGCGCCCAGAACGACGAATGATGCGAATCGTTCAATTGATGACAACTTCCCCCGTGGCAGCCGCCAAAGCACGGATCACCGAGCACGTACGGTCACCGCCATGATCCACACTTTCTGCCCCTTTGCCAACATTCGCCCCTGCTTCCACTGCGGATGACTCCTGCCCCGGGTTAGGTTGGTCCGGCCGGTCCGGCCGACCGCCGTCCACCCGGATGGCACCGGCCCGGTGTCGCCCTGGGGCGTCAGCAGCTCCGTGGTGGCCGTGGGAGAGGAGCCTTCCGCTCTTGTCGTCCCTCAGGAACACGCTGCGTGCCCTCACGGTCGCGGTGGTGTCGGCCGCGCTGGTCGCACCGGCGACGGTGGCCCGGGCCGAACCGACCCCCGCCGAGTTGACCCGGCGGATCGAGAAGTCCTCCACCGAGCTGGAACACGTCGTGGAGGCGTACAACAAGCTGCGCGAGGAGATCAAGGCCAACGAGGCGGCCGTGGCGCGGCTACAGCTCCGGATCGGCCCGCTGGAGCAGCAGGCCGCGCAGAGCCGGGCCGACGTCGGCGAGCTGGCGGTGACCGCGTACAAGACCGGCAACCTGCGCACGGCGGACGCGCTGCTGCGGCCCGGCGGGTCGGCCGTCATGCTCGACCGGCTGGGCACGCTGCACCAGCTGACCCGACAGCGGCAGGAGCGGATCGCCAGCTTCGCCGCCGCCCATCGGCGGCTGCTCGGCGAGAAGACCCGGCTCGACGTCACGCTGAACCGGCAGGCGGCGCAGGCCCGGGAACTGACCGCCGGGAAGAAGCGGATCGAGCGGGACCTGGCGCGGCTGTACGAGCTGCGCCGCCAGGCGTACGGCCGGGCTACCGAGCCCTCCACCGCCCGCCCGGACAGCGCCGACGACGCGCCCGCGATCTCCGGCCGCGCCGGAGTCGCCGTCCGCTACGCCTACGGCGCCCTCGGCAAGCCGTACGTGTGGGGCGCCGACGGGCCCGACGGCTACGACTGCTCCGGTCTGACCTCCGCCGCCTGGCGAGCGGCCGGCAAGTCGCTGCCGCACAACACCCGGATGCAGTGGGGCGTGGTGGCGCACATCAGCCGCGGCGAGCTGCGCCCCGGCGACCTGGTGTTCTATCGCGGCCTCGGGCACATGGGCCTCTACGTCGGCGGCGGCCAGGTGATCGACGCCCCGAGCGCCGGGCGGAACGTGCTCAAGCGGGACATGGACCTGATGCCCATCCAGGGCTACGGCCGGGTCCGCTGACCCGCCGAGGCGAAGACGGCGAACGGCCGGCGCCCCCCTATCGGACGCCGGCCGTTCGCCGTCAATTACTACCAGCTCAGGCTGCCTGCAGCCCCTCGGCCCGGGCCAGCTCGCGCAGCCGGCCGAGCGCCTGGATCTCCAGCTGCCGGATCCGCTCACGCGAGAGCGAGAACCGCGAGGCCACCTCGGTGAGCGAGTGCTCCCGGCCGTCCTCCAACCCGTAGCGGGCCCGCATGATGCCAGCCGACCGGTCGTCGAGGTGGTTGAGCAGGCCCTCGATCCGCTGCCGCTCCAGGCCGGTGAGGACGATCTCCTCCGGCGACGGGGCGTCACTGTCGGCGACCAGGTCGCCGAGGTTGGTGTCGCCGTCGTCACCGACCGGCGTGTCCAGCGACACGGTGTCCTGCGACCAGCGGACCAGCTCGTTGACCCGCTCCACGGTGACCCCGAGCGCCGCGGCGATCTGCTCCGGCTCCGGGTCGGTACCCAGCTCACGGGTGAGCTGGCGGGCCACGTTCCGCATTCGGTTGACGTCCTCGACCAGGTGCACCGGCAGCCGCACGGTGCGCTCCTGCTGGGCGATCGCCCGGCTGATCGCCTGGCGGATCCACCAGGTCGCGTAGGTGGAGAACTTGTAGCCGCGCTCGTAGTCGAACTTCTCGACCGCCCGCACCAGGCCGGTGTTGCCCTCCTGGATCAGGTCCAGCATGGGCATGCCGGAGCGGACGTAGCGCCGCGCGATCGACACGACCAGTCGCAGGTTGGCCCGGATGAACAGGTCCTTGGCCCGCTCACCCTCGGCGACCAGCTGCGCCAACTCCTCCCGGTCGACACCGGCCGGGACGCGGTCCTCGCCGAGCAGGTGCTCGGCGTAGAGGCCGGCCTCGATGGCCTTGGAGAGGTCGACCTCCTTGGCGGCGTCCAGCAGCGGCGTCCGGGAGATCTCGTGAAGGTAGACGCCGACCAGGTCGCGCTCTTCAGCAACCTCGTCGGTCCGCATCCCGATGTTCTTGTCCACGTTGCCCACGGTCCCCTCGCTCGCGCCGGTTGCCCGGTTCCTTGCCATCCCCACGTCCATCAGCCCTCCCCCGTAACTTCTGCCGTGCCCACCGGTGCTGACACCTACACAACAGATGAGACGCGTCGGGGATTCCATGTCGTGAGTCGAAACTGTCACCAATGCCTGATAATCAGCTGAGAGCACGGTCCACGTTTGCTGTCAGCACCCCGGGTGGCTGCTCTCCGATGGGCACCACGTGCGGGTTTGCGGATCGACGGATCGCGCCCGCCCGGTCCATGGCAACACCGCCTGGTCCGGGTGCACAGCGACCCGGGTCACCACCGTGCTGCGATCCTGGTCACTGCCAGATACGCGCCGGCGGTCCGGTCGGTTCATCCACACCCGTGGTAATACCCCACCCCCCGATGAACAATCCGCAGCGCCGTTCTATGCCCGGGTGGGCAGACCTGACGCGGACCCGGGGCGCGGGCGCCGGGCGAGGGGATGGCCGGGCTAGGACGCGAGGAGGGTGAGGGCGCCGCGGACCTGCTCGGCGGAGCGGGCCAGGGCGGCCCGCGCGGCGGTGACCCCGGCCCCGGAGACGAGCGACACCAGCGCCGTCTTCAGGTCGCCGTCGGCCTCGTTGAGGGCCCGCCGGCAGGTCTCCTCCGCGCAGCCGGTCGCCTCCATCAGAATGGAGATCATCCGGCCGCGCAGCTTGGCGTTGGTGGCCACCATGTCGATCATGAGGTTCGAGTAGACCCGGCCCAGCCGGACCATCACGGCGGTGGAGAACATGTTGAGCACCAGCTTCTGCGCGGTGCCCGCCTTCATCCGGGTCGACCCGGTCACCACCTCCGGACCGGTGTCCACCCCGATGAAGACGTCCACCGACCGGGCGGCCTCCGCCTCCGGGTTGGCGCAGAGCAGCACGGTCGCGGCGCCCTTGGCCCGGGACGCGGCGAGCGCCCCCAGGACGTACGGGGTGCGCCCGCTGGCCGCGAGTCCGACCACCAGGTCCCCGGAGCGTACGCATTCGGCCGCCTCGGCCGCTCCGCCCCGGTCGTCGTCCTCGGCGTCCTCCACCGCGCGCCACACCGCGTCCGGCCCGCCCGCGAGGTGGGCGCAGAACCAGTGCCGCGGGGAGTTGAAGGTGGGCGCCAGCTCGGCCGCGTCGAGCACGCCGAGCCGACCGGAGGTGCCGGCGCCGAAGTAGTGCACCCGGTGCCCGCCACGCAGGGCCGTGACCGCGAGGTCCACGGTCGCGGCGATCTCGTCGAGCACCGCGGCGACCGCGGCGGGGACCAGCCGATCCGCCTCGTTGATCACCGAGAGCACATCCCGGGTCGACATCAGGTCGAGGTCGACGCTGAGCGGGTTGCGCCGCTCCGTCGGCGCACCGACCCGGACCGTCGGCCGGGTGGCCACGGCGGGTGCCGCCTCCCCCGGCTCCACCGCGCCGGCGGTCATGCCCGCCTCCGTCCGGAGCCGACCCGGTGGGACTGGACCGCCTCGGCCGTCACCTCCAACGCCTTCTTGGTCCGCGCCCGGTTGCGGGCGGCCACCCCGACGAAGAGGCAGTCGACGACGGTGAGCTGGGCCAGCCGGCTGGCCATCGCACCCGAGCGGTAGGTGGTCTCCCGGGCCGCCGTGGTGAGCACGAAGTCGGCCACCTCGGTGATGGGCGAACGCGGAAAGTTGGTCAGTGCGACCGTGACGGCACCGCGGCCACGCGCCTGCTCCAGCACCTCGATCACGTCCGACGTGGTGCCGGTGTGTGAGATGCCGACCGCGACGTCGCCCCGGCCGAGCAGCGCGGCCGAGGTCAGCGCGGTGTGCACGTCCGGGAAGTAGAAGGCGGTCCGGCCGATGCGGTGCAGCTTCTGCTGGAAGTCCGAGGCGACGAAGCCACTGGCGCCCGCACCGTAGACGTCGATCCGGCCGGCGTTGCCGATGGCCTCGACGACCTGCTCGCAGACGGCCGGATCGAGCTGCTCGGCCGTCTCCTCGACGGCACGGGCGTCGTTGAACGCGATGGTCGCGATGATCTGGGCGAGGTCGGCACCGGGCGGGATGTCACCGCCGACGACGCGCGCGTCCGGCGGCTCGACCCGGCGGGCCGCCTCGGCGGCGAGCCGGATCCGCAGCTGAGGGTAGCCGTCCATGCCCACCGACCGGCAGAACCGGATGACGGTCGCCTCGGATGTCTCGGCGGCGGTGGCGAGATCGGTGATCGTCCGCCGCGCGGCATCGGCCGGGTCGGCGACGACCAGCCGGGCGACACGCTGCTCGGCCGGCGACAGCGATGGGAGCAGGCCGCTGATGTGGACGATCAGCCCACCCGGCTCGTGACTCGCAGAAATCTTCGGACTCTTCGCCACGGATGAAACTTACTTTCATGAAGCGTGAGCGTCAACCATGACTGCGCGTGTTGGGTAAATTACCGCCCGCCGGGGTCACCGGACCTGCTCAGCGTGCCATTCTCGCAGCGCCGCCACCTCCCCCGGGAGGTCGGCTCCGGCTGTCGGTCGGCCGCCGCCCTGCGACCGGGCCCGCGCAGACCTGACCATGCCATCCGACGGGCCGACATGCTGCCCGGCACGCCGAAAGCCGTCCGGGTTGGCACCCCGACACCGGGTGCGGGCACGGGACGCGCCGGCCCGGACCACGGCGGCGGCGGCCCCGGCACTAGCGTGTGCTCCATGGCGGATCGCAGTGTGCTGGTCACCGGCGGCACGGGCGGGCTGGGCGG
>NZ_POUB01000025.1 GCF_003236335.1 Micromonospora deserti
CCCCCCGCCCCACCCTTGGCGATCAAGGTTCGGTGACGAGGGCGTTGCGTGGGACCGAATCGGCCTCATAGCGGCTAGTGTTAGGGCAGAACGTTCAAGCCCCCGGGGAGGTGGGACGTGGCACGCAGCGACGACGCGGACTCGCGCGCCGCACGGTGGGAGAAGGAGGCCCACGATCTCTCCACGCAGGTCGCGTTCCTGCAAGAGGAACTCGCTCTGGTGCGGCGCAAGTTGACCGAAAGCCCCCGACACGTCCGGCAGCTCGAAGAGCGGCTGGCGGCCACGCAGGCACAGTTGGCGCGGCTGACCGAGAACAACGACCGGCTCGTGAGCACCCTCAAGGAGGCTCGCGCGCAGATCGTGACGCTCAAGGAGGAGATCGACCGCCTCGCGCAACCGCCGAGTGGCTACGGCGTCTTCCTGGCGCGGCACGACGACGGGACGGTGGACGTCTTCACCGGCGGCCGCAAGCTCCGGGTGGCCGTCTCGCCCTCGCTCGACGTGGCCGAGCTGCGGCGCGGCCAGGAGGTCCTGCTCAACGACGCCCTCAACATCGTCGACGCGTTCGGCTACGAGCGGGTCGGCGAGGTGGTGATGCTCAAGGAGGTCCTCGCGGGCCCCGGCGGCGCCCCGGGTGACCGGGCGCTGGTGGTCTCGCACTCCGACGAGGAGCGGATCGTGCACCTCGCCGAGACCCTGATCGGGGTGCCGATCAGGGCCGGTGACTCGCTCATGATCGAGCCCCGCTCGGCGTACGCGTACGAGCGGATCCCCAAGAGCGAGGTCGAGGAGCTCGTACTGGAGGAGGTGCCCGACGTCGACTACACCGACATCGGTGGCCTCCAGTCGCAGATCGAGCAGATCCGCGACGCCGTGGAGCTGCCGTTCCTGCACGCCGACCTGTTCCGCGAGCACCAGCTCCGGCCGCCCAAGGGCATCCTGCTCTACGGCCCGCCCGGCTGCGGCAAGACCCTGATCGCCAAGGCGGTGGCCAACTCCCTGGCCAAGAAGATCGCCGAGCGGCGGGGCGAGGAGAAGCACACCAGCTACTTCCTCAACATCAAGGGCCCTGAGCTGCTCAACAAGTACGTCGGCGAGACCGAGCGGCACATCCGGCTGATCTTCCAGCGGGCCCGGGAGAAGGCCGGCGAGGGCACCCCGGTGATCGTGTTCTTCGACGAGATGGACTCGGTCTTCCGCACCCGCGGCTCCGGCGTCTCCTCTGACGTGGAGAACACCATCGTTCCGCAGCTGCTCAGCGAGATCGACGGCGTCGAGGGGCTGGAGAACGTCATCGTCATCGGCGCCTCCAACCGGGAGGACATGATCGACCCGGCGATCCTGCGCCCCGGCCGGCTCGACGTGAAGATCAAAATCGAGCGGCCGGACGCCGAGGCGGCCAAGGACATCTTCTCGAAGTACATCCTGCCCGGGCTGCCCCTGCACCCGGACGACCTGGCCGAGCACGGCGGCGACCCCCAGGCCACCGTCGCGGCCATGATCGACGCGGTCGTGCTGCGGATGTACTCGGAGACCGAGGAGAACCGCTTCCTCGAGGTCACCTACGCCAACGGCGACAAGGAAGTCCTCTACTTCAAGGACTTCAACTCGGGCGCGATGATTCAGAACATCGTCGACCGGGGCAAGAAGATGGCCATCAAGGAGTTCCTCACCTCCGGCCGCAAGGGGCTGCGCCTGCAGCACCTCCTCGACGCGTGCGTCGACGAGTTCCGCGAGAACGAAGACCTGCCCAACACCACCAACCCCGACGACTGGGCCCGGATCTCCGGCAAGAAGGGCGAGCGGATCGTCTACATCCGCACACTCGTCTCCGGCGGCAAGGGCGCGGAGGCCGGCCGGTCCATCGAGACCGCCAACAACACCGGCCAGTACCTGTAGCCGACGACACGGAAGGGCCCCCGGCGCACGTCGCGGGCCCTTCCGTCACGTCTTGACACGTTCCACCGGTGGCCCGGTCCCTCCAGGCGATATGCCGGACTCGTCGGTAGACTTCCCACGCCGCCGTCGACCCTGCCAGAGGAGCCTGTGCCGTCCGAACTCACCGTCGCCGAGCCGCCGAGCACGGCGGCCGTGGACGCGCAGGCGCCCGCGCCGCCCCGACGCCGCTGGCGCGGCCTCGGGGCCGTCGCCGGGGCGCTCTCCGCCGCCTGGCTCCTGCCCCTCCTCGCGCACGCCCTGAACGCCGACTCGCTGCTGCCCGCGCTGGTGCTGCTGGGCACGGCCAGCCTGCTACGCGGCGGGCGTTCCCTCCTCGACCGGCTGGTCCTCGCGGTCGCCCTGCTGCTCGGCGCGGCCACCGCCGGTGGCCTGCTCTTCACGGTCTGGCCCTGGGGGATGCGGCCGGTGCCGCTGACCGGCGTGGCTCTCAGCGTGCTCGTCCTCGCCGCCACCGCGCTCCGCCGCCGCCCCCGGCTCCCACGCCCCGGCTGGGGCGACCTGTTCCCGCTCGCCGGCACCGCCGGGATGATGGTCTACCTGAGCGGGCCCTGGCGGCGCGCCCACGACCTCGCCGGCCAGCTGTCCATCCTCGGTCGCGGCGAGGACAACTGGCGACACCTGGCCCTCTTCGACGTCGTCGGCCGCCTCGGCGGGTACGCCTTCGTCGACCCGGTCGCCGCTCGTGACCAGATCCTCTCCCAGCTCCTCTACTATCCGCAGGGCTGGCACCTGGTCACCGCCATGCTCGACGGTTTCCTCGTGCCCGTCGGGGTCACCCCGCGCGGTCCCGGGGCCGTGGGCCACTACGGCTTCTGGACTATGGCCAGCTTCGGCTTCCTGGTGCTGGCGCTGGTCTGGGCCGCGCAGCGGATCGCCGGCCCCATCCATCCGCTGCACCGCGGCGCGCTCACCGTCGTGGTCTGCGCGCTCGTCCTCGGCACCCAGCTGCCCCGCACGCTGGTCTCCGGCTACCCGAGCGAGACTCTCGGGCTCGCGCTCACCGTGCTCCTCGCCACCCTCGTCGGCCGCCCGGTGGCCGGCACCCGCGAGCAGTTCACCCTGCTGACCGCCCTGCTGGTCGCCGTCGGCTTCACCTACTACCTCTTCCTCCCTCCCGCCGCCGTGCTGGTGCTCTGCTGGATCGTCGGGCACTGGCGGGAGGCGCTGCGCCGCTGGGCCACCGTCCTGACCGTCGGGCTCGCCGGGGCCACCCTCGCCCTCGTCGCCCCGCTGCTCGGCGTACTGCGGGCCGGGCAGACCGAGGCGCTGGACGCCGGGTCCGGCATCGGGGCGCTCACCGAGAGCTGGCGTGCCCTGATCTGGCTCGGTGGCATCGTCGGCGTCGCCCTGCTCGGGCAGGTCGGCCGCGCCGATCCCACCTGGCGTCGCTGGCTGCTGATCTCCGCGATCGGTGTCGCCCTGCCGCTCGGCATCGCCTGGTACAACACCTCCACCGGTGCGGAGCCCGGCTACTACTTCAGCAAGTCGGCCCACCTGGCCACCGCGCTGCTCGCGGTCGGCACCGCGGCCGTCGTCCGGCTGCTGCCGGCGCCGCGCCGCGGCTGGTCCCCGCGCGCGGTCGGCGCCAGCGTCACCGGCGTGCTGGGCGCGGTCGCCGCCATGGTCGTGGCCGTCGCCCTCTGCGGGGTCACCGGATGGCACCCGAGCCTGCTCGTGGCCCACGAGCGGACCTGGACGCAGCGCTGGGTCCACCAGGATCTGCACCTGCCGTCCCGGGAAGCCTGGATCTGCGCCGAAGCGCAGCGGCGCTTCCCCGACCAGCCCGGCACCACCACCATCGTCCTGGACCGCGGCCCGTACCGCGGCTACGTCGAGACGCTGTGTCTCTCGGCCCTGCAGGGCACCACCGCGCGCACCGAGTCCGGTGTCTACAACATGGAGTTCGTCGAACCCGATCGCACCCGCCTGATCGTCCAGCGGATCTCCGGGCCGATCCGGTTCATCACCGCCGACCCGAGGGCGGAGCGGCGCGTCCAGGGGATGCTCCGTCGGGAACCCGAGCTGCGTCACCGGGTGAACTCGGTTCCCCTCACCGTCCCCGACTGCGACGTGCTCCCGCCCGCCCCCGCCAGGGCCGCGCCGAACACCGGGCCCGCGACACCGTCCCGGGCCGAGCCTGCATGCCCCCCGGCGCGCTGAGGCCGACTACGCTCGACTGGACGGGGGACCGGTCGGGCGAGCGAAGCGGGTAGGTCGATGAGCGTAAGACGGATCATGGGCACCGAGGTCGAGTACGGCATCTCCGTGCCCGGCCAGGCCGGGGCCAACCCGATGGTCACCTCCTCGCAGGTGGTCAACGCCTACGGTGCCCGCCCAGAGCTCAACCGTGGCGGCCGGGCCCGGTGGGACTACGAGGAGGAGTCACCGCTGCGCGACGCGCGCGGCTTCACCTACTCCGGCGCCGCCTACGACCCGGCCGAAGCCCTCGCCGACGAGGACCTCGGCCTGGCCAACGTGATACTCACCAACGGCGCCCGGCTCTACGTCGACCACGCGCACCCCGAGTACTCCACCCCCGAGGTGACCAACCCGCGCGACCTGGTGCGCTGGGACAAGGCGGGGGAGCGGGTGATGGTCGAGGCAGCCCGCCGCGCCGCCACCATCCCCGGCACCCACCCGATCCACCTCTACAAGAACAACACCGACAACAAGGGTGCCAGCTACGGTGCGCACGAGAACTACCTGATGCGGCGGCAGACGCCGTTCGCCGACATCGTGGCGTACCTGACGCCGTTCTTCGTGACCCGCCAGGTGGTCTGCGGCGCCGGCCGGGTCGGCATCGGCCAGGATGGCGGCCAGAGCGGCTTCCAGATCTCTCAGCGCGCCGACTTCTTCGAGGTCGAGGTCGGCCTGGAGACCACCCTCAAGCGGCCCATCATCAACACCCGCGACGAGCCGCACGCGGACGCCGACAAGTACCGGCGGCTGCACGTCATCATCGGCGACGCCAACCTGTCGGAGATCTCCACGTACCTCAAGGTCGGTACCACCGCGCTGATCCTCACCATGATCGAGGAGAAGGCGCTCGGCGGGGACCTCGGCATCGCCGACCCGGTCAGTGAGCTGCGCGCGGTCAGCCACGACCCGTCCCTGACCCACCTCATGCGGCTGCGCGACGGCCGGCGGCTGACCGCCCTGGACGTGCAGTGGGCGTACTACGAGCGGGTGAGGTCCTTCGTGGACGACCGTTACGGCGCCGACGTGGACGAGCAGACCACCGACGTGCTGGCCCGTTGGGAGAGCGTGCTGGACCGGCTCGGCCGCGACGTCATGCTCTGCGCCGACGAGCTGGACTGGGTGGCCAAGCTGCGGCTGCTGGAGGGCTACCGGGAGCGGGAGAAGCTCGGCTGGGGCTCGCACAAGCTGCAACTGGTCGACCTGCAGTACTCCGACGTGCGCCCGGAGAAGGGCCTGTACCACCGGCTGGTCTCCCGGGGCGCGATGAGGACGCTGCTGACCGACGAGGAGTCGCGCACCGCGATGACCGAGCCGCCGGAGGACACCCGGGCCTACTTCCGGGGCCGCTGCCTGGCCAAGTACGCCTCCGAGGTGGTTGCCGCCAGCTGGGACTCGGTCATTTTCGACGTCGGACGGGAGTCGCTGGTGCGGGTGCCGATGATGGAGCCGGAGCGCGGCACCCGCAAGCACGTCGGGGCGCTCTTCGACCGCTGCCCCAGCGCCAAGGACCTGCTGGAGACCCTCACCGGCGGCTGACCGCCTCTGGTGGCCCGTGGCGTGCCCGCCCGGGCGCGCCCAGCGGTTCGGCGTGCCGATGGGCTTCGGACACCGACGGTGGCCCGCCGCGTGCCCGCCCGGCGCGCGGCGGGCCTTTCGTCGCTCCCGCGAGGTAAGTTCGTCGCAGACGATCGTGGAGGAGGCAGCAATGGCCACTCGTGACAGCGGCGGCCAGTCGCAGACCGGCAAGTCCCGGCAGGGCGAGGAGATCGAGGACGTCACCACCGAGGCGAACCCGGAGGTCGCCGAGCGGCACGCCGAGATCACCGAGGACGTCGACGACCTGCTCGACGAGATCGACTCCGTCCTGGAGGAGAACGCAGAGGAATTCGTCCGGGGCTATGTACAGAAAGGCGGAGAGTAGGCATATAGGGGTAATCTGACCTCCGGCGGCGCCATGGCGCGGGGCAGCGGGAGGTCGACGAGCTCCTGGCCGAGCAGGGCGGCGGGTGCGCGATCTGTGGCGCCGCCGACCCGCAACATCTGGACCACGATCATCGCGCCGGGTGGGTGCGCGGGATACTCTGCTTCAACTGCAACGGTGGTCTTGGCCAGTTCCGTGGCGATCAGTCGCGGCTGGCTGGGGCGATCACGTATCTGAGAGGAACCACGTGGCAGCGGGTTTTGATCCATCCGGGCGTCTACCAGATGTGTTCACCAACGCGGGGACGTCCTCCTTCACCTCGTTCCTGAGCAAGGTGGCCCCTGAGATGTTGCCCGGCCGACGGCCGCTGCCGCCGGGCATGGCCGCCGACATGGCGCCGCACGCGACGACCATCGTGGCCATCGCCGCCGCCGGTGGCGTGGTGATGGCCGGCGACCGGCGGGCCACCATGGGCAACCTGATCGCCCAGCGGGACATGGAGAAGGTGCACCCGGCCGACGCGTACTCGCTGGTGGGCATCGCGGGCACCGCCGGCGTCGGCATCGAGCTGATGCGACTGTTCCAGGTGGAGCTGGAGCACTACGAGAAGATCGAGGGCGCGATGCTCTCGCTGGACGGCAAGGCTAACCGACTCGCCTCGATGATCCGGGGCAACCTGGGCGCGGCGATGCAGGGGCTGGCGGTCATCCCGTTGTTCGCCGGCTTCGACCTGGCGGCGAGCGACCCGGCGAAGGCCGGCCGGATCTTCAGCTTCGACGTCACCGGCGGCCCCTACGAGGAGACGGGCTACGACGCGATCGGCTCCGGGTCGCTGTTCGCCAGGTCGGCCCTGAAGAAGCGCTTCCGGGCCGGCCTGTCGATCGACGACGCGGTCGGGCTCGCGGTTGAGGCGCTCTACGACGCGGCCGACGACGACACCGCCACCGGCGGTCCGGACCTGACCCGGCGGATCTACCCGGTGGTGATGACCGCGACGGCGGAGGGCACCCACCGGCTCACCGACGCCGAGACGGCGGCGATCGCCGAGCGCGTGGTCTCCGGCCGGATGGAGAACCCGGGCGGCTGATCCGCTCCCGCCCGCACCAGTCAGCAGTCGTCCGCACAGCGCCCTAAGGAGAACCGCCGCCGTGGCCATGCAGTTCTACGCCTCGCCCGAGCAGATCATGCGCGACCGCTCCGAGCTGGCCCGTAAGGGCATCGCCCGGGGCCGCAGCGCGGTGGTCCTGAGCTACGAGGGCGGGGTGCTCTTCGTCGCCGAGAACCTCTCCAGCGCCCTGCACAAGGTCAGCGAGATCTACGACCGGATCGGCTTCGCCGCCGTCGGCCGATACAACGAGTTCGAGAACCTGCGCCGCGCGGGCGTGCGGATGGCCGACCTGAACGGGTTGAGCTACGACCGGCGGGACGTGACCGGCCGGGGGCTGGCGAACGCTTTCGCGCAGACCCTCGGTGCGATCTTCACGGAGCAGTCCAAGCCGTTCGAGGTGGAGATCTGCGTGGCGCAGGTCGGGGCCACCGCCGAGGACGACGAGATCTACCGGCTCACCTACGACGGCTCGGTGAACGACGAGCCGGGCCGGATGGCGATGGGCGGGCAGGCCGAGGCGATCACCGGCGTGCTCAAGTCGCACCACCGTCCGGACATGTCGCTCGGTGACGCGGTGAAGGTCGCGGTGCAGGCGCTGGGCAGCGTCGGGGGCGAGGGTGGCGCCGCCCGCAGCATCGCGGCGAACCAGCTGGAGGTGGCGGTCCTGGACCGGCGCCGGGTGGGCCGGACGTTCCGGCGGATCACCGGGGCCGCGCTGACCGCGCTGCTGGACGGGGGCGTCGCCGCGGAGCCGGCCGCCGCGGGCGGCCCGGAGAAGCCGACGACGCCGACGGAGGAGGGGCACAAGCCGGTCAGCTCCGCCGGCTCCGCCGACCTGGAGGACAAGCCGGGCGACCGGGCCGGCGAGTAAACCGTCACGCCGCGCCGGGGTTCGGGTCGTCCGGGCCCCGGCGTACGCGTTTCACAGCGCGACGACGTGGCGCCTCGGCGGCTGACGCCGCCGGGGGTGGAGGATCGATCGACAGGGAGCCGGTTGACCGGCAACAGCGAGGAAGCGCGCCCTGGCTTGGCGCCCGGTGTCCGCTCGCCGGTGGGCACCATGTTCGCGGCGCTGTACGGGGAGCTGGCGCCGCATCCGTGGCGGGACCCGGACGCCGACCAGGACGCGTACTTCCTGTTCCACGAGAGGTCGCTTGCCATGGGGTGGCTTGACGACACCGACACGGCTGTCCGGAAGACCGCCGCGGGCACCGACGAGAGAGAGCTCGGGGCGGCGGGCCTGTGGGGCATGAACGACGCCGGGGAAGACCATCCGCTCGCTGCTGCCGAGGCGTCGCTGGTCGCGTGGTTTCAGGTGGGGGTCGAACCGGTGTCCGGCGACCGGCCGCTGCCGGTGCAGCCGTTCCTGCGCTGCGCGGGTGACGCGGCGGCGCGGATCGGCGCCCTGAGGCTGCGGGCGGTGCAGGTGTTGCTGCCCGTCCAGGGACTTGACACCTCGTCGCGCCAGGAGTGCGCCCGGATGCCGTCGCTGCTCACCGCCGGCTGGTTCGGCGGCGGTGACCCGCAGTCAAGGACGCCGGTGCGGGTCACGCTGGACAGCGGCCAGGCTCCGTCCATCCCCTCGGCGGCGCCGCAGATGCGGGAGCGGATGAGGCGGCTGGACCAGGACGTGTTCGGGTGCGAGTCGCACTCCCTGACCGATCACGATCCGCTGACGATGCGGCCTCCGTTCGACGACAGCTTCTGGAACGGCCCGTCGCTGCACCGGGCGACCTTCCACGGGACGCTCGCCGAGTGGTCACTGGATGCCCTCGGCTGGCTGGGCGGCTTCCTCGCCGACCTGAGCGCCCGGCACGGGGTCACCACCCCGCTGCTGCTCACCGCCAGCCGATCGTGAGCGGCGGGCTGGCCGAAACACCGCGCGGTCAGCGGCGGAGCAGCGGCTTGGCCAGCGCCCAGTAGCCGGCGGCGACCGCGTTGAAGACGCCCATGCCGGGAGGCGAGTCGACGTTCGACGGGGCCACCCGGGCGGTCATCAGCTCGGCGATCACGCCGTCCGGGACGGTCCGCTCGGTCTGCAGCTGCCGGCGGCGGGCGCGGACCCAGCCGCGGTTGCGCCACAGCCAGCCCCAGCCGCGCACCTTCTGCTTGGTCCAGCCGCCGGCGAGCGCGGCGGCGAGCATGGCGGCCTCGGTGAGCAGCAGCACGGGGGCGAGCACCACCAGGGTGCGCGCCTCGTACGCGGTGAGCAGGGTGACCAGCCGGTTCCGTTCGACCAGGTAGAGCTTGAGGTTGTTGCGGGAAAACTCGTAGTGGTGCCGCACGACGGCGTCCGGCACGTACTCCAGGCGCAGCCCGCGCTGCCACAGCCGGAGGCTGAGTTCGGTGTCCTCGTGGTAGGCGAAGTACTCCGCGGCGAAGCCGTCGAGTTGCTGCCAGAGCTGCCGGCTGATGACGAAGCAGCAGCCGCTGAGCGACGGCACGCGGGTGCGCCGGGCGTGGGCGCTGGCCGGTTCGCCGTTGCCGCCGGCCCAGGACAGGCCGGTGAAGTGCAGCGGATTGCCGGAGGTGTTGATCAGTTCGGGCGCGTCGGCGAGGCGGATGGAGGCCATGGCGGCACCGACGCCCGGTTCGGCGGCCACCGCGACGGTCTTGGCCAGGGCGTCCGGCGCGACAACGGCGTCGGAGTTGACGAACGCGAGCCAGTCGCCGGTGGCCTCGGCGGCGCCGACGCGGCAGCCGCCGGCGTAGCCGGTGTTCTCCTCGGGGCGCAGCACCCGGACACCGGGGAAGCCCTTGACGATGTCGATGCCGTCGCCGGTGCAGCCGTTGTCGACCACGATCAGCTCGATGTCGACGTCGGTGCTGGCCAGTACGGCCCGGGCGGCGTCGACCAGCCACGGCTCGGCGCCGTAGGCGAGCATCACCGCGGTGACGGTTGGTCGGTTCATCGGATGCCTCCGGTTACGCCGGTCACGCTGGGCGCGACGGCCTCGAGGGGCGGGTGTGCGGCGGGGACGGGGCGGCCGGCGCCACGCAGCAGGACAGCCATGGTGGCGGCCACCACGACGGAGCCGACGGTGTAGCCGAGCTCCACCCGCAGTGCGACCGACAGCGGCGCCAGGGTTGCGACGATCAGCGCGGCCACGCCCACGGTCCAGGCGACGGCCTGCGCCCGGTGCCGGTCGAGCGCGAGCAGGGCCTGGCCGAGCACCATCGCCCAGAGGTAGGCGAGGGTGGCCACGGCCAGCCAGGCGAAGTCGCCGTGGCCGAGCACGTCCGGGGCGTCGAAGAGGGCCCGCACCAGCCAGGGACCGAGCAGGACGGCGCCGAGTCCGCCGAGGAGGCCCAGCGCGGTCACGACGCCCAGCGCCCTGCGCAGCAGGCCGTGGAAGGCAGCGTGGTCACCGGTGGTGGCCGAGGTGGCCAGCCCGGGCAGGAGCGACGCCTGCAGCGAGGCGAAGACGAACAGCGGGATGCGCACCAGCACGAGCGCGGAGAGCAGCGCCCCCGCGGTGGCGACGTCGGACGGGTCGAGCAGCCGTACGTTGATCACTCCGACGTTGACCACGACCTGGGAGAGCAGGCTGGAGACGGTGAGCAGCCCGAGGCCGCGCAGCAGTGCGCTCCAGGCGACCGGCACGCCGCCACCGACGGCGCGCAGCACCGGCGGGAGGGTGAGCAGGACGCCGGCCAGCGGGGCGATTACCAGCACCAGCCCGTACCACAGGGGCGAGGTGACGCCGGTGAGCCCGAGCAGGGCGACCATGCCGATGCGCAGCCCGCCGTCGACGCCGAGCTGGCCGCCGTACCAGGGGAAGAGCTGCAGGCCGGAGAGGACGCCGCGGGTGGTGTAGGCGACCGCCATCGCGGCGAGCGCCCCGATCAGCACCAGGACCATGCTGCCGTCGCCGGCGAAGAGTCGGTCGGCGAGCGGCCGGTACGCGGCGGCGACCGCGAGCACCATCAGCGCGAGGACCCCGGCGGCGAGGGCGGCGCCCCGGGCCAGCACCGGCCCGGGCGGCAGCCCCTGGCTGCGGCGGGCGGCGACGACCCGGGCGACCTCCTGCTCGACCGGCAGGAACACGCCGATGCCGAGGGTGAACACGATCGACCAGAGCACCGACAGGGAGCTGTAGTCGGCCTCGGTGAGGCTGTGGCCGGCGACCGCGAGGTGGACGTAGGAGGCCAGCCCCAGCAGGGCCAGCCCGGCACCCACGGCGAGGGTGCCGGGCGGGACGAGGTTGACCAGTCGTCGCATCACCGGCGGATGAGCGCCAGGGTGAGCACCGCGAACGCCCGGCCGAGGTAGATCATGGCCTTGGCGGGGGAGTGGCTGGGGGTGCCGGCCATCCGCTTGCGCATGGCCACCGGGACCTGGCGGATCTTGTAGCCGCGGCGCGCGGTGTGCACCAGCGTCTCGACGGTGTCACCGAGGTACTCGGCCGGGTACCAGCCGGCGAACATTTCGATCACCCGCCGGTTGGCGGCGCGGAACCCGGAGGTGGTGTCGGTGAGCTTGGTCCTGGCGACCTTGGAGAGCACCGCGGAGAGCATGACCATGGCCCAGCGGCGGGGGCCGCGGACGCTGTAGTCGCCCTCGCCGGCGAAGCGGGCGCCGATGACCAGGTCGTTGTCGTCGAGCAGGTCGACCAGCTTCGGTACGTACCGGGGGTCGTGCTGGCCGTCGGCGTCGATCTGGATGGCCACGTCGTAGCCGTTGTCGCGGGCGTAGCGGTAGCCCAGCCGCATGGCGCCGCCGACGCCGAGGTTGTAGGGGAGCTTCGCCACCCGCGCGCCGGCGGCGGCGGCGACGGCCGCGGTGCGGTCGGTGGAGCCGTCGTCGACGACCAGCACTTCCACGCCGGGCAGCTCGCCGCGGACCTCGCCGACCACGTCGGCGATCGAGCCCGACTCGTTGAGCGCCGGGATGATGATCAGTACGCGCTTGCCGTTAACCATCGCTGGACACCAGTTCGTCTCGGGCCGCCCGCTCGGCGTCGATCTGCGCGCGGAGTAGGGCGAAGTCTTCGGCCAGGGTGCGGGTCTCCTCTTCCAGGGCGCTGACCTCCCAGCTCAGGTGGATGCACACCAGCAGCAGGAAGACGATGCCGAGGAAGAGGACGAGGCTGACGCCGGAAACCACGCCGAAGAAGCCGGCGACGTTGTCCAGCAGCCGGGGGAACAGCGACAGCGGGATCACGATGAGCAGCACGCCGAGCCAGAGCATGGCGTACTTTTCGCGGAGCTGACGGCGGCGCAACAGCTCGACGATGGTGGCCAGCAGCAGCAGGCCGGTCAAGCCGGTGATGAGGGTGAGCTTCATGCGACCTTCCACGGGGCGGGTGGAGTGGCGGAGGCGAATGCGTCGGCCAGTGTGGTGTGCCAGTCCGGCAGGGGTGGCAGAGCCGCGGCGGCCCACCGGCCGTGCCCTAGCACACTGTACGCCGGCCTGGGGGCGGGACGGCGAAACCGGTCGCTGGTGGTGGGCCGGATCCGCGCCGGGTCGAGCCCGCGCAGGGCGAACACCGCCCGGGCCAGCCCGTACCAGGTGGTCCGGCCGGAGCAGGTGCCGTGGTAGACGCCGGGGGCGGCCCGGCCGGCCAGCGCCGCGTCGGCGAGCGCCACCAGCTGCGCCGCCAGGGCGTACGACCAGGTGGGCTGGCCGTGCTGGTCGTCGACCACGTCGAGCTGCTCGCGCTGCTCGGCCAGGCGGAGCATGGTGGCGACGAAGTTGGGTCCGTGCGCGCCGTAGAGCCAGGCGGTACGGACGATCATGCCGGCGTCGGGCAGCAGCCGGGTGACGGCCCGCTCCCCGGCCAGCTTCGAGCGGCCGTACGCGTTGACCGGCGCGGTCGGCGCGTTCTCGGCGTACGGCTGGTCGGCGTTGCCGGGGAAGACGTAGTCGGTGGAGACGTGGATCAGCCGGGCCCCGGTGTCGGCGCACGCCTGCGCGAGGTGGGCGACGCCGTCGCCGTTGACGGCGGTGGCGGCCTCCTCCTGCTCCTCGGCGGCGTCGACGTCGGTCCAGGCGGCGGCGTTGAGCACCACGTCGTGGCCGGTGACCGCGGCCCGCACGGCGGCGGCGTCGGTGATGTCCAGGTCGGTGCGGGTGGCGGCGGTCACGGCGAGGTCCGGCCGGGCGTCGAGCACGCCGAGCAGGTCCCGGCCGAGCATGCCGCCCGCGCCGGTGACGAGTATCCGGCTCATGCGGCCGGTGCCGACTTCAGCGGCTCCCACCAGGTGCGGTTGTCCTGGTACCACTGCACCGTCTCGGCCAGGCCGCGGTCGAGGTCGATGCTCGGGGCGTACCCCAGCTCCTGGCTGATCTTGGTGATGTCCAGCGAGTAGCGGCGGTCGTGGCCCTTGCGGTCGGCGACCGGGACGACCCGGTCCCAGCCGGCGCCGCAGGCCTCCAGCAGCCGGCCGGTGAGTTCCTTGTTGGTCAGCTCGGTGCCGCCGCCGATGTTGTAGACCTCGCCGGCACGGCCCTTCTGCTGCACCAGGGCGATGCCCCGGCAGTGGTCGTGCACGTGCAGCCAGTCGCGGACGTTGCCGCCGTCGCCGTAGAGCGGCACCGTCCCGCCGTCGAGCAGGTTGGTGACGAACAGCGGGATGACCTTCTCCGGGAACTGGTACGGGCCGTAGTTGTTGGAGCAGCGGGTGAGCACCACGTCCATGCCGTGGGTGCGGTGGTAGGCCAGGGCGAGCAGGTCCGAGCCGGCCTTGGAGGCGGAGTATGGCGAGTTCGGCGCCAGCGGCCAGGTCTCCGTCCAGGAGCCGGAGTCGATCGAGCCGTACACCTCGTCGGTGGAGACGTGCACGAACCGGCCGGTGCCGTGCCGCAGCGCGGCGTCGAGCAGCGTCTGGGTGCCCAGCACGTTGGTGGTGACGAACGGCGCGGCGCCGGCGATCGAGCGGTCGACGTGCGACTCGGCGGCGAAGTGCACGATCACGTCGTGACCGGCGACGACCTCGTCGACCAGTGCCGGGTCGCAGATGTCGCCCGGCACGAAGCGCAGCCGGGGGTCGTCGCGCACCGGGTTGAGGTTGGCCAGGTTGCCCGAGTAGGTCAGCTTGTCCAGCACGGTCACGGTGGCCGGTTCGAGCGCGGGTACGCCCGTGGCGCTGCCGAGCGGCTTGCCCAGCAGCATGCGTACGTACTCCGACCCGATGAATCCGGCTCCGCCGGTGACGAGGATCCTCACGGGTCCGGAAGTGTACGCGAAGCGGTGCGGGAAGCGGGGGACGCGACCCCGGCGTCCGGTTCGGGGCGGTCCCGGTAGGCTCCCCGGGTGCGCGGAATCCTACTCGCCGGCGGCACCGGGTCCCGGCTCTGGCCGATCACCAGGGCGGTGTCCAAGCAGCTGATGCCGGTCTTCGACAAGCCGATGATCTACTACCCGCTCTCCACGCTGGTGATGTCCGGCGTCCGGGAGATCCTGGTGATCACCACGCCCGAGGACCAGAGCCAGTTCCGGCGGCTGCTGGGCGACGGCAGCCAGTGGGGCCTGCGGCTGGAGTACGTCAGCCAGGCCCGCCCGGAGGGCATCGCCCAGGCATTCGTGCTCGGCGCGGACTTCATCGGGGACGACTCGGTGGCGCTGATCCTGGGCGACAACATCTTCTACGGGGTGGGCCTGGGCCGGCAGCTCGCCGCCCACGGCGAGCCGGTCGGCGGACGCGTGTTCGCCTACCCGGTGGCCAACCCGGAGGCGTACGGGGTGGTCGACTTCGACGCCGACGGCAAGGTGCTCTCCATCGAGGAGAAGCCGGCCCGGCCGAAGTCCCGCTATGCGGTGCCGGGGCTGTACTTCTACGACAACCGGGTGGTCGACATCGCCCGCAAGCTCACCCCCAGCCCGCGCGGCGAGCTGGAGATCACCGCGGTCAACGAGGCGTACCGGGAGATCGGTGAGCTGTCGGTGACGGTGCTCGACCGGGGCACCGCCTGGCTGGACACCGGCACCTTCGCCTCGATGATGCAGGCCGCGGAGTTCGTGCGGGTGATCGAGGAACGGCAGGGCATGAAGATCGGCTGCGTCGAGGAGGTGGCCTGGCGGGCCGGCCTGATCGACGACGACCAGCTGCGCGCCCTGGCCGAGCCGTTGACCAAGAGCGGCTACGGTGACTACCTGCTCGGCCTGCTGGCCGAGCACAGGCGAGGGGGTGCCCCGATGAGCACGCGGCGGGCGCGGACGGAGGTGGACCGGTGAAGATCCGACCGCTGAGCATCGAGGGCGCCTGGGAGATCACCCCGCAGCAGCACGGCGACGCGCGCGGGATGTTCATGGAGTGGTACCGCTTCGACCGGCTCGCCGAGGCGGTGGGGCATCCACTGCGCCTGGCCCAGGCCAACATGTCGGTCTCCGCGCGTGGCGTGGTGCGTGGCATCCACTTCGCCGACGTCCCGCCCGGGCAGGCGAAGTACATCACCTGCGTGCGCGGCGCGGTGCTGGACGTGGTGGTGGACCTGCGCCTCGGCTCGCCCACCTTCGGGCGTTGGGAGGCGGTGCGGCTGGACGACGCCGACCGCCGGGCGGTCTACCTCGGCGAGGGGCTCGGGCACGGGTTCTGCGCGCTGACCGACGACGCCACACTGAACTACCTCTGCTCCACCACCTACAACCCCTCGGGCGAGCACGCGGTGCACCCGCTGGACGAGGAGCTGGGCATCGAGTGGCCGGCCGAGACGCCGCGGCTGTCCGCCCGGGACGCCGCCGCGCCCACCCTCGCGCACGCGCGCGGGGCCGGGCTGCTGCCGGAGTACGAGGCCTGCCGGTCGTTCGTGGCGGGGCTGCGGCCGGACGGAATGTCGTACTCGGACGGGATTTGATCGCCCGGGGCGCACCACCTGTGGTGTGACAGTGACGGACGGGGCCTCCGGACGGCTAATGTCTCATCATGGAGCGGCGAATCTTCGGCCTCGAGACCGAGTACGGCGTCACCTGCACCTACCGGGGGCAGCGGCGGTTGTCCCCGGACGAGGTCGCCCGGTACCTGTTCCGCCGGGTGGTGTCGTGGGGCCGGTCGAGCAACGTGTTCCTGCGCAACGGCGCCCGGCTCTACCTCGACGTCGGGTCGCACCCGGAGTACGCCACCCCGGAGTGCGACTCGGTGGTCGACCTGGTCGCCCACGACCGGGCCGGCGAGCGGATCCTGGAGGGGCTGCTCGTCGACGCGGAGAAGCGGCTGCACGACGAGGGCATCGCCGGTGAGATCTACCTGTTCAAGAACAACACCGACTCGGCCGGCAACTCGTACGGCTGCCACGAGAACTACCTCGTCTCCCGGCACGGCGAGTTCGGCCGACTGGCCGACGTGCTGATCCCGTTCCTGGTCACCCGGCAGTTGATCTGCGGGGCGGGCAAGGTGCTGCAGACCCCGCGCGGCGCGGTCTACTGCCTGTCGCAGCGCGCCGAGCACATCTGGGAGGGGGTCTCCTCGGCGACCACCCGCAGCCGGCCGATCATCAACACCCGCGACGAGCCGCACGCCGACGCCGAGCGCTACCGCCGGCTGCACGTCATCGTCGGCGACTCGAACATGAACGAGGTCACCACGCTGCTGAAGGTCGGCACGGCCGACATCGTGCTGCGGATGATCGAGGCCGGGGTGGTGATGCGCGACCTGACCCTGGAGAACCCGATCCGGGCGATCCGGGAGGTGTCCCACGACATCACCGGCCGGCGCAAGGTGCGGCTGGCCTCCGGCAAGGAGGTCAGCGCGCTGGAGATCCAGCAGGAATACCTGGCGAAGGCGACCGAGTTCGTGGAGCGGCGCGGCGGCGACCAGACCGCGAAGCGGGTGGTGGAGCTGTGGGGCCGGGTGCTGCGCGCGGTGGAAACCGGTGACCTGGAGCCGGTGGCCCGGGAGATCGACTGGGTGACCAAGCTGCGGCTGATCGAGCGCTACCAGCGCAAGCACGACCTGCCCCTGTCGCACCCCCGGGTCGCCCAGATGGATCTCGCCTACCACGACCTGCGTCGGGGTCGCGGCCTCTACGGGCTGCTGGAGCGCCGGGGCGAGGTCGACCGGGTGGCCACCGACCCGGAGATCTTCGAGGCCAAGGAGACTCCGCCGCAGACCACCCGGGCGCGGCTGCGCGGGGAGTTCATCCGGCACGCCCAGGAGAAGCGGCGCGACTTCACCGTCGACTGGGTGCACCTGAAGCTCAACGACCAGGCGCAGCGCACCGTGCTGTGCAAGGACCCGTTCCGGGCGTACGACGAGCGGGTCGAGCGGCTGATCGCCAGTATGTGACGGGCTCCCGCACCCCCGGCGGCGGCCACCGCCGCCGGGCCGGGTGGCCCGGTAGGCTGATCGCGCCATGACGACTCCCGAACCCCCCGAGAACGGCCGAGCGCGGCAGAACTGGGTCGAGCGCCGCCGCGAGAAGATCCGTGCCGAGATCGAGCGGAACCGGCGCGGGGAGTACACGGTGCCCACCTGGGTGCTGGCGCTCGCGCTGGTGCTGATCGTCGGCGCCTGGCTGACCCTGATCTTCATGGCCTGACCACGCCGGCCACGTCTCGCTGGCGGGTCCCCGTGCCTGACCTGTCCGAGCCGGTGCCGCCCATCGCCCGGTGCGCCGACGCCACGGGTGTCCGGTCCGGCGAGGCGTGGGAGCTGTGTGCACGGGTAGCCGGGCGCCGTGACCGACTGGCGGAACCTGTTCGTCCCGGACACCCCGCTGCTGGAGACGGCCATCCGGGGCAGCGTCATGTACCTGGCGCTGTTCGTGCTGTTGCGGGTCATCATGAGGCGGGAGAGCGGCACCACGGGCGTCACCGACCTGCTGGTCATCGTGCTGCTCGCCGACGCCGCCCAGAACGGAATGGCCGACGACTACCGCTCGGTCACCGACGGGGTGCTGCTGGTCGCCGTGATCATCGGCTGGTCGTACCTGCTCGATTTCGTGGCCTTCCGGTGGCCGGTCGCGGCCCAGCTGATCCGGCCCGACCCCCTGGTGCTGGTCCGCGACGGGCGGATCCTGTGGCGCAACATGCGCCGGGAACTGATCAGTGAAGCGGAGCTGCGCGGGCAGCTGCGCGAGCAGGGCGTCGACGACCTGGCCGACGTGCGGGAGGTCCGGATGGAGTCCGACGGGCAGCTCAGCGTCATCACCCGCGGCGGCCAGGAGGAGCCCCGGCGCCGGCCAGGGCAGCGCGGCTTCCCCTGAGTCAGCCGGCGATCCGGGCGGCGTGCCGGCCGGCCGCCGCGGCGGTCAGGAAGTAGGCGTGGTCGGCGTCCAGCCCCCGGCCCATCGTCGACAGCGGCACCGGGCTGGCCCGCAGCGCGGCGTCCAGCCCGTCGACCGGGACCCGGACGACGGTGTGCCGCGCCGCCAGCGGCGCCAGCGCCGCGTCCACCGCGGCGGCCAGCGCCGGGTCGAGGCCGTCGGGCACCACCAGGTCGGCCGGGGCGAGCGCCACCCGGCCGTACGCGGTGAGGCTGTGGTGGGACACCCCCCGGTGCCGCGGCCGGGGGTCGGCGTCGGAGATCCGCAGCGACCCGACCGGGCGACCGCCCAGCGTGGCGATGGCGTTGACCGCCTCCCCGACGGCGACCCCGGAGAAGCCCCACCGGGTGCCGGTGCCCAGGTTGCCCGGGCCCTGGGCGACCACGGCCACGTCGGCGCGCAGCACGTGCCGGGCGGCCAGCAGGCCGCTGTGCACGGTGCTCGCCTCCAGGTCCCCGCCGAACGCCTGCCCGACCGAGACCGTGCCGGCCAGTTCGCCGCGCAGCCCGGCGAGGGTGCGGGAGAACCAGGCCGGCAGCGCCCCACCGTCGGTCAGCACGTACGCCACCCGGGCGTGCGGGGCGTCGGCGCGGATGCCGGCCAGGATCGCCGGCAGCGCGGAGTGCAGGTCGGCGGTGACCACCGGCAGGCCGTCCAGGTCGTCGGCCGCGGCGAGCACCTCCCGGTGCGGGGACGCCTCCTCGTCGACGCCGAGCAGGATCGGCTGCAACGGGGTGTAGCGGGCCTTGACCAGGTGGCCGGCGTCCCGGCTGTCCAGCGCCCGCGGCGGGTCCGGCGGTAACCGGTCGGGCAGCGCCACCACCAGGGCGTAGCCGCCGGTGCCCAGGCCCATCAGCAGTGCGCCGGCGTTGAGCAGCACCCGGTCGCCGGCACCGGGCCGGCCGACCAGCTCCGGGTAGGCCAGCGCGCGCATGGTGGTGCCGTCGGGCAGCGCGACGTCGAGCTCCACCGCCCCGGCCCACTCCCGCCGCACCGCCGTCACGGTCCCCGCCCGCCATCGCACCATGCCGGCACGCTAGCGCCGTCGCCCGGGCCGGCCGCGCCCGGGGACGCCCGGACCGCCCGGTGGCGACGCCCGGAGCGCCACGGGCCCGCGCCGGACGGTCGGGGGCGACCCGGACCGGCCGCTGGCGACCCGGGCCCGGCGTGCCGCGTGGGTGCGCGGCTGCGGCGCCCGGGCTGCTAGCGTTCCAGTGTGTCGCGGAGCCGCACCGAACGCCTGGTCAACCTGGTGATCTGCCTGCTGTCGACGCGACGGTTCCTGACCGCCGCGCAGATCGCCGCGACCGTGCCCGGCTACGAGCACGATCCGGCCGACGCGCGTGACCACGAGGCGTTCCAGCGCAAGTTCGAACGGGACAAGGCTGAGCTGCGCGAGTTGGGCGTACCCCTGGAGACCGGCATGGCGAGCGTCTTCGACGCGGAGCCCGGCTACCGGATCGCCCCGCGCGAGTACGCGCTCCCGGACATTCCCCTCGAACCGGACGAGGCCGCCGCGGTCGGCATCGCCGCGCGGCTGTGGCAGCACGCCGGGCTGGCGGCCGCCGCCTCCTCCGGCCTGGCCAAGCTGCGCGCCGCCGGCGTCGACGTGGACCCGCAGGCCACCCTCGGGCTGGAGCCGATGGTCACCGTCGACCCGGCGTTCGCACCGCTCACCGCCGCGGCGCGGGACCGGCGCGAGGTGAGCTTCCACTACCGGGTGCCCGACCGGGACGAGCCCGGCCGCCGGCGGCTGCAGCCGTGGGGCGTGGTCTGCTGGCGGGGCCGCTGGTACGTGGTCGGGCACGACCTGGACCGGGACGCGACCCGGTGCTTCCGGCTGTCCCGCGTGGTCGGCGCGGTCCGGGTCACCGGCGCGCCCGGCGGCTACCAGCCGCCGGCCGGTGTCGACCTGATCAGCCACGTGGCGCGCTGGTCGGGGCCGGTGGAGCGGACGGGCCGGGCCACCGTGCTGGTCGCCCCCGGCCGGGCCGCCGGGCTGCGCCGGTGGGCGGTCGACGTCACCGCCGGGCCCGACGGCGACCGGCTCGTGCTGCCCTACGCCGAGCCGGAGTCCCTCGCCGGTCAGCTCGTCGGCTACGGCCCCGACGTGCGCGTGCTCGACCCACCAGAGGTGCGGGAGGCGGTCATCCAGCGGCTCAAGGAGATCGCCGCCCGGCACGACGAGGTGGCCGTCGCCGGAGGTGCCCGATGACCCGGCCGCCCGCCCGCGGCGGATCCCGCGCGTCGGCGGACCGACTCGCCCGGCTGCTCAACCTGGTGCCCTACCTGCTGGCCCGGCCCGGCATCGAGATCGCCGAGGCGGCCGGTGACCTGGGGGTCACCGAGAAGCAGCTGCGCGAGGACCTGGAACTGCTCTGGGTGTGCGGGCTGCCCGGCTACGGCCCCGGCGACCTGATCGACATGGCCTTCGACGGCGACCGGGTGACCATCACCTACGACGCCGGCATCGACCGGCCGCTGCGGCTGACCCCGGACGAGGCGCTCGCGCTGGTGGTGGCGCTGCGGATGCTCGCCGAGACGCCGGGGGTGGCCAACCGGGAGGCGGTGGAGCGGGCCCTCGCCAAGATCGAGAACGCGGCCGGCGACATGGTCGGGGCGCCGGTGGCCGTCCGGCTGCCGGCGGACACCCGGCGGGTGGCGGAGCTGCGCGCCGCCGTCGAGCGCGGCCGGGCGCTGCGGATCACCTACTACACCGCCGCCCGCGACGAGACCACCGACCGGGTCGTCGACCCGCTGCGGATGCTGATGGTCGGCGGCCGGGCCTACGTGGAGGCGTGGTGCCGCCGGGCGGAGGCGGTGCGGCTGTTCCGGGCCGACCGGATCGACGCGGTCACCGAGCTCGACGAGCCGGCCGTGGTGCCGCCCCAGGCACGCCCGCACGATCTCACCGACGGCGTGTTCCGGCCCTCGCCGGACCTGCCGCTGATCACCGTGCGGATCGGCCGGGGCGAGCGGTGGATCACCGAGTACTACCCCTGCGAGCGGGTCGAGGCCGGTGACGGCGACCAGTGGCTGGTCTCGCTGCGGGTCACCGACCTCGGCTGGGCCCGCCGATTCGTGCTCGGGCTCGGCCCGGACGTCACCGTGGTTGCCCCGGCCGAGCTGGCCGAGCAGGTCCGCGCCGCGGCGGTCGCCGCGCTCGACGCGTACGCCACGCCGGCGCTGCCCGCCGCGCCCCGGCGCCCCGAGCCCGGCCCGGTCGACCGGCCGGGCGCCGCGGCGGACGCGCCGCCCGCCGATCCGGCAGTGACCGCGGGCACCCAGTAGGCTGGCCGCCGTGGTGACCTGGATCGTGCTCGCGGTGGTGCTGTTCGCGCTCGTCGTGCTCGCCCTGGCCGTCCGGCCGCTGGTGGCGCGGCTGCCCCGGCTGCGGCGCGCGGCGGTGGCCCTGCGGCGGCGCGCCGCCGAGGCGGAGGCGCTGCGCGAAACCGCGGAGACGCTCCAGCAGCGGGCCGAAGGGCTCCAGCGTCAGCTCGACACCACCCAGCAGCGGCTGGCACTGATCAGGGCCAAGCGCGGCGGTTGATCCACCCGGCGTCGCGGCGCTGCGGTTCCGGCCCGGTTGCGCGCCGGAACGATCCGCCCGCCGGACGGTTGACGGGACACTCGGGGTTGGTCAAGACTTCACCGGCCGGGACGAACCACCAGCGCCCGGCGGGTGGCAACGGCCCACGGCGCACGTACGATGGGCTGCGGTACACCCCTTGCAGACACACAAGCGACTGGAGCTTCCCATGGGTGCCCTCAAGCCGTGGCACATCGCCGTACTCGTGGTCGTGCTGATCCTGCTCTTCGGCGCGAAGCGGCTCCCCGACGCGGCCCGTTCGCTGGGCCGCTCGCTGCGGATCATCAAGGCCGAGACGAAGAGCCTGCAGGACGACGACCGCGACCTCGCCGAGAAGGCCGACGCGCAGGCCGGCTACCAGCCGCTGCCGCCGAACTCCGCGCAGCAGGCCCCCTACCAGGCCCCGCCGCAGCAGCCGGTCGCCGACCCGGTGCACCGCGTCCGCGACAACTGACGGAAGAGCCCGAGCACCGTGGCCTTCGCTCTCCGCAAGCGCGGCCCGAGCAATTTCGAGCGGGCCGCCGACGGCTCGATGACCCTGATCGAGCACGTCCGCGAGCTGCGCAACCGGCTGTTCAAGGCGTCACTGGCGGTCGTGGTCGGCTTCGGCCTCGGGATCTGGCTCGCCGGGCCGGTACTGCACCTGCTGCAGCAGCCATACTGTGACCTGCCCAAGGCGCGCCTGGCCAACGGGTCCTGCGCCTTCGTCCAGCTCGGTCCGGCCGACCTGTTCCTGCTGCAGCTGAAGGTCGGCCTCTGGGTGGGGCTGATCGTGGCCGCGCCGGTCTGGCTCTACCAGCTCTGGGCGTTCATCGCTCCCGGTCTGCACCGGCACGAGCGGCGGTACGCGTACATCTTCACGGCCCTGGCCGCGCCGCTGTTCGCCGGCGGCGCGGTGCTGGCCTACTTCGTCACCTCGAAGGGCCTGGAGTTCCTGCTGAACGTCTCCGGCGGGGGCGACATCACCACCACCCTGGACATCACCCGCTACATCAGCTTCATCACCAACCTGATCCTGCTGTTCGGGGTGGCGTTCGAGTTCCCGCTGCTGGTTCTGATGCTCAACTTCGTCGGCATCGCCAGTGCGAAGCGGCTGTTGAGCTGGTGGCGGGTGGCGGTCTTCGTCTTCTTCGCCTTCTCCGCGGTGGTAACCCCCACCCCGGACCCGTTCGGCATGACCGCGCTGGCGATCTGCCTGTGCGCGCTCTACTTCGCCGCGGTCGGCGTCGCGTTCGTCAACGACAAGCGCAGGGGTCGGGGCAAGGAGATCTACGCCGGCATCGCCGACGACGAGGTGTCGCCGCTGGAGTTCGACCGCGAGCCGGTGGAGGCGGGGCAGTCGGTCGACGCGGTCGCGCCGATCAGCGCACCCGAGCCGGTCGTCGCGCCGGCTCCGATCGACCGCCGCTACGACGACATGACCTGACCGTCCGGCCCGGCGACCCACGCGCGGAACGCCGCCCCCGTCGCGGGGGCGGCGTTCCGTCTGTGGCACCGGGGTGTGGAACCGGCGATCCCGCTGCCGTGTCGCAGCCAGAGTGGGGGTACGGCGTCGCCGTACCCCCACCGGATTCCTCGTGCTCGGCCAGGATGCTGAGCATCTCGGTGTCCCATTCGCCCTGCAGCCACAGGCCGTCGTGGTACGCGGCGTAGAGCCGGGCCCCGGCCGGCACGGCGGCCGGCCGGACCACCGACAGGGCCGGGTTCGGCCGCCAGGTGGTGATGTCGTCCAGCACGGCCACGACGCTGGCGTCCGGGTTGAGCGCGGCCAGCCGCTGCGGCGACGTCCCCACGCCCGTGGGCACCTCGACGTGGACGCGCCCGCCGGTGACCCGGCCGGTTAGCGGGAGAGCACCCGGTCGACCTCGATGACGAAGGTCGCGTACGTGCCGCTGCGCCGTGCCGTGCGGGCCGGTGAAGCCGATCCCGTCGGTGACCTCCACGAATCGCTTCGACAGCTTCGAACTCCGCGCCGCCCTGCCGGTGTGCTTAAACGCCCCGTCACGCCGGGATGAACGTGGGTCGACCGCCGGATGAGCATCCGGCAACCCCAGCTCACAGCCCGGGAACGCGGTCGGCCCGCGGCCGGGAGTGATCCATAGTGGAGGTGTGGAGACCGACCGGAACGGGGGCCGGCGTTACCATCTGCTCGGCCCGGTGGGGGTCCACGTCGGCGGCGTGCCGCTGCCGGTGGGCGGCCCCAAACCGCGGACGATCCTGGCGGCGCTGCTGTTGGAGGCCAACCGGGTGGTGTCCGAGGAACGGCTGATCGCCGTGGGCTGGGGCGAGGCGTGGCCAACCACCGTCCGCGGTCAGCTGCAGGCGTACGTCTCCGGCCTGCGCAAGCTGCTCGGGCCCGCGGTGGTCGCGCGTCGCCCGCCCGGCTATCTCCTCCAGGTCGCGCCCGGCGAGCTCGACCTGCACGACTTCGACGAGGCGGTGGCCCGGGCGCGGGACGGCACCACCGGGCGTCCCGGCGAGCGGGCCGCGCTGCTCCGCCGGGCACTGGACCTGTGGCCTGGGCCGACACTCGGAGGCACCACCGAGGCGCTGCTGGACGCGCAGGGCCCCGCCCTGCGGGAGCGCCGGTTCGGGGTGCTCGAGGAGCTGTACGACGCCGAGCTGGACGCCGGCCGGCACGCCGAGGTGATCGGGCCGCTGCGCCAGGCGGTGCGGGACAACCCGTTTCGAGAGCGGCTGCACGCCCAGCTCATGCTCGCCCTGCACCGGTGCGGGCGGACCGCCGAGGCACTGGAGGTGTACGCCGCCGCCCGGGCCCGGCTCGCCACGGAACTCGGCGTGGAACCCGGTCGGCTGCTGCGCCGGGCCCACCAGTCGGTGCTGCGCGAGGAACCGCCGTCACCGGCCGTCGAGACGGCGCCGACCGTGCCGCGCCAGCTGCCCGCCCCGCTGCCCGCGTTCATCGGCCGCGCTGCCGAGCTGTCCGCGCTGGACGCGGCGGCGTGCCCGGACTCGGGAGTGCGGGTTGTCGCGGTCACCGGCTCCGCCGGAGTGGGCAAGACCGCGCTGACGGTGCGCTGGGCGCACACGGCGCGGGCCCGCTTCCCGGACGGGCAGCTCCACGTCGACCTGCGGGGCTTCGACCCCGGCGGCCCCGCGGTGACACCGGCCGAGGCGGTCCGGGGCCTGCTGGACGCGCTGCGGGTGCCCGCCGGGCAGCTGCCGACCGGCTTCGACGCCCAGGTCGGCCTCTACCGCAGCCTGCTGGCCGACCGGCGGATGCTGGTGGTGCTGGACAACGCCCGCGACGCCGAGCAGGCCCGCCCGCTGCTGCCCGGCACCTGCTCCTGCTTCACGGTGGTCACCAGCCGGGCCGATCTGAGCAGCCTGGTCGCGGCGGAGGCCGCCACGCCGCTGCCGCTGGGTCTGTTCTCCGTCGACGAGGCCCGCCAGATGCTGAGCCGCCGGGTCGGCGCCGGACGGGTGCGGCGGGAGCCGCGGGCGGCCGAGGAGATCATCGAGGCGTCGGCCCGGCTACCGCTCGCGCTGGCCGTCATCGCGGCCCGGGCCGCCACCCGGCCGGCGTTCCCGCTCGCCGCCCTCGCCGCCGAACTGCGGGAGTGCGACCGGCTGGACCGGTTCGACGGTGGCGCGCCGAGCAGCGACGTCCGGACCGTGTTCGCGGTGTCCTACCGGACGCTGGGCGCCACCGCGGCCCGGGTGTTCCGGCTGCTCGGGCTGCACCCCGGCCCCACCGTCTCGGTGGCCGCCACGGCCAGCCTGGCCGGCGTCGACCCCGACGGGGCCCGGCGGGCGCTGGTCGCGCTCGCCCGCGCGCACCTGGTCGACGAGCCCCGGCCGGGCCGGTACGGCATGCACGACCTGCTGCGCGGGTACGCCGCCGAGCTTGTCCACGCGCACGACGACGCGGCGGTCCGGCGGGCGGCGGCGCACCGCCTGCTGGACCACTACCTGCACACCGCACTGGCGGCGGACCGGCTGCTCAACCCACGGCGGGACGTGGTCACCCCGGCCCCGCCGCGGGCCGGCGCCCGGCCCGAGCCGGTCGGCGACCCGCGGCAGGCGATGGCGTGGTTCGAGGCGGAGCACCCGACACTGGTCGCGCTCGTCCACCAGGCCCCGGCCGGCTTCGAGGCCCACCGGTGGCAGCTCGCCTGGGCGCTGGTCACCTTCTTCGACCGGCAGGGGCACTGGGACGACTACGTGGCGGTGCACCGCGCGGCGCTGGACGCCGTGGGGCGGGACGGCGTGCCGCTCGCCCGCGCGCACACCCATCGCAACCTGGGCCGCGCCTATGCCCGCCTGCGCCGGCTGCCCGACGCGGACACCGAGTTGCGGCGGGCGCTCGCCCTGTACGAGCAGACCGGCGACGAGCAGGGCGCCGCGCAGGTGCACGGCAACCTGTCCTGGGTACTGGAGCGGCGCGGCCGCCACCGCGCGGCGCTGCACCACGCCCGGCAGGCGATGCGAGCCTACGAACGGCTCGGGGACCGAGTCATGACCGCCAACGCCCGCAACACCGTCGGCTGGCAGTACGCGCTGCTCGGTGACCTCGACCGGGCGCTCGGGCACTGCCGGGCGGCGCTCACCCTGCTGCAGGGCGCGGGTGACCGGTTCGGCGAGGCGGTCACCTGGGACAGTCTCGGCTACATCCACCAGCGCCGCGGCCGGCCGGCGGAGGCGGTCGCCTGCTACCGCCGGGCGCTGGACCTGTTCCGGGAGGCCGGTGACCTCAGCAACGAGGGGCAGACGCTGGGCAAGCTCGCCGCCGCGCACGACGCGGTCGGTGATCCGGGCGCGGCGCGCCAGGCGCGGCAGGAGGCGCTGCGGATCCTCGAGGGTCTCGGGCACCCGGACGCGGCGCGCCTGCGCGGCGAACTCGGCTGACTCCGCGCGGGTCGCGCCCCGGGCGGGCGGTGCCAGCGCGGGCGGTACGGTGCTCGCCGTGACCGCAGCCGATCACCCCTCCGTCGCGCCGCCTGCCGACGGTCCCGTCGCCGTGCTGGCCAACCCGGCCGCCGGTCGGGGACGGCACCGGGAGCTGCTGCCGCAGCTGCTGGAGCGGCTCGCGGCCGCCGGCCGGCCGGTGGAGCTGCTCCGGGCGTGCACCGCCGAGCAGGCCGAACAGGTGTGCCACGCCGCGGTCGCCGGCGGCGCGGCCGCCCTGGTCGCGGTCGGCGGTGACGGCACCGTGCACCGGGCCCTGCAGGCGGTCGCCGGGACGGCGGTCCGGTTCGGCCCGGTGCCGGCCGGCACCGGCAACGACTTCGCGGCCGACACCGGCTTCCCGGCCGACCCGCTGGCCGCCGCCGAGGTGATCGCCGCGGCGTTGCGGGAGGGCCGCAGCCGGCCGGTGGACCTGGCCCGGATCACCGGGGCCGACGGCGTCCGGCGGTGGTACGGCGCGGTGCTCGCCGCCGGGTTCGACGCGATCGTCAACGAGCGCGCCAACCGGATGCGCTGGCCGCGCGGGTCGCGCCGCTACGACCTGGCGATTCTGGTGGAGCTGGCCCGGCTGCGGCCGCGCCGCTACACGCTGCGCCTGGACGGCGAGCCCGTGGAGACCGACGCCGTGCTGGTGGCCGTCGGCAACGGCGCCTGCTATGGCGGGGGGATGCGGATCTGCCCCGATGCGGACCCGACCGACGGGCTGCTCGACGTGGTGGTCGGCGGGCGGTTCGACCGGCGCACCCTGATCCGGGTCAAGCCGCGCATCTACCGGGGCACCCACGTGGCGCACCCGCTGGTGCACAGCTACCGGGCCCGCATCGTCGAGCTGGCCGCCGAGGGCATCACCACGTACGCCGATGGGGAGCGGGCCCTGCGGCTGCCGGTGACGGTCACCGCCGTGCCCCGGGCGGTGCACCTGCTCCGCTGACCCGGGTTGCCGCAGGGCCGTCCCGCCGTCAGGGCTGCATCCCCGCGTCCGCCAGGTCGAGCACCGCTCCCAGGCCGTTGCCCCGGCCCGGGTCGGCGGCCGGCAGCACCAGCACGGCGCACCCGGCCGCGACCGCGCCGGCGTCGGCCGGAGTGTCGCCGACCATCAGCGCCCGCTCCGGGTCGACCCCCAGCATGCCGCAGGCGCGCAGGAAGATGCCCGGATCCGGCTTGCACCGCCCCACCTCGTACGACAGGACGAAGGCGTCGACCAGCTCGGCCAGCCCCCACGCCTGGAACATCGGCCGGATGTCGAAGCCGATGTTGCTGACCACGGCCACCCGTACCCCCGCCTCGCGCAGCGCGGCCAGCGTCGGCGCGGTGTCGGGGTAGGGCACCCAGCCCTCGGGGACCAGCACCCGGTCGTAGAGCGCCTCGGCGAAGCCCTCGATGCCGGCGTCGACCGTCTCGGCGAGCCCGACGTACGCGCCCCGGTGGGCGTGCGGGTAGAGGTCCCGGTCGGCCCAGAGCTCGGCCAGCCGGGGTGGCACCCGGGCCGGCAGCGGGCCGCCCGCCCGGCCCGCGGTGAGCAGCCGGTCGGCCAGCGCGGTGGCCCGCATCCGCTCCAGGGTGACCCCGCAGGCCGCGGCGGCCGACGACACCCATTCGTGGGCGTCCTCGACCTGGGCCAGGGTGCCGTGGAAGTCGAACAGGACCCCCTCCACGGGCCGGCGAAAGGCCCGCCGGCCGGCGGCGTCGGCGGCGCCCGGGGCGGGGGTCTGGGACGTTTCGGCATGCTCCGGCACGCCGTGCACCCTACCGACCGTCCCCGACGGCGCGACCGGACGGCCTTGTCCGGTGTCGCGCGCCGGCACGCATTAATCTTGGTGCCATGTCGAGCCCCGCCGAGCGGTACGCCGCGGCGCGCCGCCGGACCGCGCAGGCCACCCAGTTCCCGGCGCTGGACGAGTTCGCCCTCGACCTGGGCTTCGACCTGGACGACTTCCAACGGGAGGCGTGCCAGGCGTTGGAGCGGGGCAGTGGCGTGCTGGTCTGCGCTCCGACCGGTGCCGGCAAAACCGTGGTCGGCGAGTTCGCCGTACACCTGGCGTTGCGCGGCACGCCCGGGCAGCCGGCGGCGGCCGACGGCGCGGCGCCCGGGCGGCGCAAATGCTTCTACACCACGCCGATCAAGGCGCTGTCGAACCAGAAGTACCACGACCTGGTCGACCGCTACGGCGCCGAGCAGGTCGGGCTGCTCACCGGCGACAACGCGATCAACGGCGACGCCCCGGTGGTGGTGATGACCACCGAGGTGCTGCGCAACATGCTCTACGCCGGCTCGGCCACCCTTGAGGGCCTGGCGTACGTGGTGATGGACGAGGTGCACTACCTCGCCGACCGGTTCCGCGGCGGGGTCTGGGAAGAGGTGATCATCCACCTGCCCGCCTCGGTCACCCTGGTCTCGCTGTCGGCGACCGTCTCCAACGCCGAGGAGTTCGCCGACTGGCTGGTCACCGTGCGCGGCGAGACCGCGGTGGTGGTCAGCGAGCACCGCCCGGTGCCGCTGTGGCAGCACATGCTGGTGGGCAGGCGGATGTTCGACCTGTTCCACGACGCCGACGCGGCCCGCAAGCACGACGTGCACCCGGAGCTGCTGCGCTACACCCGCGACACGATGCGCCGCCTCGAACTCGGGGAGGGGCGCAGCGCCGGCCCGGGCGGCGGGCGGCGCGGGCCGCGCTGGCGTGGGCCGATGCGCCCGGACATCGTGGACCGTCTCGACCGCGAGGGTCTGCTGCCGGCGATCCTGTTCATCTTCAGCCGGGCCGGCTGCGACGCCGCCGTGCAGCAGTGCCTCGCCGCCGGGCTGCGGCTCACCTCCCCGGAGGAGCGAGCGGAGATCCGCCGGGTGGTCGAGTCCCGGGTCACCGCCATCCCCGGCGAGGACCTGTCCGTGCTGGGATACTGGGAGTGGCTCGACGGGCTGGAGCGCGGCCTGGCCGCCCACCACGCGGGCATGCTGCCGGCGTTCAAGGAGGTCGTGGAGGAGCTGTTCGTCCGCGGCCTGGTCAAGGCGGTCTTCGCCACCGAGACCCTCGCCCTGGGCATCAACATGCCGGCCCGCTGCGTGGTGCTCGAACGGCTGGTCAAGTACAACGGTGAGGCGCACGTCGACCTGACCCCGGGCGAGTACACCCAGCTCACCGGCCGGGCCGGCCGCCGGGGTATCGACGTGGAGGGGCACGCCGTGGTGGTGTGGTCCCCGGAGACCGACCCCCGGCATGTGGCCGGCCTCGCCTCCACCCGCACCTACCCGCTGCGGTCCAGCTTCCGGCCCTCGTACAACATGGCCGTGAACCTGGTCGGCACGGTGGGCGCGGAGCCGGCCCGGGCGCTGCTGGAGTCCTCGTTCGCCCAGTTCCAGGCCGACCGGTCGGTGGTCGGCCTGGCGCGGCAGGTGCAGCGCAACACCGAGACCATCGAGGCGTACGGCGCCGAGGCGGTCTGCCACCACGGCGACTTCGACGAGTACTTCGCGCTGCGGGTGGCGGTCGCCGACCGGGAGCGGGCCCTCGCCCGGCAGGGGCAGAGCCAACGCAAGGCCGCGGCGGTGGCCTCGCTGGAGCGGCTGCGGGTCGGCGACGTGATCCGGGTGCCGTCGGGGCGCCGGGCGGGACTGGCGGTCGTGCTGGACCCGGCGACCGGCGGCTTCGGTGAGCCCCGACCGCTGGTGCTCACCCAGGATCGCTGGGCCGGCCGGGTCAGCCCCGGTGACTTCACCACCCCTGCCGAGGTGCTCGCCCGGATCCGGGTGCCGAAGCACTTCAACCATCGCTCGCCGGCCGCCCGGCGGGACCTGGCCGCGGAGGTCAGCGGCACCGGGCTGAACCGGCACGCCGGTCGCCGGGGTGGCCGGTCCCGGCAGGCCGCCGGTGAGGACCACCGGCTCAGCCAGCTCCGCGGCGAGCTGCGCCGGCATCCCTGCCACGCCTGCCCGGAGCGGGAGGAGCACGCCCGCTGGGCGGAGCGGCGCCGCCGCCTGGAACGGGACACCGAGGAGCTGCGGCAGCGGGTGGCCGGCCGGACCGGCTCGCTGGCGCGTACCTTCGACCGGATCGTCGCGCTGCTCACCGCGCGCGGCTACCTCGCCCCGGACGGCGCGGTGACCGACGCCGGACGGATGCTCGGCCGGATCTGGACCGAGGCGGACCTGCTGGTCGCCGAGTGCCTGCGCCGCGGCGTCTGGGACGGGCTGTCCCCGGCCGAGCTGGCCGCCGCCGTCTCCGTGGTGGTCTTCGAGGCCCGCCGCGACGTCGACGAGCGGGCGTCGCTGCCGCGCGGCGCCGTCGCCGAGGCGGTCGACGAGACCCTCAAGCTGTGGAGCGAGATCGAGGCGGACGAGGCCGCCCGCGGCCTGGCGGTCACCCGCGAGCCGGATCTCGGCTTCGCCTGGCCGATCTACCGCTGGGCGCGGGGCGAGGCGCTGGCGAAGGTCCTCGCGAGCGGACACGAGATCGACGGGGAGATGCCGGCTGGTGACTTCGTCCGGTGGGCCCGTCAGGTGGTCGACCTGCTCGGTCAACTCGCCGACTCCGGCGGCGCCTCGACCGAGCTGCGCGCCACCGCCCGGCAGGCGATCGCCGCGGTGAACCGCGGCGTCCTGGCCTATCACGCCGCCGCCTGAGGACGGGTGGCGAGGGCGTCGAGGAGGCGGCGGGCCGGGCCGGCCAGGTTCCAGCGTTCGGCCAGCTCCAGCAGCCGTTCCGGATCAGCCGGTGCGGTCGGCAGTTCGGTGCGCAGCGGCGGCAGCGGCACGTCCAGCGCCACCCGGACCACCTTCGGGGCGACCGCCAGGTAGTCCCGCGCGGCGGTGAGCTTGGTCCGCAGCCCGGGCGCGAAGCCGGCGGCCGGGTCGTCCAGGGCGGCCAGGATGGCGGCGATGTCGCCGTACCGTTCGACCAGCCGGGCGGCGGTCTTCTCGCCGACGCCCGGCACGCCGGGCAGGCCGTCGCTGGGGTCGCCGCGCAGGGCCGCGAAGTCGGCGTACCGGTCGGCCGGCACGCCGTAGCGGGCGCGCACCGCGGTGCCGTCGCAGTTCTCCAGCTTGGCCACGCCGCGCCCGACATAGAGCAGCCGGACGCCACGCGCGTCGTCGACCAGCTGGAACAGGTCCCGGTCGCCGGAGACCACCTCCACCGGCGCGGGCTGGGTGACCGAGAGCGTGCCGAGCACGTCGTCGGCCTCGTAGCCGGCCGCGCCGAGGGTGGTGATGCCGAGCGCGTCGAGCACGTCCAGGATCACCGGTACCTGGGGGGTGAGGGTGTCGGGCACCACCTCGCCGCCCGCGGGGGCCAGCCGGTGCGCCTTGTACGACGGCAGCAGCGCGACCCGCCAGTCGGGCCGCCAGTCGTGGTCCATGGCGCAGACCATCCGGTCTGGCCGGCGGGTGCGGATCAGGGTCGCCAGCATGTCGAGGAACCCGCGCACCGCGTTGACCGGGCTGCCGTCGGCGGCCCGGGCGGCGGACTCGGGGATGCCGAAGAAAGCCCGGAAGTAGAGGCTGGGCGCGTCGATGAGCATGATCGGGGGTTGCTGTGCCACGTCCGACAGCGTGGCACAACCCACCGACGTTCGGCGTCCGGCGCGGCGGGTGGCGGCGCGGTCAGGACGCGCCGTCGTCGCGGTGGCGCCGCTTCCGCCGGGCCAGGTACCGGATGCGCTGGCCCCGGGCGGCCGCTCAGCGGTCGGCGGCCACCCGGGAGCGGTCGTAGCCGGCGGCGGCCCGGTCGTGGTCGGTGAGGTCACGCAGGTGCCGGACGGGCGACAGCAGCAGCACCGCCGGTGCGCAGACCGCCGCGCCGGCGAAGGCCAGCAGCGTGGTGCGGGCGCCGACGGCGCCGGCCAGGGCGCCGGCGGTGAGGCCGCCGATCGGGATCGCGCCCCAGGAGACGAACCGGACGGTGGCCATCACCCGGGAGAGCAGGTCGGGCGGGCTGGCGATTTGCCGGTAGGTCCGGGTGGTCACGCTGAGCACCACCACGCCGCCGGCGAAGACGACGTTGCCGACCGCGAAGGCCGCGTACGCCGGCCAGCCGCTGCCCCAGGGGACGAGGAACGCCCCGCCCACGGAGACCGCGCCGGCGGCGATCAGCGCGCGGGCGGTGCCGAGGCGGGCCGTGATCCGGGGGGTCAGCGCCGCCCCGACCAGCGAGCCGACGCCCTCGACGGCGAGCAGCGCGCCGACCAGGCCGGGCGGCGCGTCCAGCTCCCGGACCAGGTAGAGCGGGTAGAGCGCGAACTGGGCCCCGCAGACGAAGTTCACCGCCGTCGCGGCCCACATGCCGGGCCCCATCACCGGGTGGTACGCCACGAACCGCCAGCCCTCCCGGATCAGCTTGCCGAGCGGCGGCCACCGGTCGGGTGCGGCGGCGCGCCGGGCGGGCAGGGAGCGGAGCAGGGCCGCCGAGACGAGGTAGCTGGCCGCGTCGACGAGCAGGGTCGGCACCGCGCCGAGCGCCTGCACGGCGAGCCCGCCGAGGGATGGCCCACTGAGCTGGGTGGCGGCGTGGGTGGCCGAGGTGAGGCTGTTGCGGGACTGCAGCTGCTCCCGGTCGACGATGCTCGGCAGGAAGGTGGCGTTCGCCACGTCGGAGAGCACGGTGGCGAAGCTGATCACCAGTGCGGTGACGATCAGGTGGGCGACGGTCAGCCGGCCCGACCACCAGGCGAGCGGGATCGACGCGACGGCCACCGCGCGGGCCAGGTCGGCGCCCACCTGGGCGCCGCGCAGCGGCAACCGCTGCACGATGACACCGGCCGGCAGCCCGATCACGAGCCAGGCGACGTAGCTGGCTGCCGCGACCAGCCCCATCTCGAACGGGCTGGCGTCGAGCACGGTCAGGGCGGTGAGTGGCAGGGCCACCGCGCCGACCGCCGACCCGACCGAGCTGGCCGTGCCGGCGGTCCACCAGCGCCAGAACACCCCGGCCCGCTGTCCGACGCCCATGGTCGTCCGCCCCCGTTCCCGCAAGCCAGTAAGTTCCAATCTGGAACGGACTATAGTCGGGGCGACGAAACTGGTGGGGGTGGGGGAGTTGCGGCGGGCCGACCTCGCGGACGCGGACTGCGGCATCGCCCAGGCGCTGGGCGTGCTGGGTGACTGGTGGACCTTCCTCATCGTGCGCGACGTCGCTGGCGGCACGACCCGCTTCGACGCCCTCCAGCGGGAGCTCGGGGTCAGCCGGCGCGCGCTGGCCGAACGGCTTGCCGGGCTGGTGGAGCATGGCGTGCTGGAGCGCCGGCCCTACTCGCGGCACCCGCTCCGCTTCGACTACCTGCTCACCGCCAAGGGTGAGGGCCTGCTGCCGGTGCTCATCGCCCTGCAGGACTGGGGCACCCGCCACGTCATGGGCGACGGGGAACTCACCGCGACGGCCGCCGCCACCTCCCCTGAGGCGCGCCGGGTGCACGACCTGGTCGGGCGGCGGCTGCCGGAGGTGGTGCTGCCCCGGCACGACGGCCAGCCGGTGGCGGTGGCCGGCGGGCGGAGCTGGCGGGTGCTCTACCTTTTCCCCGGGGCGTTCGCCCCGGCGGCGCGAGGGCTCCCGCCGGGCTGGGCGAACATCCCTGGCGCGGGCGGCTGCACCCTGGAGTCGACCACCTACGCGGCCCGGCACGCGGACTTCGGGGCCGCCGGTGCCGAGGTCCGGGGGGTCAGCACCCAGCGCCCGGACCAGCTGGCCGATTTCGTGGCGTACGCCGGGCTGCCCTTCCCGCTCCTGTCCGACCAGGATGGCCGGCTGGCGGCCGGGCTGCTGCTGCCCACCTTCCGCGCCGGGGGCGTCGAGCGGTTCAAGCGGCTCACGCTCCTGGTCGACCCGGGCGCGGTGGTCCGCGCGGTCCAGTTTCCGGTCACCGACCCGGCCGGCTCGGTGGACGAGATGCTCGACCTGGTCCGCCGCCGGTCCGCGGCCTGAGCCCGTCCGCCGCCGCGGGCCGTGACGCCGGACCGGGGGCGTGGGCCGGGGGAGCAGGGGCCCGAGGAAGCCAAATCTGAAGACTGTTTACCGTGAGAGCTGACGACGTTTATCGATGAACGGGAGTGCGCTCTCCGGCGCCGGGTCGGCTAGGTCGTCGCCCAAACGACCGTTAAGCTGACGGGGTGGGAACCGACGATCTGTACCCGCCGCAGCGGCTGGTCGCCGCGCAGCGCGCCACCGCCGCCGCCGGCCTCGACGCGCTGCTGCTCACCCCCGGATCGGACCTGCGTTACCTGACCGGTTACGACGCGCACGTCGGCGAGCGGCTGACCTGCCTGGTGCTGCCCGCCGAGGGGGAGCCGACGCTGGTCGTGCCCACCCTGGAACGCCCGGCCGCCGAGGCGTCTCCGGCGCCGGCCACCGGTGTGCGGATCGTGGACCACGCCGACGGCACCGACCCGTACCCCCTGGTCGTCGCGGCCCTCGGTGGGCCGGTGGCAGCGGTCGGGCTGGCCGACCGGATGTGGGCCGAACAGGTCCTCGCCCTGCGCGCGGCGCTGCCCGGCGTCGCGCAGCGGCTCGCCTCCGAGGTGCTGCGCGAGCTGCGGATCCGCAAGTCCCCGGCCGAGGTGGCGGCCCTCGCCGAGGCGGGCGCGGCGATCGACGCGGTGCACGCCCGGATGGGCCGGTGGCTGCGCCCCGGACGCACCGAGGCCGAGGTGGGCGCCGACATCGCCGCGGCCATCCGGGCGGCCGGTCACGTGACCGTCGACTTCGTCATCGTCGCCGCCGGCCCGAACGGCGCCAGCCCGCACCACGGCACCTCCGACCGCCCAATCGGGGCCGGTGAGCCGGTGGTGGTGGACATCGGCGGCACCATGCCCTCGGGCTACCGCTCCGACTGCACCCGTACCTACGTCGCCGGCGGGCGCGCCCCGGCCGAGTTCACCGACTACTACATGGTGCTGCACGCCGCCCAGGCCGCGGCGGTGGCGGCGGTGCGTCCCGGGGTGACCGCCGAGGCGGTGGACGTCGCCGCGCGGGCGCCGATCGCCTCCGCCGGCTACGGCGACGCGTTCCTGCACCGCACCGGCCACGGCATCGGCCTGGACGGCCACGAGGAGCCGTACGTGGTGGCGGGCAACGCCCGGCCGCTGGAGCCGGGCATGGCGTTCTCCGTCGAACCCGGCATCTACCTGGCGGGCCGGCACGGCGCCCGCATCGAGGACATCGTCGTCTGCACGACGGACGGCGGGCAACGGCTCAACACCACCCCCACGGAGCTCATCGCGCTATGACTGTCGACCGGATCCTCCCCACCGACGAGGCCCACGACCTGCTCGACCTCGCCACCGAACTCGCCGACCGGGAACTGGCCCCGAAGGCCGCCGGGTTCGAGGAGCGCGCCGAGTTCCCCCGGGAGGTGCTGCGCACCCTGGGCCGGGCCGGCCTGCTCGGCCTGCCGTACCCCGAGGAGTACGGTGGCGCGGCCCAGCCGTACGAGGTCTACCTGCAGGTGCTGGAGATCCTGGCCAGCCGCTGGCTGGCGGTCGCCGAGGCGGTCAGTGTGCACACCCTGTCCTGCTACCCGCTCGCCCAGTTCGGCACGGACGAGCAGCGCAAGCTGCTGCCCGACATGATCGGCGGGGAGCTGCTCGGCGCGTACTGCCTCTCGGAGCCGCAGGGCGGCTCGGACGCGGCGGCGCTGACCACGAAGGCCGTGCGCGAGGGCGACTCCTACGTGGTGACCGGCACCAAGGCGTGGATCACCCACGCCCGGGTGGCCGACTTCTACAACATCTTCTGCCGCACCGGCGGACCCGGCCCGAAGGGCATCTCCTGCCTGCTCGCCGACCGTGGCACGCCGGGCATCCACCCGCAGGCCGCGGAGCGGACGATGGGCCTGCACGCCTCGCCGGTGGCGCAGATCGCGTTCGACGGGGCGCGGGTGCCGGCCGAGCGGCTGATCGGCGGGGCGGGGGGCGGCTTCGGCATCGCGATGTCCGCGCTGGACTCCGGCCGCCTCGGCATCGCCGCCTGCGCGGTCGGGCTGGCCCAGGCGGCGCTCGACTACGCGGTCGGCTACGCCCGGGAGCGGCAGCAGTTCGGCCGGCCGATCATCGACTTCCAGGGTCTCGGCTTCACCCTCGCCGACCTGGCCACGCAGATCTCCGCGGCGCGGGCGCTGACCCTGGCGGCGGCCCGGCTGCGCGACGCCGGCCGGCCGTACTCGATCGAGGCGGCCAAGGCGAAGCTGTTCGCCACCGACGTGGCGATGCGGGTGACCATCGACGCGGTGCAGGTGCTCGGCGGCGCCGGTTACGTGGCCGACCATCCCGTGGAGCGGTACATGCGCGAGGCGAAGGTGCTGCAGATCGTCGAGGGCACCAACCAGATCCAGCGGCTGGTCATCTCCCGGTCCCTGGCCAAGGGCTGACCGACACGGAACGCGACGACGACGGGCCCGTGGGTGACGCCCGGCGGGCCCGTCGTCGCACTGTGGCGTTTTTCCCGGTAGGTTGCACGCCGTGGAGGAGATCGACCGCGCCATCGTCGCCGCGCTGACGGCTGACGGCCGGCTGTCGTACACGGATCTGGCGGAGAGGGTGGGCCTGTCGGTGTCCGCCGTGCACCAGCGGGTGCGCCGGCTGGAGCAGCGCGGGGTGATCAAGGGGTACGCCGCGCGGGTCTCCTTCGAGGCCCTCGACCTGCCGCTGACCGCGTTCGTGGCGATCCGGCCGTTCGACCCGTCACAGCCGGACGACGCCCCGGAGCGGCTGGCCCACCTGCCGGAGATCGACTCGTGCTACTCGGTCGCTGGTGAGGATTTCTACCTGCTGCTGGTGCGGGTGGCCAGCCCGACCCACCTTGAGCGCGTGCTGCAGGAGATCCGCACCGCGGCGAACGTCACGACCCGGACGACGGTGGTGCTCTCCACGCCGTACGAGAACCGGCCGCCGAAGATCAGTGCCGATCCGAACCCGCGGGTACGGGCCCGGGCGGCGGGTGAGCCGGCTGGTTCCAGCGCAGGATGACCTGCCGGCCGTGTTCGTGACCGAGCACGCTGACGGTGGCGGTGTCCAGCCGTAGCCGCCCGCCGGCCGACGGGGGCAGGCCGATCCACCGGGCGCCGAGCACGCGGAGGCTGTGCGCGTGGCCGACCAGGGCGACCGTGCCGCGGTCGAGCAGGGGAGCGACGCGGGTGAGCACGCGGTCGAGCCGGTCGCCGACCTGGCCGGGTGACTCGCCGCCGGGGCAGCCGTCGGTCCAGATGTTCCAGTGCGGGTGGTCGCCGTGGATGTCGGCGGTGGTGCGCCCCTCGTACCGGCCGTAGTGCCACTCGGCGAGGTCATCGTCGACTGCGCTGATGGTGAGGCCGGCGAGCTGCGCGGTGCGCACCGCCCGGGTGCGGGGACTGGTGAGTACCGCGACGAACCGCCGCCCGGCCAGCGTCGCGCCGAGCGCGCGGGCCTGTCGTTCGCCGTCGGGCGTCAGCTCCAGGTCGGTGTACGAGGTGTGCCGGCGGCTGGCACTCCAGGTGGTCTCGCCGTGCCGGATCAGCAGCAGCTCTCCCATGGCCCCAGTCAACCATCCGGTGCGGGAGCACCGCGAGCGTCCTGTCCTATCCTCCTAGGATGCCATACGGGTGGTGCTCGCCGGCACCGCGTTTGCCGCCACCCACGACGGGCAAGCGACCGGGACGACGCCACCGAGCGGAGGAGGCGAGATGAGCTTCACCGACAAGGCCCGGAAGAAGGTCGAGGAGCTGGCCGGTACCGCGAAGGAGCGGATCGGCGACATGGCCGACAACGAGCGGATGCGCGCGGAGGGGGCGGCGCAGCAGCGCGACGCCCGGGCCAAGCGGGCCGGCGAGCAGACCGAGAATGTGCAGGCACCCTTCACGCGGTGAACCGGCGAGTCGCGGCGGCCCCCGGCATACCTACCGGGGGCCGCCGCACGTGCGGACCGCCGGGGTGGGCGGCTAGGGTCGCCGGCGTGAGCGTCGCCCGATCCCTGCTGTTGTTCGCCCTGGCCGCTCTGGCCGAGATCGGCGGGGCGTGGCTGGTCTGGCAGGGGTGGCGGGAGCACCGTGGCCTGTGGTGGGTCACGGCCGGGGTGATCGCCCTGGGCTGCTACGGCTTCGTGGCCACCCTCCAGCCGGATCCGCACTTCGGGCGGATCCTGGCCGCGTACGGCGGGGTGTTCGTGGCGGGGTCGCTGGGGTGGGCGGTGCTGGTCGACGGGTTCCGGCCGGACCGCTGGGACCTGACCGGCGCCGCCATCTGCCTGGTCGGGGTCGGCGTGATCATGTACGCGCCGCGCGGCTGACCGGTCGCGTCGGGCCGGCGGGGCGGCGGCCGTCGAGGATCAGCATCGCGGTCACCGGGGCGATCACGACGACCAGGTGCAGGGTGGCGTTGACGTAGGCGCCGACCGGGATCGTGGCCAGGACCAGGGCCGCGGTGACCAGGCGGCTGCCCGAACGGCCGTGGCGGACGACGCGGCGGACGTCGGCGATCCCGACCAGGAAAAGGGCGACTCCGCCGGAGAGGGCGAGCGCGGCCGGCCAACCGGTCGGGGCGTCGGGATGGGCGACGGTGGCGTGCAAGCTGGTGGCGGTGGCGATGATGCCGAGCAGCAGGACGAAGTGGGCGAGGATGTAGACGCGGGCGGACAGCCGGCTGCGGGGGCCGAGTTCGGCGCGGTCGAGGGCCGCCTCGGCGGCGCCGGCCTCGGTGAAATAGGTCCACCAGAGGGCGGCGGGGAGGGCGAGGGCCAGCACGATGGCGCCCACCGTGCTGGGGGTGAGGTGGTCCAGGGGCGCGCCCATGCCGATGGTGACCACGGTCTCGCCGAGGGCGACGATGACGAGCAGACCGTGCCGTTCGACGAAGTGGCCGGGGACGATCCGGAAGCTGGCGGCGACGCCGAGCCAGGAGTGGCCGGGGAGCAGGTAGGGCAGCACGGTCTGGGCGAAGACGGCGGCGGCCCAGAGGGCGTACACGGCGGGTCCGGAGAGCAGGCCGGCGGCGAGGACGAGCAGGGCGGCGCCGAGATTGTAGGGGGCCAGCCGGCGGACGCCGGCACGGGCGGTGCTCTGGCTGAACAGGGTGAGGTGGACGGTGACCACGACGAGGTAGCCGATGCCGAAGAGCAGGCCGCTGCCGGTGAAGGCGTCGGGAATGGCGATGGCGGTGAGCAGGAAGCCGGCCATCGCGGCGAAGAGGAGGAGTTTGTGGGCGGGGCGGCGGGGTGGCACGTGATTGGTGAGCCACGCGTATCCGCTGTAGAGGTACCAGAGCAGGCCGAGGATCAGGATGATGCTGCCGAGGCCGCTCCAGTCGAGGTGGTCCTCGAGCAGGTGGGCGAGTTGGGTGATGGTGAGGACGAAGACGACGTCGAAGAAGATCTCGACGGGGGTGGCCCGGTCGGCGGGGGCGGTGTCGCGCCGCTGTCGGGTGCTCATGAGGGTGGAGGCTAACCGGGCCGGGTGCGGTGGTGGGCGCAAACGCGTCACCCCCGGCGTCGGTGTGACGGCGGGGGTGACGGGGTGCGGGTGGGTCAGCCGTCGGCGCGGTGGTCGGCCCACCACTTCTGCCCGGTCTCGGGCAGGGTGTCGATCGGGTCGTAGTAGGCGTAGCGCTTGTTGAGGGCCTCCAGGTCGGCGGATTCGATGGAGGTGCGGTAGTTCTTGGTCCAGTAGGAGATGCCGCGTTCGCGGTCGTACTCGGTGAGCATGTGTACCCAGCGTTTGCCGACGAAGGGGACGTCGCAGACGATCCGTGGGGTGGCGTAGCCGGGCAGGTAGCCCATGATGTCGTGCTGGAGCTGCTGGGCGTGCCACACGGGGACCCGCCAGTGTTCGGCGTTGGGGATCATGTCGCACATGTAGAAGTAGTACGGCAGGATGCCGGCTTCGCCCTGTAGGGCGAAACAGAGGTCGAGCAGGTCGGGGGCGGTGGCGTTGACGCCGCGCATGAGTACGCCCTGGTTGCGGACGTCGCGGACGCCGACGTCGAGGGCGGTCTGGGTGGCCTTGGCGACGAGCGGGGTGAGCGACTGGGCGTGGTTGACGTGGGTGTGGAGGGCGAGGTTGACCCCGCGGCGGGCGGCCGTGCGGGCGACGCGTTCGAGGCCCTCGACGACGTCGGGCTGGAGCCAGTGCTGGGGCAGGCCCATGAGGGCCTTGGTGGCGAGGCGGATGTCGCGGATCGTTTCGATCTCGAGCAGCCGCATCAGGTAGGACTCGAGGTTGCGCCAGGGCACGTTGGCCACGTCGCCGCCGGAGACGACGACGTCGCGGACGCCGGGGTGGCCCTTGAGGTACGCGATGTGGGCGTCGTAGCGGTCGACGGGTTTGAGGGTGAGTTTGAGCTTGTCGACGGTGGGGGTGGAGTTGCCGACCAGGTCCATCCGGGTGCAGTGGCCGCAGTACTGGGGGCAGGTGGAGAGCAGTTCGGCGAGGACTTTGGTGGGGTAGCGGTGGGTGAGGCCCTCGGCGACCCACATGTCGTGTTCGTGCAGTGAGTCGCGGGTGGCGTAGGGGTGTGACGGCCAGTCGGTGCGCCGGTCGGAGGCGACGGGGATCATGTAGCGCCGGATGGGGTCGGCGAGGAACGCCTCGGTGGTCATCGGCGCGAACGGGACCATGGTGTTGAGCATCTGCGGGGGGACGAGCATCGACATGGTCGCGAGCGCGGCTTGGTCGGTGGCGAGGTCGTCGTAGAAGGAGTCGTCGACGAGGTCGCCGAGGACGGTGCGCAGCTGCTTGATGTTCTTGACGCAGTTGACGCGCTGCCACTGGGCGTTCTCCCACTGGTCGCGGGTGACGTGGCGCCAGCCGGGGAAGCGGGTCCAGTCGGGTTCGACCAGGGGTGCGCGGCGGTATTCGTAGGGCTGCCCGGCGGTGGGGACCGTGGTCGGCGCGGGGTGGGGCGCAGGGATGGTCTGCACCGGTTGTGTCTGGGTCACGGCCCCTCCTCGGTGTGGTGCGGGTGGTCAGCGGCCCGAAGGCTACTGGAAAATATCCCGTGAAGAAATTAGTCTGCCGGAAGTTTTCCCGTTACGCGAGCCCTGGCCGGGGCTTCGGGCGGCTGGACAGGGGAGGTCGGCGTGACGTCACCGGTGGGTCTGCACCGCGTTGTGGAACCGGCGGGGGTGCTGCCGCAGGCGGCGTGGCGGCTGGACGCCCGCCCGGAGATCGCGCCGAACGAGGTGCGCATCCGGGTGGAGCGGTTGAACCTGGACGCGGCGAGTTTCCGGCAGTTGTGGGAGAAGCACGGCGGCGACGGGGACGCGGTGCGCGCCGAGGTGCTGGAGATCGTGGCGGCCCGGGGGAAGATGCAGAACCCGGTGACCGGGTCGGGGGGCATGCTGATCGGCACCGTGGAGGAGTCCGGGCGGCGCTCCCCGCTGGGGTTGAAGCCGGGGGAGCGGGTGGCGACGTTGGTGTCGTTGACGCTGACCCCGCTGACGATTCTCGACGGGCTGGCCCGGTGGGACGGGCGCAGCGAGCAGGTGCCGTGCGACGGGTACGCGATCCTGTTCGCCCGGTCGATCGCGGCGGTGCTCCCCGACGACCTGGATCCGCAGTTGTCCCTGGCGGTGCTGGACGTGTGCGGCGCGCCGGCGTTGACCGCGCGGGTGGTGTCGGGGTATGTGGCGGAGCGGCAGCGGGCGGGTGATCCGGCGCCGGTCCGGGTGGCGGTGATCGGCGGTGCCGGCAAGAGCGGGTCGCTGTCCCTGGCGGCGGCGCGGCGGGCGGGCGCGGCGCGTACGGTCGGGGTGGTGCCGGTGGCGGCGGAGCGGGACGCGCTGGAGGATGCCGGTCTGGCGTCGGCGGTCGCGTTGGCCGACGCCCGGGATCCGGTGGCGCTGTCCACGGCGGTGACCTCGGCGTTGGGCGCGCCGGCGGACGTGACGGTGGTGTGCGTGGACGTGCCGGGCTGCGAGCACGGGGCGGTGCTGGCGACCGCGGACGGCGGCACGGTGGTGTTCTTCTCGATGGCGACGAGTTTCGCGGCGGCGGCGTTGGGCGCGGAGGGCCTGGCGGCGGACGTGACGATGCTGGTGGGCAACGGGTACGTGCCGGGGCACGCGGAGTTGGCGTTGGGGTTGTTGCGTGCCGAGCCGGGGGTGCGCGCGTTGTTCGAGGCCAGGCTGGCGGCAGACTGAGTGCCATGACGAACCCCTCGACGTTGTACCGCGGCGCGGTGCTGCACTGTCCGGCCGACCCGTCGGCGACGGCCCTGCTGGTCGCCGACGGCAGGATCGCCTGGTTGGGGACGGACGCGGACGCGCCGCCGGCGGATCAGGTGGTGGACCTGGCCGGGGCGTTGGTGACGCCGGCGTTCGTGGACGCGCACGTGCACGCCACGGACACCGGTCTGGCGTTGTCGGGCCTGGATCTGTCCGGGGTGCGCTCGGCCGGTGAGCTGCTGGACGCGGTGGCGGGGTTCGCGGGGGGCCTGCCGGCGGACGCGGTGGTGCTGGGGCACGGCTGGGACGAGTCGAGCTGGCCGGTGCCGTCGCCGCCGGACGCGGCGGCGCTGGACCGGGCGGCCGGGGGCCGGGGGGTGTACCTGTCGCAGGCGTCGATCCATTCGGCGCTGGTGTCGGGGGCGTTGCTGGCGGCGTGCCCGCAGGTGGCCGCGGCGGCCGGCTTCGACGCGTCGGGGTGGTTGCGCCGCGACGCGCACCACGTGGTGCGGGCGGCGGCGTTCGCCTCGGTGACCCGGGCGCAGCGGGTGGCGGCGCAGCGGGTGGCCCTCGAACACGCGGCGGCGCTGGGGATCGCGGCGGTGCATGAGTGCGGCGGTCCGGAGATCTCCGACGAGGATGACTTCACCGGCCTGCTGGGCATCTCCGGTGCGGGGTTGCCGGAGGTGTACGGGTACTGGGGTGAGCTGGGCGGCGCGGCGCGGGCGCGGGAGTTGGGCGCGGTCGGTGCGGGGGGTGACCTGTTCGCCGACGGGGCGTTGGGAGCGCGCACCGCGCACGTGTCGCAGGCGTACCTCGACGGGGACGGCTGCGGGCACGGGTACCTGTCGGCGGAGCAGGTGCGTGACCATCTGCTGGACTGCGCGGCGCACGGTCTGCAGGGCGGGTTCCACGCGATCGGTGACGCGGCGATCTCGACGGTGCTGGACGGGTTCGCGGCGGCGGCGGAGAAGGTCGGCACGGATCGGCTGCGGGCGGCCCGGCACCGGGTGGAGCACGCGGAGATCATGAGCAAGCGGCTGATCGCCGGGTTCGTGGAGTACGGGATCGTGGCGAGCATGCAGCCGGCGTTCGACCGGTTGTGGGGTGGCGCGGGCCGGATGTACGAGTCGCGGCTGGGTCTTGCCCGGTCGTTGGAGTCGAACCCGATGGGGTCGATGCACGCGGTGGGCGTGGCGTTGGCGTTCGGGTCGGATTCGCCGGTGACGCCGCTGGACCCGTGGGGGTCGGTGCGGGCGGCGGCGGCGCACCACAACCCGGCGCAGCGGATGAGCGTGCGGGCGGCGTTCGCCGCGCACACCCGCGGCGGGTGGCGGGCGGTGCACCTGGACAACGAGGGTGTCCTCGCGTTGGGGGCGCCGGCGACGTTCGCGGTGTGGTCGACGCC
>NZ_POUB01000260.1 GCF_003236335.1 Micromonospora deserti
CCCCGCGCGGCGAGCGCCGCCAGGTAGTCGGCGTGCCGGTGCAGCCGCTGCCCACCGGTCACCAGCTCCAGCCCACGGAAGAGCAGGTCGAACCCGTGGGAGTAGGCGGGCCGGGCCGGGTCCGGGTGGGTGTAGAAGGGCCGCTTCGCCATCGGGTAGCCGGTGACGAAGAGGAACTCGCAGTTGTGCTCCCGCCGCGCCCACTCCCCCAGCGCCCGCTCGTGCGCCGGCGCGAGGTCCGGCTCGTCGGCCGGCGCGCCGGCGATCCGCAGCGCCTCCGTGAAGTGCACGGCCGGGATCTCCACCGGCACCTCCGGCGCGGCCACCCCCAGCGTGGCCAGCGCGCTCCCGGCCCGGTCGGCGACCGTGCCGAGCATTCCCGCGAGGGTGTCGCGCAGCACGGCCATCACGTCCCGGTGGTCGGTGACGAACCCCAGCTCGGCGTCGAGCGAGGTGTACTGGGCCAGATGGCGGACGGTGTCGTGCGGCTCGGCGCGGAACACCGGCCCGACCTCGTACACCCGCTCGAAGACCCCGACCATCAGTTGCTTGTAGAACTGGGGCGACTGGGACAGGTACGCCGGCCGGCCGAACCAGTCCAGCGCGAAGACGTTCGCCCCGCTCTCGGTGGACGAACCGACCACCTTCGGCGTGTGGATCTCCACGAAGTCGCGGGCGTCGAGGGCGGCCCGGAACCCGGCCACCGCCGCCGCCGACACGCGCAGCGCCGCCGACCGCGACGGGTGGCGCAGGGCGGTGGGGGCGTTGTCGAGCTGGGTGGGCAGGGTCGCGGTGAGCGCCGGCCGGTAGAGGTCGAACGGCGGCGGCACGGCGGGCGGGCCGAGTGGTCGTACCGTCGGGTCGGTGAGCTCGACCCCGGCGGTGGTCGCGGCCGCCGCGACCACCGTGCCGGTCACCTCGACGACCGTCTCCTCGGTGAGTTTCTCCAGCGCGGCACGGACGGCCGGATCGGTGACCACCACCTGGGCGAGGCCGGCGGCGTCCCGCACGATCAGGAACGCCACCGACTTGAGCAGCCGGCGGCGGTGCACCCAGCCGGCGATCCGGACGGGCGTGCCCAGATGGGCGGGGAGCTGGGTGGACAGGACGCGTCGCACGACTTGCTACCTCCTCGATCAATCGCAACGCGATCCCGGGAGGTGTGGGCGAGCGGGTCCTCGCGGTGCCACCACACCTTCGCCCCGCGTGGCGGGGCCTCGTTCGTCGCCTGATCACCGGGGCCAGCCGGGCGGGCTCTACTGAGCGGCGGCCGGCGTCGCCGCCCCGCCGCCGACGGCGGCGAGGAGGGCCCGCGCCCACCCGCTGTTCTTCCCGCGGCTCGGGAGGGTCTTCACGCGCCGGCGCCAGACCGCCTCGCAGCGAACGGCGGCTCTCTGTGCTGGCGGGTCGGCGCGCTACTCGGCTCCGTCACAGCTTTGCCGGGCAGGCTAGCACCCGACCACCGCGGGTGTGACGGGGTTTTTCGTCGCCCCGGTGTCCGGCGTCACAAGGTTTGCGGCGTGACGGCGGTCGCCCGACGTACATCGACGCCCGCCATCGGGCGTAGGCTCGGTTTCGTGACCATCGAGCACTCCGCGCCGACGACCGGCCCGGCCGCGCGCACCGCGACGCCCGCCCCCGAAGGGCGGCGGCTGCTCCGGATCGAGGCACGCAACGCCGAGACGCCGATCGAGCGCAAGCCGCCGTGGATCAAGGTCAAGGCCAAGATGGGGCCGGAGTACACCCAGCTGCGCGGGCTGGTCTCGCGCGAAGGGCTGCACACCGTCTGCCAGGAGGCCGGCTGTCCCAACATCTACGAGTGCTGGGAGGACCGGGAGGCCACCTTCCTCATCGGTGGCGACCAGTGCACCCGGCGCTGTGACTTCTGCCAGATCGACACCGGCAAGCCGGCCGAGTTCGACGCCGACGAGCCGCGCCGGGTCGCCGAGTCGGTGGTCTCGATGGGGCTGCGCTACGCGACCGTCACCGGCGTCGCCCGCGACGACCTGCCCGACGGCGGGGCGTGGCTCTACGCCGAGACCGTCCGGCAGATCCACGCGCTGCAGCCCGGCTGCGGCGTGGAGCTGCTGATCCCCGACTTCAACGCGGTGCCGGAGCAGCTGGCCGAGGTCTTCGGGTCCCGCCCCGAGGTGCTGGCGCACAACGTCGAGACGGTGCCGCGGATCTTCAAGCGGATCCGGCCGGCGTTCCGCTACGAGCGGTCGCTGGACGTGATCCGGCAGGCCCGGGCCGCCGGCCTGGTCACCAAGAGCAACCTGATCCTGGGCATGGGCGAGGAGCGGGCTGAGGTCTCCCAGGCCCTGCGCGACCTGCACGCCGCCGGCTGCGAGCTGATCACCATCACCCAGTACCTGCGCCCCTCGCCCCGGCACCACCCGGTCACCCGCTGGGTCAAGCCGGAGGAGTTCGTCGAGCTGCGCGAGGAGGCCGAGGAGATCGGCTTCGCCGGCGTGATGAGCGGGCCGCTGGTGCGCTCGTCGTACCGCGCCGGCCGGCTGTACCGGCAGGCGCTGGAGGCCCGCGAGAGCACTCCGGTCGGCACCGCCGGCTGACATCCCCGGCCCCGACGCGCCGGCACCGCTCGGCGCGGGCCGGGCGCCGGGTGCCATGATCGGCCCATGACCGCGGGGGTACGCCGGCAGCGACGCGACGCGCCGCCCGCGCTGCCGCCCGCCCGGTGGAGGCGGCTGCCCGGGCTGCTCACCGTGCTCGCCGCCGTGGCGGGCGTCGGCTACCGCCTCGCCCTGCTGCTGCACGACGCGCCGCCAACCAACAGCGACGAGGCCACCATGGGGCTGGCCGCCCTGCACATCGCGCAGGGCCGCGAGTTCCCGGTCTGGTTCTACGGCCAGGAGTACATGGGCACGCTGGAGGCGTGGCTCGCCGCGCCGCTGTTCGCGCTGGCCGGGCCGTCCACCCTCGGCCTGCGCCTGCCCAACCTCGCCCTGTACGCGCTCTTCGTGCTGCTCGCCTGGCGGCTGACGGTGCGGCTGACCGGGGACCGGTGGTTCGCCCTGCTGGTCGTGGCGCTGCTCGCGCTCGGCTCGGACCGGATCGTCAAGAACCAGCTGATCGCTGGGGGCGGCTACCCGGAGATGAACCCGGCCGGGGTGGCGCTGGCCCTGCTGGCGTACGACCTGGCGGCCGGCCGGCCCGGTCGGCGGCTGCCGCGCTGGGCGGCCTGGGGTCTGCTCGCCGGGCTGATGGTCTGGGTGGACCCGCTGGTGCTGCCGTACGCGGCCGGCACCGGCGCGGTGCTGGTGGCGTTCCGCTGGCGCGAGCTGCGCGGCCAGGCCGGTGCGCTGCTCGGGCTCGGCGCGCTGGTCGGCGCGGCGCCGCTGCTCGCGCACAGCCTGACCGCCGGCCGTAACCCGCTCGACGCCGTGCTCACCGCGGGCGGCGCCGGCGAGCCCGCCGGCTGGGCCGAGCGGCTGCACGGCGGGCTGCTGCTCGGGCCGCCGCTCGGCATGGGCTTCTGCTCGCCGAGCCACTGCGTCGGCTGGCAGCTGTGGTGGGCTGCCGCGCTGCCGCTGCTCCTGGCCGTCGCTGCCGGCACCGCCTGGCGCACGCTGCGCGCCGTACCCCCCGCCGCCGCGAACGGCGACTGTCCACGATCCACCGATACGGTCGGCGCGGCGGTGTCGCTCGCCCTGGTCGGGGCGGCCGTGACGACGCTGGCCGTCTACGCGGCAAGCGCTGCGGCCGGGCGCACGCCGATCGAGAGTTCCCGCTACCTGTCCTGCCTGCTCATCTCCGTACCGGTGCTGCTCTGGCCGGTCTGCGCCGCCCGGCGGCGCCGCGGTGCACCCTCGGGCGCGCTGCGGCGGGCCGGCTCGGTCGGCGTGCTCGCGGCGACCCTCGGCACCGCCGCCGTCGCCACCGCCGGGGCGATCGGCGCCGCCCCGGACGCCCACGCCGCCGAGGCCCGGCACGCCGTACTGGTGGCGACCCTGCGCGAACACGACGTCCGGCACGTCTACGGCGGCTACTGGACCTGCAACCGGCTCACCCTCGCCAGCGGCGAGCACGTGCTCTGCGCGGTGGTCGACGACGAGCTGCGCCCGGGTCACGACCGGTACCTGCCGTACCGCCGGGCGGTGCGGCGGTCCGCCGCGCCGGCCTGGGTCGCGCCAGCCGGCTCCCCGCTGGCCGCCCGCCTCGACGAGCGCCTGCGCGCCGAGCCGGACACCCTCGACCTGGTCACCATCCCCGGCTGGCGGATCTACCTCCCCCGCCGCTGACCCGCACGCCACCCCACCGGGCCGAGGCGCGGTCAGCCGGCGGAGCTGGGTTCCGCGAGCAGGCCGAGGCGGTGGGCCAGGGCGGCCGCCTCGACCCGGTTGCTGACGTCGAGCTTGGCGATGATCCGGGAGACGTGCACGCTGGCCGTCTTCGGCGAGATGAACAGCGTCTCGGCGATCCGGCTGTTGCTGTGCCCCTCGACGACCAGCCGCAGCACCTCCCGCTCCCGCAGGGTGAGCAGGTCGGCGCCGGGCCGGCCACGGGTGGCGCCGCGCAGGCCGACCCGGCGGGCCAGGGTGGCGGCCTGCTCGGCCAGGGGTGCCGCGCCGAGCCGGTCGGCGAGCGCGGCCGCCTCGGCCACCGCCGCCGCCACCTCGTCCCGCTCCCCCGCCGCGGCCGCCGCCTCGCCGAGCGCCAGCAGGGCCCGGCCGAGCTGCCACGGCTGGCCGTCGGCCCGCCAGGCCGCCACCGCGGCCCGCCAGGCAGCCAGTGGGTCGTCGCCGCGGGCGACCGTGGCGGCGACCTGCGCCGCGTGCGCCCGCTCGGCGGGGAACCGCTCCGGCACGGTGGCGGCGAGCGCGGCGACCCGGGCGGCGAGGCCGTCGTCCCCAGCCCGCCGGGCGACCCGGGCCACGGCGGTCAAGACCGGCCAGCCGTAGCGGGGGCACCCGGCGAGGTCGGCCTCGGCCAGGGCCGCCTGCGCCGCACGCCCGGCCTCCGGCAGGTCGTCGGCCGCGAGCGCCGCCTCCAGCCGCAGCTCGTGCAGCGGCAGCCGCTGGTGCGGGTGCAGGTACGCCATGGTGAGGAAGCTCAGCGCCCGGCCGACCGCCTCGTCGGCGGCCGGATGCCCCCGGGCCAGCCGCAGCAGCGCCCGCAGTTGCAGCCAGTGCAGCCCGGATACGCCGGGCGGGTCGATCCGCGCGGCGTCGGCGCAGGCCTCGTCGGCCTCCGCCCAGCGGCCCAACGCTAGCAGCGCCTCCGCTCGGTTGGAGAGCAGGTACGCACCGGTGGACCGGCTGATCCCGACCCGGCGGGCCTCGGTCACCCCGTCCGCGGCCGCCCGCGCCGACTCCTCGTACCGGCCCAGCTCGAAGAGCACGTCGGAGATGTGCACCAGCGCGCTGACCAGCGCCGGCGCGGTGCCGGCAGCCCGGGACAACGCCTCGGAGCGGCGCAGCTCGGCCAGCCCCAGGTCGGGCGCGTTGTCGCGGCGGCGCAGCACCGCCAGCTGCACCGGCAGCAGGGCGGCGTCCACCCCGACCGCCTCCGCCGCGGCCATCACCTCGGCGGCGATCCGGGCGCCGTCGACCCGGTCCACCCGGGCCAGGTGGGCGGCGACGTCGGCGAGCAGCCGGCGCCGCTCCGGGCCGTCGGGCACCCCGGACGCCAGCCGGTACGCCTCGCGCAGCTCGGCGGCGCCGTCGCTCTTGCCAAGCATCACCAGCATCCGACCGCGCCGGTCCAGCAGCCGCGCCGCGCGCAGCGGTTCCGCCGCGCTGTCCACCTCGGCCAGCGCGGCGCGGGTGAGGGTGAGCGCCCGCTGGTAGTCACCCGCGGTGGTGGCCGCGGCCAGCGTCTCCTCCAGTACGGCGAGGTGGTCCATGCCCAGCCGGTCGGCCGCGTCGGGCACCAGCTCCCACAGCTCCAGCACCCGTTCCAGCAGGCGGCTCTGCTCCGCGTACGCGTACCGCTCGGCGGCGGCGCAGGCGGCCGCGCGGGCGGTGACCAGGGCCCGGGGGTGATCGTGCGCGGCGTACCAGTGGTGGGCGATCTCGGCTGGCGCCCGCCCGGCGGCGACCAGGTGCGGCTGCGCCTCGATGGCCGCGGCGAAGCGGGCGTGCAGCCGGGCGTGCTCGCCGGGCAGGAGCTCGTCGTGGACGGCCTCGCGCACCAGCGCGTGCCGGAACTCGTAGTCGCCGTCCGGATCGGCCACCACGAGCTGGGCGGCGACGGCGGCGCGCAGCGCGTCCTCCAGCTCGGGCTCGGGCAGCCCGGCGACCTCGGCGAGCAGTTGGTGGGCGAAGCGGGTGCCGCCGGCGGCGGCGATCCGCAGCACCCGCTGGGCCCCGTCCGGCAGCCGGTCCACCCGGGCCAGCAGCAGGTCGCGCAGTGTCTCCGGCAGCGCGGCGCAGCCGATCGGGTCACCGGCGGCGGCCAGTTCCTCGATGAAGAGCGGGTTGCCCTGGGTGCGGTCGTGGATATCGTCGACCGCCCGGGCGGCCGGCTCGGCACCGAGCAGGTCGGCGAGGATCGCCCCGGTACCGTCCCGGTCCAGGCGGCCCAGTTCGAGGCGCTCGACGCCGCGGGCCCGGTCCAGCTCGGCGAGGAAGGGGCGCAGCGGGTGGCCGCGGTGCAGTTCGTCGGTGCGGTAGGTGCAGACCAGCAGCAGCCGGGCGGTACGGGCGGCCCGCACCAGGAAGCCGATGAGGTCCCGGGTGGACCGGTCGGCCCAGTGCAGGTCCTCGATCACCAGCACCAGGGGCTGCCCGGTGGCGAGCCGGTGGAACAGCTCGGCGACCAGGTCGAACAGGTATCCGCGGGGGGCGTCGGAGCCCGGCGCGACCGGGGGCGCGGCAACCCCGACCGGGCCCCGGGCCAGCTCCGGCAGTAGTCGGGCGAACTCGGCCTCGTACCCGTCGAAGACGCCCGCGCCGTCGCGGCGCAGCACGGCGCGCAGCGCGGCGGCGAACGGCGCGAACGGCAGGCCGGCCTCGCCGAGTTCCAGGCACTGCCCGACGAGCAGCCGGGCGCCGGCTTCGGTGGCCTGCCGGCCGAACTCCTCCAGCAGCCGGGTCTTGCCCACCCCGGCCTCGCCGCCGACCAGGACGGTGGTCGGTTCGCCGGCGCGGGCCCGGGCGAGGGCGTCGCGCAGGGCCTCGAGCTCGCGCTGGCGGCCGACGAGGACGGTGCTGGCGGCTCGTGGGGTCACGGCACCGAGCATGCCACGCGCGCCGGCCCCGCCGTTTCCGCCGACCGGCCGGCCGGCCCCTGACGGCGGATCGACCGCCCGACCGGCCCCTGACGGCGGGCCCACCGCCCGACCGGCCCCTGACGGCGGATCCACCGGCCGGTCCGTCGCCGGGGCGGTCACCGGCGGGCGTCGCCGGTGCGGCCCGCGTGGTGCCGCCGGCTGAGCCAGCCACGCGCGGAACGCCGGGGCAGCGAACGGGCGAGCCGGTCAGCCGCGGCCTCGGCGCGCAGTTCGGCGGCGTGCGTACGGTGGAGGGAGAGGATGAAGTCTGCGTCGTTGCCGAACATGTCGGGCTCCTTGCGGTTGTCGTTGCTGACACTGACTCTCCGCGTGAAGGTGCCGGCGGGGCATGGGGGCGGTGCCTGATCTTCGCTCGTCCGCCCTCCTTACCGGCGGCCCGAGCGACCGGTGGGGGCGGGTAAGGTACTCAGCCGCCCGACCCCGGCCGCGGATCAACTCGCCGGCGGGCCGACCACTAGACTCTGCGGTATGGCAAAGCCCCAGGAGAAGGTCTCGTTCGGCCAGCGGCTGAAGCAGATCGGGATGGTGTTCCGGTTCACCGCCAAGCAGGACAGGTGGTTCGCGCCGCTGGCCGCCGGCGCGGTGCTGATCCCGCTCGCGCTCACCGTGGTCGCGGTCCTGCTCTGGGGCTGGGTCTGGCTGCCGCTGGGCATCCTGTTCTCCCTGCTCGCCCTGCTGATCGTGCTGAACCTGCGGTCGAACAAGGCGATGATGAACGCCGCGGAGGGGCAGCCCGGCGCGGCGGCGCAGATCATCGAGAGCATGCGCGGCGACTGGCGGGTGACCCCGGCCGTCAGCTCCACCACCCAGATGGACATGGTGCACATGGTCATCGGCCGGCCGGGTGTGATCCTGCTGGCCGAGGGGAACCCGCAGCGGGTTCGCGGCCTGCTCGGCCAGGAGAAGCGGCGGCTGGCCAAGGTGATCGGCTCCGCCCCGCTCCACGACTACGTGATCGGCCGGGACGAGGGCGAGCTGCCGATCAGCAAGCTGCGGATGACGCTGATGCGGCTGCCCCGCAACCTCAGCGGCAAGGACGTCAACTCGCTCGACAAGCGGCTCAAGGCGCTCACCGCCCGTCCGCAGCTGCCCAAGGGCGCGATCCCGAAGAACATGCGCCCCCCGCGCGGCGCCTTCCGCCAGCCCCGCGGCCGCTGACCCACCCGTTACCTTTCTCGACCAAACCCACTCGGACACCCGCGGGGTCAGGTCAGGGTGGGTC
>NZ_POUB01000261.1 GCF_003236335.1 Micromonospora deserti
CCCCACCAGCGCCCCACCCGACCGCTGGCCCCAAGGGGCATCGACGCGGCCGCCTGGTTCGGGTGCAGCTGTTGTCTCCCCAGCGACAACAGCTGCACCCGGTCTTGTCGGGGGCGGCGGTTAGCGTGTGCCCGCTGTCGCCACGCCGGCCGCGTCGGCCGGGCGCTGACCCCCTCGGAGGCATCCATGTCGCAGGAGACGACCTACCTCGAACTGTCCGAAGTGGATGGTGGGGCGCACAAGTTCTACGAGGTCGTCGTCGACGACACCGCGCTAACCGTTCGCTACGGGCGGATCGGCGACCAGGGGCAGGTCAAGACCGCCACCTATCCGGACAACGCCCAGGCGCGCGCGGCGGCGGCGAAGAAGATCGGCGAGAAGATCCGCAAGGGGTACGCCCCGGCGGTGCCGGGTGTCCGCCAGAAGCGCACCGTCTCCCGGCGCCGCATCGTCAGCACCCGCTCCACCGCCCGCACCGCCCCGGTGCTCTGGCGCTATGACTCCGGCGCACCGGCCTTCGGCATCTTCGTGGACGACGGGCACTGCATGGTCGGCAACGAGCACGGGGTGATCACCACCCTCGGCCACGACGCCCGGGTGCTCAGCCAGGTCCGGCTCCCCGACGGGGTGAAGTGCATCGTCGCCGACGACGCCTGGGTCTACGCCGGCTGCGACGACGGCAACGTCTACGACCTCTCCGGCAAGATGCCCCGGGTGGCGTACGCGATCGCGCCGGAGATCGACATCTACTGGCTGGACATCCACGACGGGGTGCTGGGCGTCTCGGACGCCGACGGCGGGATCGCCGCCGTCGACCACGAGGACGAGTTCCTCTGGCGCCGGCCGGGGCGTGGCCGGTCCGCCTGGATGGTGCGCTGCGACGCCGATGCGCTCTACCACGGCCACTCACAGGGGGTCACCGGCTACGACTGGCGGACCGGCCGCGAGCTGTGGCACACCCGCACCGGGTCGGTGCTCTTCGGCTGGCAGGAGCCCGGCTCGGTGTTCGCCGGCACCGGCACCCGAGAGGTGGTCCGGCTGGCCAAGGACGGGCGGGTCGAGTGCAGCTACCGCTGCGACGCCCCGGTCTTCTCCTGCGCGACCGCCGAGGGCGGGCGGTACGTCTTCGCTGGCGACAGCCAGTCCTCCATCTACTGCTTCGACGCCGCCGGCACCCGGCTGTGGAAGCTCGGCACCGGCTGCGGCTCGGCGTACTCCATGCAATACCACGACGAGCGGCTCTACGTGGTCACCACGAGCGGCCACCTGGCCTGCGTGGACGCCAGCGAACCGGCGATCCGGGCGGCCGAGGCGGGCAGCGTGCCGGAGGTGGTCGACGTCAAGGCGCCCCGGCAGGCACCGGTCACCGCCGCGCCCACCCTGGTCGAGGTGACCAGCGACGCCGGCGCCGGCGTGGTGGTGCAGTGCGTGGACGACCGGGGGCGGCTGCGGGTGCGGGTGGTTACCGACGGCTACCGGCGGGACTGGTCGGTGCAGTTCCCCAAGGGCATCCGGGAGCCGGGCGCCCGCTATCTGGTCACCGAGGTCCGCGAGTCGGGTCGCGGCGGCTTCTACCGGGTGCACGGCGACATCCGCCGCCTGCGCTGACCGCCGGCCGCCGCGGGAACCGGGGTTACGGCGACGTCCGCCGCCTGCGCTGACCGCCGGCCGCCGCCGGAACCGGGGTTGCGGCGACATCCGCGCCGGACGTCCTGCCCGGCGAGGAAGTCGGAGAGCTAGCGAGCACGAACGTCTCCCACGCTGACCCGCCGCCGCCGAACCGGGGTTGCGGCGACTCCGCCGCTCAGGTAGGGCCGGACCGCGACCGGCGGGCGCGGGTTCAGCCGGCCTGACAGGCGGGGCACCAGTAGAGGTTGCGGCCGGCCAGTTGGCCCCGGCTCACGGCCGTGCCGCAGACGTGGCAGGGCGCGCCGGGGCGGCGGTAGACGTAGACCTCGCCGCCGTGCCGGTCGACCCGGGGATCGCGGCCCATCGCCTCGGGCAGGTGCGCGTCGCGGACGGTGTCGATCCGGCCGCGGTGGACGGCGGTCCGCATCAGCGCGACGAGGTCGGCCCAGAGCTGGTCCCAGCCGGCGCGGCCGAGCCGCCGGCCGGGCAGGGTGGGTGGCAGCCCGGACCGGAACAGCGCCTCGGTGACGAAGATCAACCCGGTGCCGGCCACCACGGCCTGGTCCAGCAGCAACGCCGCCAGTGGGGTGGCGCTGCGGCGGATCCGGGCGTACGCCCGTTCCGGGTCGGCGTCGGCGCGCAACGGGTCGGGGCCGAGCCGGCCGCGCAGCGCGGCCACCTCGGGCGGGGTGAGCAGTTCGCAGGCGGTGGGACCGCGCAGGTCAAGCCAGTGCCGGTCGCTGGTCAGCCGCAGCCGTACCTGACCGACCGGCTCCGGCGGCTCCCCGGCGCCGTCGGTGAACCTGCCGTAAAGGCCGAGGTGCACGTGCAGGGTCAGCTCGCCGGCGTGGTGGTGCAGCAGGTGCTTGCCGTACGCCTCGGTCGCCTCCAGGACCGTGCCGGTCAGCCGGGCGGCGCCCTCGGCGAACCGGCCCTGCGGGCTGGTGGCGTACAGCTTGTCACCGGCGAAGAGTTCGGCGTGCCGCGCCGCCAACCGGTGGATGGTGTGTCCCTCTGGCACGACGGCAACGGTAGCCCGGTCCCGGGACGGTACCGCCGCGGGCGTCGATGCGGACCGGTCCGGCCGGCGCGGCGGACAAGCGAGGTGTCGCGCGCGTCACGGTGGGGTACCTCGGAGTCGTTACCGCGCGGGCGCCGCCCACCCACCGGCCGCCGCGCACTCACCAGGAGGTGTGATGTGGTCAAGATTCCTTCCCTCTCGCGCCGGACGGGACCGGCCCCGGCGCGCGACGACAACCCCGACGGCCGGACCGAGGACGGCCGGGCTGGTCGCCCGGTGGTGACCGGCCGGGACGACGAGCCGGCGACCCACCACAGCCATGCCGCGACCGGCACCGACGACCGGGACGCCCCGGCCCGGCGGGCGGCGGAACGGGCGACGGTCGCCCGGGCCGCCACCGCCCGGCCGGTCGGCGACGGCACCCGGCGCCATCCCCGGGTCGATCCGGATCCGACCCTGGAGCGCACCCTCGACGGCCGCACCAGCGACCTCGACCGGGACGCGGTCATGGCACACCCCGGCGTCGTGGACCGGACGGCGGAGCGGCCCGTCGACCGGGATGGCGACGGCCTGCCCGACCGCGCGGCGCGCCCGGTGGCCGCCGGCCCGAAGCCGCGGGCCAGCCTGCTCGCCACGCTCGGCCTGGTCGCCGGCGTCACCGGCGCGCTCTTCGTGCTCACTGGCACCCTGGCCGGGTACGGCATCGGGCTCGGCGCGGTCGGCGCGGTGCTCGCCGTGCTCGGTCTGGTGGCCACCCGGCGCCGGCACGTCGCCGGCACGACCGACGCGCTTCTCGGCGTCGCGTTCGGCCTTGGCGCGGTGGTCGTCGGCGTGCTGGCGATGACCGGCCAGTTCGACTGGCCGACCACCGACGGCGACTGGGTCGCCCGCTTCCGCGAGTGGCTCGACTCACAGTTTGCCGACCGCTGGTAGCGGGCACTGTAGGGCTCGCCGGCGGTGCGCCGGCAGACGACGCCGCACCGGCGGCGGGCCCGACCAGCCTGGTGGTTCACCAGCCGGGCACACCCATTCGGGGGCGGCGGTTCGCCGCCCCCGAAGTGTTTTCCAGGGCCGGATGGCACCGTACGCAATGAACCACCGCCGTCCGGCAGTCAGACGCAACGATCAGTCGGCCTGTGCAACTCTCAGCGGTGGATCGCTCCGCCGGTGCCGCATAACGTTGAGCAACGGCGCCAGCCCGTGGGCCGACGGTGGCCGGGCGCGCCCGACACCTGGGAGCAGGACAATGACGATGGACGCCACCAGCCAGCGCTTCCTCATGTGCCGGCCGACGTACTTCGCCGTCGACTACGCGATCAACCCGTGGATGGATCCCACCGCGCCGGTCGACGCCGACCTGGCGGTCCGGCAGTGGGAGCAGCTGCGCCAGATCTACCGGGACCTGGGCCACACCGTCGAGGAGATCACTCCGGTGCCCGGCCTGCCCGACATGGTCTTCGCCGCGAACGGCGGCACCGTGATCGACGGCAAGGCGATGGCCGTGCAGTTCCGCGACCCGCAGCGCGCCGACGAAGCCCCCGCGTACCGGGCCTGGTTCGAGGCCGCCGGCTTCGAGATGTACGACCCGAAGCACGTCAACGAGGGTGAGGGCGACATCCTGCTGGTCGGCGACTACCTGCTCGCCGGCACCGGGTTCCGTACCGCGCACGCCTCGCACGCCCAACTGCAGGAGGTCTTCGGCTATCCGGTGATCACCATGCAGCTGGTCGACCCGCGCTTCTACCACCTGGACACCGCGCTCACCGTGCTCGACGAGCGGACCGTGGCGTACCTGCCCGAGGCGTTCTCGCCGGGCAGCCGGGCCGTGCTGCGCCGGCTCTTCCCGGACGCGGTGCACGCCACCATGGCCGACGCCGAGGTGCTCGGGCTCAACGCGGTCAGCGACGGCCGGCACGTGGTGCTGCCGGCGCAGGCCACCACCCTGGCCGCGGCGCTGCGGGACCGGGGTTACGAGACCATCGGCGTCGACCTGTCCGAGCTGCGCAAGGCCGGCGGCGGACCGAAGTGCTGCACGTTGCGACTCCGTCAGGGAAAGGCGAGCAAGTGATCGAGGACATGCTGCGGACGCCGGGAGCGGTCCGCGACGCGGAGCGCTGGACCGCGCACAACTACCACCCGCTGCCGGTGGTGATCTCCTCCGCCGAGGGTGCCTGGCTGACCGACGTGGACGGCCGCCGCTACCTCGACTGCCTGGCCGGCTACTCGGCGCTGAACTTCGGCCACCGGCACCCGAAGCTGATCGCCGCCGCGCACGCGCAGCTCGACCGGCTGACCCTCACCAGCCGGGCGTTCATCCACGACCAGTTCGCCGACTTCTGCCGGGAGCTGGCCGAGCTCTGCGGCAAGGACCTGGTGCTGCCGATGAACACCGGCGCCGAGGCGGTGGAGACCGGCGTCAAGGTGGCCCGCAAATGGGGCTACCAGGTCAAGGGCGTGGCCCCCGGGCAGGCCAACATCGTGGTGGCCGAGGGCAACTTCCACGGCCGGACGACCACCATCGTCAGCTTCTCCACCGACGAGGACGCCCGCGCCGACTTCGGGCCGTACACCCCCGGCTTCACCGTTGTGCCGTACGGCGACCTGGACGCGCTGGCCGCCGCGATCGACGAGAACACGGTCGCCGTGCTGATCGAGCCGATCCAGGGCGAGCAGGGTGTGGTGGTGCCGCCGGCGGGCTACCTGCCGGGCGTACGCCGCGTCTGCACCGACAACAACGTGCTCTTCATCGCCGACGAGATCCAGTCGGGGCTGGGCCGCACCGGTGCGACGTTCGCCTGCGACCACGAGGGCGTCACGCCGGACATGTACCTGCTGGGCAAGGCGCTCGGTGGGGGCATCGTGCCGGTGTCGGCGGTGGCGGCCGACGCGAACGTGCTCGGCGTGCTGAAGCCGGGCCAGCACGGCTCCACCTTCGGCGGCAACCCGCTGGCCTGCGCGGTGGCGACCGAGGTGGTCCGGCTGCTGACCACCGGCGAGTTCCAGCGCCGCTCTGCCGAGCTGGGCGCCCGGCTGCACGCCGGCCTCCAGGCGCTGGTCGGCAGGGGCCTCGTCGCGGTGCGCGGCCGGGGCCTGTGGGCTGGGCTGGACATCGACCCGGCGCTGATGACCGGCCGGGAGGCATGCGAGCGGCTGGCCGAGCGCGGCGTGCTCGTCAAGGACACGCACGGCTCCACCATCCGGCTGGCCCCGCCGCTGGTGATCACCGAGGAGGAGATCGACCACGCGGTCGCCCAGCTCGCCGCCGTCCTGGCCGGCTGAGCGGACGTGCCAGGACGGCGGGGGTGGTCGGGACACGGTCCGACCGCCCCCGCCGTCGCTGTCCCGGCCGGCCCCGGCGCTCAGCGGGGCAGGCGCATGGCCATGGTGGGAGCCTCGGCCATCACCGAGGTGGGGCTGTACGGGGCGCCGGCGGGCAGCTCGTCGGGGCGGCCGACCTGCACGCCGGGGTAGAGCTCCACCATGTCGCCCCCGGCCAGCACCCGGGACTGCCTGGGCGCCAGCGCGACCCGGTCCGACTCGGCCATCGAGCCGCCCGGCCGGATGCCCGACCCGTTGGTGCTGACGTCGGTGACGATCACCTCGCCGACCCGCAGCTCGAACCGGACGTGGCCACGGCTGATCCACCGGCGGGCCTCGTCGTTGAGCCACTGGCCGAGCATGATCCCGCCGGCCTGCTCCGGTGCCCGGCCGACCAGCACGGGCTGGTCCTCGGTGAGCACGAAGCGCCGCCGGATCAGCCCGCCGATGCGCACCGCGAGCACCTCGGTACGCGGCCGCGGCCCGGCGTCGCCGAGCCGGGTGCCGTGCCGGGGGCAGGTCGGCACGCCGCCCCGCAGCGAGGGCGGCGGCTGCCCGGCCGGGCTGCGCTCGGTGACCCGGGCCAGGTCGGCGAAGGCTCCGCCGCCCCCGCCACCGCCGAAGAGCGCGCAGCCCGGCTCGGGGCAGCGCCAATGCCGGGCGAGGAGCTTGACGCCGGCGGGCGACCGCTCACCGGCGACCGGCGTGTCACCGCCACCGACGTGGGCGACGAAGACCGGCCCACCGGCGCCCGGCACCGGGGCCACCACCCGGCCGGGCTGCTCGACCAGCCACGGGTACCGCCCGCGCAGGCCGTCGGCGCGGACCCGGGTGAGCACGGGCAGGCCGAGCAGGTCGGCCACCTCCAGCATCCGGTCGCCCGGGTTGTCGAGCACCTCGACCAGCCCGTCGTCGGCCCACCGCCGCACCACCATGCGCTCGTTGGAGGTGAGGTCGGCGTCGGAGAGCAGCGCCCGGTGCACGACCGCGTAGACCGGGACGCTGTCCTCCTCCAGCTGCCGGGACAGCGCGTCGATGACCATGCCGAGGCGGAGCAGGCTGGCCGGCCGGCCGCCGTCGATGTCCTGGTAGCGGATCACCTCGGCCAGGTCGAGGACCGCGCGGGCCAGCGAGGGATCGGTGCAGACCCGGCCCTCGATGGCGTCCAGCACCTTGCTGATCTCGAATCTCATCGGACGCTCCCCAGGATCTCGTCGATCCGCCGGGCCAGTTCCAGGTCACGGCGGGTGACCCCGCCCGCCGAGTGGGTGACGCAGCGGAAGGTCAGGGTCCGCCAGCGGATGTCGATGTCGGGATGGTGGTCGAGTTCCTCGGCCGTCACGGCCACCCGGTCCACCACCGCGATGGCGTCCGGGAAGCTGGCCAGCTCCGCGGTACGGGTGATCCCGGCGGGGTCTCCCGACCAGCCCGCCAGCCCACCCAGCTCGTCTCGCACCGCCTCCGCGGTGAGCACGTCTGCCATGGGGAGACCCTACCGGGGCGTGCCGGGACGACGCTGACCAGCGGCGCCGGGGCCGCGCTCAGCCTCGGCCTGACCGGATGCGGCACCGCAACGGACGCCCCGGCCGGCAACGGCGGCGCCAGCGGCGACGCGGCACCGGCCACCAGCGCCCCGGCTGAGCCCCGCGCCGAGCTCACCGCCGCCGCGCAGAAGCTGAACGAGCAGAGCGTCCGGATGAAGCTCACGTCGTCCGTACTCAACGGTGGCGGGTGATGGACCCGGCCACCCGGACCGGCGAGATGACGCTGAGCATGGGCGCAGGGCAACTTCCGGATCGTGATAGTCGGCGACGACGCGTACCTCAAGGTGACCGGCCTGCCCGGGCTGCCGAAAGAGTGGCTGCACATGGACGCCACCAAGCTCGGCCAGAGCGGCCAGCTCAACCTGATCAGGGCGATGGGTTCCTGATCGACCGCACCAGGAAGGGGCGGCGCCCGTCGGCGCCGCCCCTTCGCGCGTCCGCCGGGGTCAGTCGCCGCGCAGCGGCCGGCCCACCTCGTGCAGGTGCGCGAGCGCCTGACGGTACGACTCGACGAGCCCTGTCTCGACGTACGGGACGCCCCGCTCGGCGCAGTAGGCCCTGACGAGCGGCCGGGCACGACGCAGGTTCGCCCGGGGCATGTTCGGGAACAGGTGGTGCTCGATCTGGTAGTTGAGGCCACCGAGCGCGAGGTCGACCAGCCGGCTGCCCCGCACGTTGCGCGAGGTGAGCACCTGCTTGCGGAGGAAGTCCAGCTCGTCGGCCGCGGTCGGCATCGGCATGCCCTTGTGGTTCGGGGCGAACGAGCAGCCCATGTAGAGGCCCCACAGCCCCTGGTGGACGGCGGCGAAGAGCAGCGCCTTCAGCGGCGACATCACCAGCAGCAGCGCACCGACGTAGGCCACCGTGTGCACGACCAGCAGCAACCCCTCCACCCCCCGGTGCCGCACTGGGGTGCGGAACCGGGGGG
>NZ_POUB01000262.1 GCF_003236335.1 Micromonospora deserti
CCCGTTCCGCCCCCCGGCGGCCCGCCGGGTGCGGAGTGCGTAGCCGAACCTGACCTCGCCCAGCCCCGCGCCGCCCGCGGTGATCAAGAGCTGTGCGTGCCAGGATCCGGTCGAATGCTGACGTAAACCTCTTGATCACGAGGGGTGAGCTGGGGGTGGGTTAGTAACTCGGCAGCCTGCGACAGCGCTTCAAATGGGGGCAAGCCGGGCGGCTTACGTATCAGGCGAGGTCGAGGGCGCGGGCGGCGGCCAGGGGGTCGTTGGCGATGGTGACCGGGGCGGGAGCGGTGGAGATCGCCCACTCCGGATCCTTCAGGCCGTGACCGGTGACGGTGCAGACCACCGTCGAGCCGGGTGGGACGGCGCCGGCGGCGGCCTGCTGGAGCAGACCCGCGACGCTGGCCGCGCTGCCCAACTCGACGAAGACCCCGACCTCGCGGGCCAGCAGCCGGTACGCGGCCAGGATCTCCCGGTCGGTCACCGCGGAGATCAGCCCGCCGGAGGAGTCCCGGGCGTCGAGCGCCTTCGCCCAGCTGGCCGGGTTGCCGATCCGGATGGCGGTGGCGATGGTGGACGGCTCGCGGACGACCTGGCCGGTGACGATCGGCGCGGCACCGGCCGCCTGGAAGCCGTACATCTTCGGGGCCCGGGTGGCGTTGCCGTCGGTCAACTCCTCCGAGTAGCCCATCCAGTAGGCGGAGATGTTCCCGGCGTTGCCGACCGGCAGGCAGTGGATGTCCGGCGCGTCGCCGAGCGCCTCGACGATCTCGAAGGCCGCGGTCTTCTGGCCGTGCAACCGGTCGATGTTGACCGAGTTGACCAGGGCGACCGGGTAGTCCTGGGCGAGCTTCCCGGCGAGCGACAGGCAGTCGTCGAAGTTGCCGCTGACCTGGAGCAGCTTCGCGCCGTGCACCAGCGCCTGGGCCAGCTTGCCCAGCGCGATCTTGCCCTGTGGCACCAGCACCGCGCAGGTCAGCCCGGCCCGGGCCGCGTACGCTGCGGCGGAGGCGCTGGTGTTGCCGGTGGACGCGCAGATAATCGCCTTGTTGCCGTCCTCGACCGCCCTGGAGACCGCGAGCGTCATGCCGCGGTCTTTGAACGAGCCGGTCGGGTTGGCCCCCTCGACCTTGAGGTGCACGTCGCAGCCGAGCCGGGCGGAGAGCACCGGCGCCGGCAGCAGCGGGGTGTTCCCCTCGTGCAGGGTGACGACCGGGGTGGCGTCGGTGACCGGCAGTCGGTCCCGGTACGCGTCGATCAGGCCCCGCCACATGTCGCTCTCCTCGCTTCTACCGCCCCACGCGACCGGGGGCACCTCCAGCCTGGACCAGGCTCGCCGAACCGGCCCCGGCGCACCCGTGGATAACCAACTGTCGGGATGTCACAGGCCGCCCTCGACCCGCAGCACGCTGGCCACCGAGCGGACGATGTCCAGCCCGCGCAGCTCACGTACGGTCGCGGCGAGCGCGGCGTCGGGCGCGACGTGGGTGACGATGACCAGGTCCGCGTCCTCGCCCCGGCCGGCCGCGCCGCCACCGGCCGGGCCCTGCCGCACCGTGGCGATGGAGACGTCGTGCCGGGCGAAGACCCCGGCCACCGCGGCCAGCACGCCGGGACGGTCGGCCACGTCGAGGCTGATGTGGTAGCGGGTCAGCGCCTCTCCCATCGGGCGCACCGGCAGGTCCGCGTATGCGGACTCGCTGGCCGCACGCACCCCGGCCAGCCGGTTGCGGGAGACCGCCACCACGTCGCCGAGCACCGCGCTGGCGGTCGGCGCGCCCCCAGCGCCCCGACCGTAGAACATCAGCGGCCCGGCCGCCTCCGCCTCGACGAAGACGGCGTTGTACGCGTCGCCGACGCTCGCCAGGGGGTGGGCCAGCGGGATCATCGCCGGGTGCACCCGGACGCTGACCGTCTCCCGGCCGGTGGCGTCCGCGCCCCGGGCGGCGATGCAGAGCAGCTTGATCGTGCAGCCCATCGCCTTGGCGCTGGCCACGTCAGCGGCGGTGACCTCGGTGATGCCCTCCCGGTGCACGTCGGCCGCACCCACCCGGGTGTGGAACGCCAGCGAGGCGAGGATGGCCGCCTTCGCGGCCGCGTCGAAGCCCTCCACGTCGGCGGTCGGGTCGGCTTCGGCGTACCCCAGCTCGGTCGCCTCCTCCAGCGCCTCGGCGAAGCCGGCGCCGGTGGCGTCCATCGCGGAGAGGATGAAGTTGGTGGTGCCGTTGACGATGCCGGTGACCCGGTTGATCCGGTCGCCGTGCAGCGACTCGCGCAGCGGGCGCAGCAGCGGGATCGCTCCCGCCACGGCGGCCTCATAGTAGAGGTCGCCGCCGCCCTCGGCCGTCGCGTCGTGCAGCGCCGCGCCGTCCTCGGCGAGCAGCGCCTTGTTGGCGGTGACCACGCTCTTGCCGGCGCGCAGCGCCTCCACCAGCCAGCCGCGGGCCGGTTCGATACCGCCGACCACCTCGACCACCACGTCGACGTCGTCGCGCTTGATCAGCCCGAGCGCGTCGGTGGTGAACAGCGCCGGGTCGACCGGCAGGTCGCCACGGTCACGGCCGAGCCGGCGTACGGCGATGCCGGCGATCTCCAGCGGAGCGCCGATCCGGGCGGCGAGGTCGGCCGACTGCTCGTGCAGCAGCCGGACCACCTCGCCGCCGACCGTGCCGCAGCCGAGCAGCGCCAAGCGCACAGGTGACGTCATCCCACATCCAAAGCGAGCAGGTCCTCTTCGGTCTCCCGCCGGACGATCAGGCGTGCCCGGCCGGCCCGCACCGCGACCACCGGGGGTCGCGGTACGTGGTTGTAGTTGCTGGCCATGCTCCGGCAGTAGGCGCCGGTACCGGGCACCGCGACAAGATCTCCGGGCTGCACGTCGGCGGGCAGGAATTCATCCTTCACCACGATGTCCCCGGACTCACAATGCTTTCCCACCACGCGGGCGAGCATCGGCTCCGCGGCCGACGCCCGGGAGGCCACCGTCGCCGAGTACGACGCGTCGTAGAGTGCCGTGCGGATGTTGTCGCTCATCCCCCCGTCGACGCTGACATAGGCACGACGCCCGTCGGCTGCGTCACCACCAGTGCCTACCGGCACGGACTTGACCGTGCCGACCTCGTAGAGGGTGAACACGGCCGGGCCGACGATGGCCCGCCCCGGCTCGATGGACAGGTGCGGCACGGCCAGCCGCTCGCTGGCGCACTCCGCGTCGACGATCTTGCGGAGCCGCTTGGCCAGGTCGCTCGGGGCGGCCGGGTCGTCCTGCGTGGTGTACGCGATGCCGAAGCCGCCGCCGAGGTCCAGCTCGGGCAGCTCCACCCCGCGCGCGTCGCGGATCTGCCCCTGCAGGGCGAGCACCCGGCGGGCGGAGACCTCGAAGCCGCTGGCGTCGAAGATCTGCGAGCCGATGTGCGAGTGCAGGCCGCGCAGCTCCAGCACGCCCTCGTCGAGGATCTTGAAGGCGGCGGCCGCGGCCGCCCCGCCGGCGAGGGAGAAGCCGAACTTCTGGTCCTCGTGGGCGGTGGCGATGAACTCGTGGGTGTGCGCCTCGACGCCGACGGTGACCCGGATCATCACCTTCGGCCGGACGCCCCGCTCACGGGCCAGCGCGGTCAGCCGGTCGATCTCGGTGAACGAGTCGACGATGATCCGCCCGACCCCGGCGTCCAGCGCCCGGGTCAGCTCGCGGACCGACTTGTTGTTGCCGTGGAAGCCGATCCGCTCCGGCGGCATTCCGGCCGACAGCGCGGTGGCCAGCTCGCCGCCGGTGCACACGTCCAGGTGCAGGCCCTCCTCGGCGATCATCCGGACCACCGCGCGGCAGAGGAACGCCTTCCCGGCGTAGTAGACGTCGACGTCGGCGAAGGCGGTGCGGAAGTCCCGGCAGCGCGACCGCAGGTCGTCCTCGTCCAGCACGTACACCGGGGTGCCGAACTCGGCCGCGATGTCGCGGACGCCGAGACCGGCGACGGCGAGCGCGCCGTCCGGAGCGCGCTCCACGTTGCGCGGCCAGAGCGCCGGCACCAGGGCGTTGACGTCGACCGGCGTACGCAGCCACGCCGGCCCCCGGCTGCCGATGTCGCCGTGCAGCGCACCGGCCTCGTGCGCCCGCATCACTCGCCTCCGCTTCGCGCCGGCACGGCCCGCACGCTCACTGCTCGCGCCGGCATGTCACATCCGCTCCGGCGCGGAGACGCCGAGCAGGCGCAGGCCGTTGACGATGACCACCCGGGTGGCGTCGTTGAGCCACAGCCGGGCCCGGTTGAGGTCGCTGATCTCCTCGTCCCCCCGCGGCAGCACCCGGCAGCTGTCGAAGAACCGGTGGTACGCCCCGGCCAGCTCCTCCAGGTAGCGGGCCACCCGGTGCGGTGCCCGCAGTTCGGCGGCGGTGGCCACCACGGCGGGGAACTCGGCGAGCACCTTGAGCAGCTCGTTCTCCTTCTCGTGGTGGAGCAGCTCCGGACGGAACGCGTCCCCGTCGCCCCGGGTCAGCCCCACCTCCGCGGCGTTGCGGGAGACGCTGGCCGTCCGGGCGGCGACGTACTGCACGTAGTAGACCGGGTTGTCGTTGCCGGCCCGGGTCCACAGCTCGACGTCGATGTCGATCGGCGAGTCGCTGGAGTAGCGGGCGAGCGCGTACCGGGCGGCGTCCACGCCGATCGCGTCGACCAGGTCCTCCAGGGTCACCACCGTGCCGGCCCGCTTGCTCATCCGCACCGGAGCGCCGTCGCGGACCAGGTTGACCAGCTGGCCGATGAGGATCTCCAGGTTGCGCTCCGGGTCGTCGCCGAAGCACGCGGCCATCGCCTTCATCCGGCCGATGTAGCCGTGGTGGTCGGCGCCCAGCATGATCACGACCCGCTCGAAGCCGCGCTCACGCTTGTCGAGGTAGTACGCGCAGTCGGCGGCGAAGTAGGTCCACTCGCCGTTGGACTTGCGCAGCACCCGGTCCTTGTCGTCGCCGAAGTCCGTGGTGCGCAGCCAGGTCGCGCCGTCGGCCTCGAAGACCCGGCCCTGCTCGCGCAGCCGGTGGAGGGCCAGCTCCAGCTCACCCCGGTCGTGCAGGTCCTTCTCGTTGAAGTAGGTGTCGAACTCCACGCCGAAGTCGCGCAGCGACGAGCGGATCTCGTCGAACATCAGCGTCACGCCCTCGACCCGGAAGACCTCCTGGGCCGCGGCGTCGTCCAGCGCCAGCACGTCCGGCCGGCGGGCCTGGACCTCCGCGGCGATCTCGCCGATGTACGCCCCGCCGTAGCCGTCCTCCGGGGCCGGTTCGCCCTTGGCGACGGCGAGCAGCGAGCGGGCGAACCGGTCGATCTGCGAGCCGGCGTCGTTGAAGTAGTACTCGGTGCCGACCTCGGCGCCGGTGGCCCGGAGCAGCCGCCCGAGCGCGTCACCGACGGCGGCCCACCGGACGCCGCCGATGTGCACCGGGCCAGTCGGGTTCGCCGAGACGAACTCCAGGTTGATCTTCTCGCCGGCGAGCCGGTCGCTGCGGCCGTACTCCTCGCCGGTCTCGACGATCACCCGGGCCAGCTGGCCGGCGGCGGCCGCGTCGAGCCGGATGTTGAGGAAGCCCGGGCCGGCAATCTCCACCGACTTGACCCCCGGGGCCCGGCCGAGCTGCTCGGCGAGGGCGGCGGCCAGCTCGCGCGGCGGGACGCCCACCTTCTTGCTGAGCTGGAGCGCCAGTGTCGAGGCGTAGTCACCGTGCTCGGGGTTGCGGGGTCGCTCCACCGCCGTCCGCTCCGGCAGGGTGGAGCGGTCCAGGCCCCGCTCGGTGAAGACGGCGTGGGCTGCGGAGAGGACGACCTCGGCGAGTTCTGCGGGAGTCACCGATCCATGTTATCGGGGGTAGACTCGGTCCCCGCGGCGGCGACCCAGAGTGTGAACCGGCCCGCCGGATCCCCTGACCGACCGACCTGACGAGGCACGATGAGCATCAGCACCCCGGGCGGCCCAGAGCGCCGTCCGACCGTGGTCAGCACCGGCAAGAAGCCGGCGGCGGGCCGGCCGGCCGCCGGCGCCAAGGCCGGGTCCGGCAAGCCGACGGGTCCCCGTCCGGGCGCCGGCGGCAAGGGCCGCAAGCCGGTCACCCCGGTCAAGGTCAGCCAGGGCCGCGCCTGGGGCCCGATCGCCCTCTTTGTCGCCGTCGGCGTGCTCGCCGCGTCGATCATCGGTTACGGCGCCTGGGCGTCGTTCCAGGGCTCCAAGCCGTGGGAGGAGCGCGCGGCCGAGATCGACGGCATCGTCAACTTCCGCAAGACGGACAAGACCCTCGTCGAGGGCGGCAACCACCAGGCCGGCTCGATCACGTACTCGGTGCTGCCGCCGGTGGCCGGCCCGCACAACCCCAGCTGGCAGAACTGCATGGGTGACGTCTACGACGCCCCGATCGCCAACGAGCACGCGGTGCACAGCCTGGAGCACGGCACGGTCTGGGTCACCTACCGTCCGGACCTGCCGGCTGACCAGGTCAGCAAGCTCGCCGAGAAGGTCCGCGGCAAGGAGAAGCTGATGCTCAGCCCGTTCGAGGGGCTGGACAAGCCGATCTCCCTGCAGGCCTGGGGCTACCAGCTCAAGGTCGACAACGCCGACGACAAGCGGATCGACGACTTCATCAAGGCGCTGCGGGTCAACGCCTCGATCGAGGGCCCGACCGCGCTGTGCAGCCAGGGCATCACCGCCACCGGCACCACCCCGCGCGACGGCGCGCAGATGCCGCAGGGCTGAGGAGAACGATGAGCGCCCCGACCACGATCGAGACCAGCGAGCTCGACGATCAGACCCCGCCGGAGCGCGGGGCGACCGCGCGCCGCTGGGGTACCCCGGCGCTGGCCCTCGCCATCGTGGTCGGGCTGCTGCTCGGGTACGCCGGGGGCCTGCTGACGCCCCGGCTGACCCGGCCCGGTGACGCCTCGGCGGAGGCCGGCTTCGCCCGGGACATGGTCACCCACCACGCGCAGGCGGTGGAGATGGGCATGATCGCGTTCCAGCGGAGCACCGACCCCGAGGTGCGCAGCATCGGCGGCGACATCGCCAGCGCCCAGCAGGGCGAGATCGGCACCATGCAGACCTGGCTGCGCTCGTGGGGGCTCGACCCGGCGGGCAGCGAGCCGCCGATGTCCTGGATGCCCGACGGCGCGAGCCTGGTCAAGGACGGCCTGATGCCGGGCATGGCCACGCCCGAGGACATGGCGAAGCTGCGGGCGGCCCAGGGCCGCGAGCTGGATGTCCTCTTCCTGGATCTGATGATCAAGCATCACCTCGGCGGCATCCACATGATCGACGGCGTGCTCGACGCCAGCGACGAGCCGGACGTGGTGGCCACCGCGCAGACCATGAAGAACACCCAGCGCAACGACCTCACCAACCTCCAGAACGCCCTCAACCGCCTGGGCGGCTGATTCACCGCCGCCCTCCCCGGCAACTCCTCCTCAACCCCTCCGGCTCCCTGCGTGGCCGGTCGGTCGTTGGGGCCACATCGGGTGAGGCGAGCGGTGCCCACCGCACGGGACGGGCCATCGCCGTGGGCCGGTCGCCCTTGTATCGGAGACTTGACCGAGCACTTGTGGGAGATTCGCCCCTTTCACGTACTCTGGGCAGTTTGGTGGATTGCGTTGCTAAGGGAGTTTTCTCCACACATATCGTGACCAGTTGCGATTCGGGCTCGTTGCGCAGGACGTGGGGGTTGCACTCAGAGACGCACGGCGTTCGGTCACCAGCTGGTGCCGGCGCCACACCATCGGCGGTGACGGGGCGGTGGCAGCCGTCCGTCGCGGACAGCGGCAGGGCGAGCCGGGAACGCTCAGCCGCGACCAGGAACTCGAACTGATCGACGTGCTGCGGGGCGTCTATCCCGACGAGTACGGCCTGGACGAGGAGCTGTGGACGCGGCAGAGCCTGCACCTGCTCATCCAGCGCCGCTTCGACCTGTCGCTGGACGCCGGCGCGGTCGGGGCGTACCTGCGGGCCTGGGGGTTGGGTCCGCGGGAGCCCCGCGAGCGCGCCTGCGGGCTCTGCGTCGGCGCGGTGGAGCGCTGGGTACGCAGCGAATACCCGGCCATCACCCGGGCGGCGCAGGAGCACCTCGCCGAGGTGTACTGGATCGGCCGGATCCGGCTGCGCGGCACCATGCCCGCAGCGGACGTGATCTCCGCGGTCTCGTCCCGTGGTCGGGTCCGCTTCATGATCACCACGCCGTCGGTCGACCCGCCGCTCCCGCGCGACTTCGTGTTGCGGCTCAGCGGTGCCGAGCAGCGCACCGTGCACCTGATCGTGGACGGCTCCTGGCCCCGCAACGAGTGGCCCCGCCGCCTCCCCCGGCGCATCGTGCTGCACCCGCTCCCGAGCTGCGGCCGCACCATCGCCGCCTAACCCGGCCACACCGCCGATCATGCACATGTGG
>NZ_POUB01000263.1 GCF_003236335.1 Micromonospora deserti
GGTGAACGGGGCGCCGGCCCATCGGCCGGCGGGACCGGCCGGCCACGGCCGGTCCCGCCGGCCGTGGCCGGACCGGCCCGTCGACGCGGTCACCGCAGTTCGCGGGAGTAGCAGACGGAGAGCGGTTCGCCCCGGTAGACGCCAAAGTTGTCGATCCGCCGGTAGCCCTCGCGTTCGTAGAAGCGCATCGCGTCCGGCTGGGCGGTGCCGGTCTCCAGCAGCAACGTGGTGACGTCCGCGTCCCGCGCCGCGTCCTCCAGGGCGCGCAGGATCGCGGTGGCCACGCCGCTGCCCCGGGCCGCCGGTTCGACGTACATCCGCTTGATCTCCGCCGAGCCGGGCTCCAGAAACCGCAGGCCGCCGCAGCCCAGCGCGGCACCGTCGCCGTCGCGGGCCACGAAGAACACCGGCACGCTCTCGCCGGTCGGCGGCGTGCCCGGCTCGTGGTTGTCGTTGCCGTAGCGGGCGTCCAACTCAACGCGTTGGGCGGCGCGCAGGCGTTGCGCGTCGGCCGAGTCCCACGGCTCCTGGCGTACCGAGACGATCCGTTCCATCACCCTCCCCTTCCCGTAACAAGTGTTACCGTAACGGACGCTACGATAAGGCTCCGGTCCGGGGGAGGGGACGGATGGCCAGACGCCGTGACCTGAAAGACCAGCAACGACGCCTCTCGGCGGCCACCTGGTCGGTGCTCGCCGAGCACGGCCTGCCCGGCCTGACCCTGCGCGCGGTCGCCGAGCGCGCCGGCTGCACCACCGGCATGGTGCTGCACGCCTTCGCCGACAAGCGTGCCCTGCTCGTCCACGCCCGGGAACTGCTGCACCGGCGCACCGGCCAGCGCGCCGACGCCGCCCAGTCCGCCGGCGCCACCCCCCTGGACGCGCTGCGGTCCGTGCTGCTCCAGGCCGCCTCCGAAACCGAGGAGAAGCGCGAGGAGGCCCGGGTGTGGATCGCCTTCCTGGCCGCCGCCCTCGCCGACCCCGCCCTCGCCGACCTGCACCGCCGCTACAACCGCTCGTTCGTGGAGCGGGTGCGGGGCTTGGTCGCCGCGTGCCGGCCGGAGTGGAGCCCGGCCCGGTGCGCGGCAACGGCCACCACGCTGGTGGCCCTCGTCGAAGGGCTCAACACCCTGGCGGCCGTTGACGCGGAAACCTACACCGACGACGCGCAACGCGCGGCCATCGACGCCGCCCTCGCACCGGTCCGCGCCCCGGCCGCGATGAACGCGGCGGGCGTCGCGCCCATCCTGAGATAGCGTTGGGCGGGTGACTGCGCCCTCCCAGGTAATCCCGGTCCCACCGGCCGACCTGCCCGGCACGCTCGGCGAGCTGCGGGCGGCCGGTCACCGACCCCGCACCGTCAAGCAGGAACTCCGCGACAGCCTCCTGGCCCGGCTGCGTTCCGGTGTCGAGCGCTTCCCCGGCATCGTCGGCTACCACGACACCGTGCTGCCCGAGGTCGAGCGGGCGCTGCTCGCCGGGCACGACATGGTGCTGCTCGGCGAACGGGGTCAGGGCAAGACCCGGCTGATCCGTTCGCTGGTCGGGCTCCTCGACGAGTGGACGCCGGTGATCGCCGGCTCGGTGCTCAACGAGGACCCGCTGCACCCGCTCACCCCGGCATCGCGGGCGCTGGTCGCCGAGGCCGGCGACGACCTGCCCGTCGGTTGGCTGCACCGCTCGATGCGCTACGGCGAGAAGCTGGCCACCCCGGACACCAGCGTCGGCGACCTGATCGGTGACGTCGACCCGATCCGGATCGCCCAGGGGCGGACCCTCGGCGATCCGGACACCATCCACTTCGGCCTGGTGCCCAGGACCAACCGGGGCATCTTCGCCGTCAACGAGCTGCCCGACCTGGCCGAACGGATCCAGGTGGCGCTGCTCAACGTGCTGGAGGAGCGGGACATCCAGGTCCGCGGCTACCAGCTGCGGCTGCCGCTGGACCTGTTCCTGGTCGCCAGCGCCAACCCGGAGGACTACACCAACCGCGGCCGGATCATCACCCCGCTCAAGGACCGGTTCGGCGCGGAGATTCGCACCCACTACCCGGTCGACCTGGAGCTGGAGCTGGCCCTGATCCGGCAGGAGGCCGAGCTGGTCGCCGAGGTGCCCGAGCACGTGCTGGAGGTCCTGGCCCGGTTCGCCCGGGCGGTGCGCGAGTCGCCGTCGGTGGACCCGCGCTCCGGCGTCTCTGCCCGGTTCGCCATCGCTGCCGCCGAGACCGTCGCCGCCGCCGCGCTGCGCCGCGCCGGCCTGCTCGCCGCCGGCTTCGCTCCCGGTGCCGGCGACGCGGCGGTACGCCCCGAAGCCCCGGTGGCCCGGGTCGGCGACGCGGTGCCGGTCACTTCCACGCTGCGCGGGAAGGTCGAGTTCGAAAGCGGCGAGGAGGGGCGGGAGATCGAGATTCTCGGTCACCTGCTGCGCACCGCGACCGCCGAGACGTTCCGGGCCCGGCTGGCCGGGCTGGACCTGTCCGGCTTCACCGCGCTGGTCGACGAGGGTCGGACGGTCGAGACCGGTGAGCTGGTCAGCTCCGCCGAGCTGCTGCGCCAGGTGGGCACCGTGCCGGGGCTGGCCAAGGCGCTGGACCGGCTCGGGCTCGGTGACGCTCCGAGCCCCGAGCAGGCCGCCGCCGGCGTCGAGTTCGTCCTGGAAGGGCTGCACCTGACCCGCCGGCTCGGCAAGGACGTCACCGACTCCGGCCGAACCCGCTACGGCGGCCGGGCCTGATCGTGGCCGGCAACCGGTTCCGGTACGGGCAGTGGCGCGGCGGCCCGGACCCGCTCGCGCCCCCGTACGACGTGCGCGCCGCGGTGGACGCGGTCGGCGCGGAGGTGCTGGCCGGCGGCAGCCTGCGGGAGGCGCTGCGCGACCTGCTGCGCCGGGGCCCCCAGGGCCGGGGCGGCTTGGACGACCTCGCCGCCCGGGTCCGCCGGCTGCGCCGGGAGGCGCTGCGCCGGGGTGACCTGGACGGGACGGTGACCCGGGCCCGTGCGCTGCTCGACCAGGCGCTCGCCGCCGAACGGGACGAGCTGCGCGGGCGCGACGACGACGGCGCGCGGTTCGCCGAGGCGGTGCTCGACAACCTGCCCCGCTCGACGGCCCGCGCGGTGGCGGAGCTGGCCGGCTACGACTGGGCCAGCGACGAGGCCCGGCTGACCTATCAGCGGATCCTCGACGGGCTCCGCGACGACGTGCTGGGCCAGCGCTTCGCCGGCCTGCGCGACGCGGTGCGGGCCAGCGCCGACCCGGCGGCGCAGCAGCGGCTGGCCGCGATGATGCGCGACCTCAACGACCTGCTGGCCCGGCACGCCCGCTCCGAGGACACCACCGACGCGTTCGCCGAGTTCATGCGCCGGCACGGGGAGTTCTTCCCGGAACGGCCACGCGACGTCGACGAACTGGTCGACGTGTTGGCCCGGCGGGCGGCGGCCGGCGAGCGGCTGATGCGCTCGCTCTCGGACCGCCAGCGGGAGGAGCTGGCCGGCCTGATGCGCCAGTCGCTCGGTGACCGGCTCGCCGGGGAGCTGTCCGCGCTGGACGCCAACCTGCGCGCGCTCCGGCCGGACCTGCGCTGGGGCCGGGGCGAGCGGGTGCGGGGCGAGCAGCCGCTCGGCTACGGCGAGGCGGCCGGGGCGCTCGGGGAGATCGCCGAGCTGGACGACCTGCTCGACCAGCTCGACCAGGACCACCCGGGAGCCACCCTGGACGACGTGGATGTCGAGGCGGTGGCCCGGACCCTCGGCCGGGACGCCGCCGACGACGTACGCCGGCTGCGGGAGCTGGAGCGGGAGCTGCGCCGGCAGGGGTGGCTCAGCCGCGACGCGGACGGGCTGACCCTGAGCCCGAAGGCGCTGCGCCGGCTCGGCGGCACCGCGTTGCGGCGGGTCTTCGCGGACCTGACCGCCGGGCCGCGCGGCCAGCACGACCTGCGCTCGGCGGGCGCCGCCGGGGAGGTCAGTGGTGGCTCCCGCCCCTGGCAGTACGGCGACGAGCAGCCACTGGACGTGGTGCGGACGCTCACCCGGGCGGTGCGCCGCGCCGGTCCGAGCGTGCCGGTGCAGCTGGCGGTCGAGGACTTCGAGGTGGTGGAGACCGAGCGGCGAGCCTCGGCGGCGGTGGCGCTCTGCGTCGACCTGTCCTACTCGATGATCTCGCAGGGTCGGTGGGGTCCGATGAAGCAGACCGCGCTGGCCCTGTCGCACCTGATGGCCACCCGGTTCCCGCAGGACGCGCTGCAGATCGTCGGCTTCGGCCGCCAGGCGACGCCGCTGAGCCAGCAGGAGTTGGCGGCCGTGGAGCCGGACATGCAGCAGGGCACCAATCTTCAGCACGCGCTGCGGCTGGCCGCCCGGCACCTGCGTCGGCATCCGGACGCCGAGCCGGTGGTGCTGGTGGTCACCGACGGGGAGCCGACCGCGCACCTGGACCCGGACGACGGGGAGGCGCTGTTCCACTGGCCGCCGCTGCCGGAGACGATCGAGGCGACCATCCGTGAGGTGGACCGGCTGACCCGCTACGGCGCCACGCTGAACCTGTTCATGCTCGGCGACGACCCCGGCCTGCGCCGCTTCGTCGACGCGGTGGCCCGCCGCTGCCGGGGCCGGATGTTCACCCCGGACACCGAGGACCTGGGCGAGTACGTCGTCTCCGACTACCTGCGCGCCCGGCGGGGCCGCCGCTGACCCCGCCGCCGCCCAGCGGGGGCCGGTGACCCGGCCGCCCTGCCGCAAGGGCGGGATTGCCACCGGCCCGGCAGGACCGCCGCCGCCCCGCAGGCGGCGGGCCCTGTCGAGCTGCCCGGTCCGTGCGACCGGGCCCCGCGGGCGGGGGAGTGATGTGCGCTGCCGCCACGCACACCGGTGGCCCGGACCGGCCCCGCCGTCACCCGGGCCGTGCTGCCGGCCCGACCGGCGCGGCCTGCCCGACTTCGGCCTGGCGGCCAGGCGATCGCGGCTAGCCTGGGCGGATGGAGGTCGACAGGCTGTGGCGGGCGTACGACGAGCTGCTCGCCGAGGTCGACGCGGGCGGCTTCGGGCCGGCGCCGCAGGGGCAGCTCAGCGCCGAGCAGATCGTCGCCCACCTGGCCGCCAACGACGAGCTGATGGTCGAGGCGACCGAGGCTGTCCTCGCCGGCGCGCCGTACGCCTACTACGACCTGGAAACCATCCACCGCCCCCAGGTGGACGCGCTGGTCGCCGAGTGCGGCGGGCTGGACGGGCTGGTCGCCCTGCTGCGGGCGACCAGCCAGAAGCTCTGCACACTCGCCGCGCGGCTCGGCCCGGCCGCCGAAACCCCGGTGGACACCCACCTCCGCGAGGGTTTCGACCTGGTCGTCGACGGGTCGCTGCCCTGGGGCCGCACCCTCGACCTGCACACCCGCGTCCACCTGCCCAAGCACCTGGCCCAGCTGCGCATGCTGCGCGGCGCCGGCTGACCCGGCGGGGTGCCCCGGCCGGCGAGAGACGTGCGGCGATGGGGGCGTACGCGTCGCCGGCGTGGCCGCCGAGACGACGCGAGCGCGGTCAGGGTGGTGTAGCGCAGCGGGAACCGGCCGCCGAACCGGCTCGCCCGTGCGTCGGTGCCGGGATGGCGGGCGGATTCAGCCGCCCGTCGGCCCGGTCGCTTCGGGCTGACGGCGGAAGGTGCGGCGGTACGCCGAGGGGGCCACGCCGATGCGCAGGTGCAGCTGCTGGCGCAGGGCCGCGGCGGTGCCGAAGCCGCACCGGCGGGCCACCTGGTCGACGGTGAGGTCGGTGGTTTCCAGCAGCAGCCGGGCGTGGTCGGTGCGCTGCTGGAGCAGCCACTGCGCCGGGCTCAGCCCGGTTTCGGAGCGGAACCGGCGGGTGAAGGTGCGTACGCTCATCCGGGCCTGCTCGGCCAGGTCGCGCAGGCTGACCGGCTCGTGCAGCCGCTGCCGGGCCCACTCGCGAACGGCGGCGGTGCTGGCGTCCGCCGACCGCGGCACCGGGCGCTCGATGTACTGGGCCTGGCCGCCGTCCCGCCACGGCGGGACCACGCAGCGTCGGGCCGCCCGGTTGGCCACGTCGCTGCCGTGATCGGTGCGGATGACGTGCAGGCAGAGGTCGATCCCGGCGGCCACCCCGGCCGAGGTGAGTACCGCGTCGTCGTCGATGAACAGCACGTCCGGGTCGAGGTCCACCCCCGGGTAGAACCGACGGAACCGGTCGGCGTACGCCCAGTGGGTGGTGGCCCGCCGCCCGTCGAGCAGCCCGGCGGCGGCGAGCACGAACGCGCCGGTGCAGATCGACATGATCCGCGCGCCCCGGTGGTACGCCGCGTGCAGCGCGTCGGCCACCGCCGGGTCGACCGTGCCCTCGCGCATCGGCGGACCGCCGTGGATGCCGGGGACCACCACCGTGTCGGCGGCCGCCAGGAGTTCCAGCCCGTGCTCGGGGAGCACCTGGTAGCCGGCGGTGCTGCGGACCGGCCGGCCGCCGGGGGTGCAGGCGTCGACCGCGTACAGCGGGGCGCCCTGGGGGGCGCGGGCGGCGCCGAAGACCTGGGCGGGGGTGCCGAGGTCGAGGCCGACGACCTGGTCGGTGGCGAGCACCGCGATGCGGTGCGGGCGCATGGCCATGGCCCGATTATTGCGCATGATGGCTTCCGGGCCACTCGTCGTGGGCCGCCCGGCGTCGTGAGACTCGTTTCGTGACCCGACACCGTCGCCTGCACCCCGCCTGGATCGTCGCCGCCGTCGCCTTCGTCGCGCTGGTCGGGGCGGCCGGGTTCCGCGCCACCCCCTCGGTGCTGCTGCACCCGCTGCACGCCGAGTTCCGCTGGCCGCTGGCTACCATCTCCGCGGCGGTCTCGGTCAACCTGCTGCTCTACGGGCTCACCGCGCCGTTCGCCGCCGCGTTGATGGACCGCTTCGGCATCCGCCGGGTGGTCGCCGTCGCGCTGCTGCTGGTCGCGGCGGGCAGTGGGCTGACCGTCTTCATGACCGCGAGCTGGCAGCTGATCCTCTGCTGGGGCGTGCTGGTCGGGCTGGGCACCGGGTCGATGGCGCTGGCCTTCGTGGCGACCGTCACCGGGCGCTGGTTCGTCCGCCGCCGGGGGCTGGTCACCGGTGTGCTCACCGCGGGCGGCGCGGCCGGGCAACTGGTCTTCCTGCCGTTGCTCGCCGTGCTGGTACGTGAACACGGCTGGCGGGTGGCGGCACTCGTGGTGGCCGCGGCGGCGCTGGCGGTCGTACCGCTGGTGGCCTGGCTGCTGCGCGAGCACCCGGCGGATCTCGGCCTGCCGCCTTACGGCGCGCCCGAGGTGGTACCGGCGGCGCCGCCGGCCGGCGGGGCGGCGGCGCGGGCGGTCGGCGCGCTCGCGCAGGCCGCCCGTACCCGGCCGTTCTGGCTGCTGGCCGGCGGCTTCGCGATCTGTGGCGCGACCACCAACGGCTTGGTCGGCACCCACTTCGTGCCGGCCGCCCACGACCACGGCATGCCGCAGACCACCGCCGCCGGGTTGCTGGCCCTGGTCGGCCTCTTCGACATCGTGGGCACGATCGCCTCCGGCTGGCTCACCGACCGGGTGGACAGCCGGCTGCTGCTCGGCGCCTACTACGCGCTGCGCGGCGGATCGCTGCTGGTGCTGCCCGGGCTCTTCGCCGCCACCACCGAGCCGAGCATGCTGGTGTTCGTCATCTTCTACGGGCTGGACTGGGTGGCCACGGTCCCGCCGACGGTGGCGCTGTGCCGGGAGTACTTCGGCGCCGCCGGCGCGGTGGTCTTCGGCTGGGTCTTCGCCGCCCACCAGGTCGGCGCCGCGCTCGCCGCCACCGGCGCCGGGCTGGTCCGCGACCGGCTCGGCGACTACGCCCTGGCCTGGTACGCCGCCGGGGCGCTGTCGATCGGCGCGGCCGTGCTGTCGCTGCTGCTGCGCGGGCGGCGGGGCGGGCCGCCGGTGGCCGTGCCGGTTCCCGCACCCGCCGTGGCGACCGGGTGGCGCTACCGCGACTGAGGTCAGCCGACGATCCACTGCTGCTCGACGGCCCCCGAGCAGGGCACCTGCTCCACGTCGTCGCCGGCCTCCGTGCCGCCGTCGTCGACCTGCCCGCACTTGCCGCTGTGCACCGCGACCAGCAGCACCGGGCCGGTGCCGGTCGGGGTGAGCCGCCACTGCTGGTTAACCCGGCCGTGGCAGGGGAACTGCAGCAGTTTCGTCCCGTCGTCGGTGCTGCCGCCCTCGACGTCGAGGCACTGCCCGTGGGCGGCGTTGGTCAGGGTCACCACGTCCCGGACGCTGTACCGGCGGCCGCCACCGGCCGCCCGGCCGGCCTGCACCAGGCCCAACCGGTCGTACTGGCGCAGGGTCTGCGGGTGCATCCCCGCCATCCGCGCCGCCACCG
>NZ_POUB01000264.1 GCF_003236335.1 Micromonospora deserti
GTAGGAGATCGAGTCCGGGGAGTCTTTCCAGCACTGGTTCTCCAGGCCGTTGACGGTGTTGCGCCGCCAGTAGGAGATGTAGCCGTTGCCGAGCAGGTCGCCGTACTCGTCGATCCAGTCCAACGCCGCCCGGACGTTGTGCTCAAGCATTCGAATCAGCTTGACGTCCCCGGTCCATCGCTCGTACTCGTCGAGCATGATCACGAACAGCGGGGTGGCGTCCGCCGACCCGTAGTAGGGCGTGTGCGGCTGCTCCTCGAACGCGGCCAGCTCCCCGTAGCGGAACTCGTGCAGGATCTTCCCCGGCTCCTCCTCCTCGAAATCGTCCAGCGTCACTCCCTGTAGGAGCCCCAGCAGACGCAGCACGGGCGGAGCCAACTGCGGCGCGAACGGCATGGCCTGCAGGCAGATGAAGGTACTGTCCCGCCCGAAGATGGTCATGAACCAGGGCAAACCGGCCGTTGGCAACGGAGCTGTTGGATTGGTCAGCGATGCGTATCGCATGGCGGCCAGGTCGACGAGGCTCCGCTCGTACGCCGTCTGGAGCGGCTCGTAGTCGCAGATCAACCATGGTGCCCGTGCGAGCCAGCGGTCCAGATCCTGCCGCAACTTCGGTCTGGCCCTTGCCCGGTAGGCGTTCCAGATGGTCCGGGACTCGTCACCCCGGGCTTCCTGGATGACCGGCTGTACGTGCAGCTCGGTACGCCAGGACGACCGCGGTTCCAGGTAGATCTCGAAGGTCATCCCCGCGTCGTCGATCCGGGCCTCAACTGTGCTGGAGATGATCGTGCCGCGCCGGAAGTTGCCCCGCTCATAGCGGAAACACAGGCGGTCGCCACTTTCCCGGCGCACCGAGGTCATCCCGCTCTTGGCCCGCACGTCCTTGATCTCAAACAGATCGGCGAAATCGCTTCCCATCTCCACCCGCACGGTGAAGCGAGCCGGCTCGATGTCGTGGTTCAGGACCGTCAGGCGTTCGGTGAAATCCTGGGAGATCAACTGCTCGCGAATAACCGAAACCTTCGCGTCGACATAGTGCGTCGGCTCCCCGGGAACGAGGAAGAAGTGCCTCTCGAAGTACTGCACGTCATCCCGGGACAGAGCGCTGAGCCGCTCACCGTTAACGCTCAGCCGCCAGGTCGACAGAAACCGCGTGTCGAACGAAAACAACCCGGTCGGATAGGTCGGCGACGGGATGACATCGCCCCGCTCGTCGGTCACGATGAACGTGTTACCGTCCAGGATGCTGATGGTTTTTTCGATCATGCCGCGCGGCCTCCTTGCGGGTGAACTCCCGGGGGTGCTGCGCCGATGGAGGGCCGGGAAACAGCATCCTTCCGAATGCGTCGGCCAACCTCAGGTCTCCCTCGACGGCGAGATCGTTCCGGAAGAACGACGGGGAGAACTTGGCTTCACCTCTGGCCATCCGGTCAAACACCAACCGGTGGCCACACACGACCGCCTTGGGCTCGGGACCGACGCGCGACACCCGCGCCTTCCCCTTCTGCAACGTGACAAACCAGCGCTCGGTCCGGCCGTCACCCTGTATGTCCACGCGGATGGTTCCCCGCGCCCATCCCGGCAGGTCCTTGAGCCTCGGGTTCTCGTTCCGGCCCAGCGTCATGAGGAAATCGACAATGGTGTCGGCCATCCGCTCACCCTTCCACGGTCCGCCAGCAGCCGCAGAGTAGGAGCGCCGAGGGTGACTGGACCTCACCCGAAAAGGACGAGACTAGCGGGCCGGGTACGTGGGAATTGTTGGTTTCAGCTCGACGAAGGGCCGAGGCGCGCGCCGTTGCCGAGGCTGGCTACCCCGACGGCGTGATTAACGTGGTCACCGGCGGTGAAGCCGCCGGAGCTGCCCTGAGCAGGCACCCCGGCATCGACAAGATCTCCTTCACCGGATCGACGCGGGTGGGCGCCAGCATTGCGGCGGCGGCCGGCGCGGCGGTCAAGCCGGCCACGATTGCCAACCACCTGATGACGCCAACTCCATGTCGCCGATGGTGTGGTGTCGTGCCGTACGGGATACCCCAGTGCCGCGTACATGGAGTGGACCAGCAGTCAGTGGCCCTTGGCGTACTCGACGAAGGCGCGCCAGCTGCTCGGGTCGAAGGTGAGGGCCGGGCCGGTGCGGTCCTTGCTGTCGCGGACGCCGACGACGCCGGGCAGGTTGTCCGCCACCTCGACGCACTCGCCGTTGCCGCTGCGGGTGGATTTGCGCCAGGTCGCGCCGGTCAGCTCCATGACATCATCACTTCCTTCATCAGCTCGACCGACTGGCGGTGGGGCAGGCCCTCGCTCCGGATGCTTTCCCACCTTGTCAGCAGGGTAGCTACTTCTTCATCATTGTCGATCGTTGCGCCGCCGAGCTGGTTCTCTAGATGCCCGACCCAGCCGCCGTCGCCGCCTCGCGCGAGGGTAAACGGTCCGGCGAGCCCGACGTGAATGCTGATCTCGGCCGGAATGACGTGCACGCTGATGTGCGTCTGCTCGGCGCACTCGATGAGGTGGGCGATCTGCTGGATCATCAGGCCCCGGAAGCTTTCGTCCGCACGTCGTAGCACGTACTCCTCGAGCACCGCGACGAGTTGGGGCGGCTGCGGCTGGACGAGGATGGACTGCCGATCCATTCGTACCGCCAACCGCTTCTCCACCTCGCCATCGCTGAGCATGCCGTCGGCCCGGATCACCGTGCGGGCGTAGTTCTCGGTCTGAAGCAGGCCGGGGACGAGCGTGGGGTGGTAGCAGCGAAGCTGCTGGGCGTCGCGCTCGGCTTCGAGCCAAGGGCGGAACCAGCTCGGCTGGCCGGCGCGCTCCGCCATCTTGAGCAGGGAGGTCAGCAGACCGCCGGTTTTCAGCACCTCGTCGGCCCGCTTGAGAAAGAACCGGTCCAGCGGTCGCTGACCCAGCTCGACGGCGGACACCTGGGAGCCCGAGAAGTGCACGAGCTTCCCGAATTCCTCCTGGCTCAGCTCGGCGTTCAGCCGCAGCCGGCGTAACTGCGCCCGGACCAGCTCCGAGGTGGGCTCACCTTCCACAGTTCCTCCACGATCGTCCAGAAACTTCGGGGACATCCGCCGCCGGGACGTCCCACCGCTCGGGCCTCGCCACGGCCGCCGTCGATGCCTTCCGACCGTAGTCTCGTCCTCACCAGACTGTCACGCAGCGGTCCCGCTCCCATCCGACCCGAGGGACGGGGCGGGCCGACGTGGGGCCGCCCAAGGAACCCCCAGTGCAGGGGCGGCCCCACTCCACGTCTGGAGGAGGTCGACATGAGCAACCCGCTCCGTCGGTGGCCAGCCGGCCGGCCGGCGTTCCGGTGCCGGACGGCCCTGCCACCGCCCCCGCTGCCCCGCCGGGTCCGGAACACCAACCTCCCGGACTGGATGCGGGAACCGACCCGGGTCTTCCCGACCATGGGTCCGGGTCGCCCCGGACGGCTCACCCGGGCGCAGGAGTGGCGGGCGAACGGGGGCCGGTGGTGATCGCCGGCGGTCTCCCCGTACCCCGGCTGGGGCCGCACCCGGACCGGCCCCGCGCCTATCCGGCGGACCGTCCGCCGCACCTGCCGATCCGTCCCCTGTGGCTGTGCCGGGCGTGCGGGCGGCCGTGGCCGTGCGCGGAGGCCCGGCTACTGCTCAAGATCGAGTACGGTGACCGCCTGGTCGACCTGGCCATCTACCTGTCGGGGCTCTACCACGAGGCGACCCACGACCTGTTCCGGCTGAACCCGCACGACGGGCCGACGCCGCGCGAGCTGTTCGAGCGGTTCGTCGCCTGGGGGCCGTACCGCCGGCCCCTGGTCGAGCCGGCGGACCCGGATCGATGACCTCCGCCACGTTTGTCGGTCAGACGGCACCGGACCCGGCGGGCGCGGTGACAAACTGACCGCGGTCTACCGGGACGTCGGAGGAGGCGCGCGTGCGCTGGCGCAGTTTCGTGGCGGTGGGAGACAGCTTCACCGAGGGCATGGACGACCCGTACCCCGACGGCAGCTACCGGGGCTGGGCGGACCTGGTCGCCACCCGGCTGGCCGCCGAGGCCGGCCCGGAGTTCCGGTACGCGAACCTGGCCATCCGGGGCCGGCTCTTCCCGAACATCGTGGCCGAGCAGGTGCCGGCGGCGGTCGCCATGAAACCCGACCTGATCAGCTTCGCCGCCGGCGGCAACGACGTGCTGCGCCGTACCTTCGACCCGGACTCCCTGGTCGCCCGCTTCGACGACGTGGTGCGGAAACTGCGTTCCGGTGGGGCCGACGTGATCCTCTTCCGGTTCGCCGACGTGATGGCCCGGCTGCCCGGGCAGCGGCTCGTCGCGCCCCGGGTCCAGCTGCTCAACCAGGTTGTGGGCGAGACCGCCGAGCGGCACGGGGCGATCCTGGTCGACCTCTACGCCGACGACACCTACCTGAACCCGATGCTGTGGAGCACCGACCGGCTGCACCTCTCCCCGGCCGGGCACCGGCGGGTGGCCGGGCAGGTGCTGACCGCGCTCGGGGTGGGCTGCGACGAGGAGTGGCTGATGGTGCCGCAGAACCCGGCGCCCACGCCGTGGCTGGCCGCCCGCGCGGCCGACCTGCGCTGGGCCGGCCAGCACCTCGCCCCGTGGATCAAGCGCCGGCTCACCGGCCGCTCCTCCGGCGACACGGTCACCGCGAAGCGCCCGGTGCTCGGCCCGGTCTCCGACTGACCCGCGCACTCCGCCGAATCGATCCTTTGTGGTCGGCGGGTCGCGCCACTGTCGCGTGTCGCCCGACACATCCGTCGCCCCCGATTCCGGGAGCGGGGCCGCCGACCCGGGATCGGGCGTACCTTGGGGCTCATGTCTGTGCCGAGCGATCCCGATCCCCGACTCCAGTCGTACGCGGACCCGCGGCGGCTGGTCACCACCGAGTGGCTGGCCCAGCACCTGGGCGACGAGGGCCTCGTCGTGATCGAGTGCGACGAGGACGTGCTGCTCTACGACACCGGCCACATCCCGGGCGCCGTCAAGGTGGACTGGCACCTGGAGCTGAACGACCAGGTGACCCGGGACTACGTCGACGCGAAGAGCTTCGCCGAGCTGTGCGCCGCCAAGGGCATCGGCCGGGACGACACGGTGGTCTTCTACGGCGACAACTTCAACTGGTGGGCCGCGTACGCCCTCTGGGTCTTCTCCCTCTTCGGCCACCCCGACGTGCGGCTGCTCGACGGCGGCCGGCAGAAGTGGATCGCCGAGGGGCGGGAGCTGACCCGGGACAAGCCGGCCCGGCCCCGTGCCCAGTACCCGGTGCCGCAGCGCGACGACGCGCCGATCCGGGCGTACCGGGAGCAGGTGATGGCGCACGTGGCGGTGGGGCGGCCACTGGTCGACGTGCGCTCGCCGGGCGAGTACACCGGTGAGATGCTGCACATGCCGGACTACCCGCAGGAGGGCGCGCTGCGCGGCGGGCACATCCCGGGGGCGGTCAACAAGCCGTGGAAGTCCGCCGCGAACGACGACGGCACGTTCCGGTCCCCGGACGAGCTGCGCGCCATCTACGCCGACCAGTTGGGGCTCAGCCCGGACGACGACGTGATCGCGTACTGCCGGATCGGGGAGCGGTCCAGCCACACCTGGTTCGTGCTGCGTCACCTGCTCGGCTACCCGCAGGTGCGTAACTACGACGGCTCGTGGACCGAGTGGGGCAACCTGGTCCGGGCCCCCGTCGTCAAGGGCGACCAGCCCGGCGGCCTGAGCAGCTGACCGGGCGCCGGTCCCGCGCGCCGGCCCCGCCGCGCGGGATCGGCCCCGGCGACGGTACGCCGGGCAGTGGCGCGGCTGGTCAGCGGGCAGCGAGCGACACCTCGCCGTACAGGTCCCGGATCACGCCGGTCACCTCACCGGTCAGCGGTTGCCAGCGCAGCAGCCCGCCGGGGTCGTGGCGGAGCAGCACTGCCCCGTCGGAGTCCCAGCCGAGCACCTCGCAGCAGCCCTTCCAGCGGCCGGTGCCGACGTCCAGCAGGCGGACGACCAAGCTGGTCCTGGTGTCCAGTACCGCCACTCCCTCGACCCCCTGCCCCTGACCGGTGGTGAGCCAGCCGGCCCGGGCCACCAGGTCGTTCCGCTGCCAGCCGCGCCCGTAGAACTCGTCGACCCGGTTGCCGCGAGGCAGCGCGCGGACGTCGACCGGGGAGTCGTGCCGCTGCGTGCCGTCGCCGCTCCACCGCCTCAGGACCAGGCTCTCCGGGGTGCCGCCCAGCTCCAGCAAGCTGTCTGTCGGGGCGGCCGGGTCGGGTCCGACCAGGTCCCAAGGGGAGGCAGTCAGCTTCCGGGCGGCGCCGCTGCCCCGGTCCACCTCGTACGTCGTGTCGTTGTCGCCGACGAGCAGCCGGTCGCCGGCCCAGAGGACGTTTTCCAGGTAGCCCCTGAGGGGGTAGCGGCGGACCTTCGCGGTGGTCAGGTCCACCACGATGACCTCGTCGGTCTGGGCGAAGGCCGCGGCCCGCCCGTCCGGGGAGAGGCTCCCCGTCTTCAGCGGCACCGCCTCGTTGCCCTCGACGTCGCGGGTGCGGGCCGGCGTGACCACGTCGAGGTCCCGGACGAGGCCGTCGTCGCCGAGCACCCGGATCCGGCCCTCGACGCCGGTCTCCGGGTCGATCGGTTGGTAGAGCGCCAGCGCCTGGCGTACCGGCCGGGCGGAGAGGGGTGCGCTGACCGGGTCGCCGAGGCGGCCGAGCGGGTCACCGGGGTAGGTCAGCTCGTCCGGTGGCCGCTGTACCGGTGGTGCGCTCGGGACCGGGCTCGCGGTCGGCGAGGCGGGCGTGGTCGGGACCGGTCGATCGGCGGGGCCCAGGGCCAGCGTCGTACCCCCACCGATCAGGACGACGGCGAGCGCCGCGGCGCCGGCGGCCCGGCGGGTGCGGCGGACCCGGCGGGCCCGGTCCCAGCCCGTCGACGCCGGCTGCGACGGCCGGACGTCCTCGGCCGCGACGCTCAGCAGCCGGTGCAGCTCCTCTTCCCTCACTGGGTCACCTCCGGTTCGGTGGCCAGGTCGCCGTCGAGGCGCCCCTCGGCCCGGCCCAGCTCGGGCGCCACCTCGCGGAGCCGACGCAGCGCCGCGTGGCACTGGCTCTTCACGGTGCCGACGGTGACGCCGAGCGCCTCGGCGGTGGCCGCCTCGGTCATGTCCTCGAAGTAGCGCAGCACCAGCACCGCCCGCTGGCGCGGCGGCAACTGGCCCAGCGCGTCGTGCAGGGCGAGTCGCAGCACACCGTCCGCGTCCCGGGTCTCCCGCTCCGGCGGGTAGGCGCTCAGCCACTCCCGCCGGCGCCGCCGCCACCAGGAGACCGCGTCCCGGTAGAGGATGGCCCGCACGTACGCGGCCGGGTCGCCCTCGCGTACCGACGGCCAACGCAGGGCCAGCTTGAGCAGCGCGTCCTGGAGCAGGTCCTCGGCCTGGTGCCGGTTGCCGCAGACCAGGTACGCCGCGCGCAGCAGCCGGTGCTGATGGCTCGCCACGAACGCCACGTACGCGTCGCGCCCGTCGTCCGCCGTCCGCATCCGTGCCATCGACCATCCCCTCGCCGACCGGCGATCCCCGTCACCACACAGACGCTCGGGAGTGGCGGAATGGTTGGGGTCGCCCTGCGTCTGTCCGGCCTCAACCATCGCGCCGCGAGCCGGGCACCGGCAGGTCCGGCGGTCTGACGCGCATCCTGCCTGGGTCACTCGGCCCCGTCGCCGCGCCACCCCGCACCGCGCCGGCCGGTGCCGGCTGCTCCGGCGCCCGCGACGCCGGGCCGCGCCGGGTGGCACCGGTCGGCCCGAGCACCCGCCACGCGGCGAGGGTGACCAGCGCGAACACGACAGCCGCCGCAGCGGCCACCGGCGCCACCCCGTACGCCGCGCCGGCCAGCCCGGCGAGCGTCGCGCCGACCGGGGCGGTGAGCAGGCCGACCATCCGCTGGGCCGCGCCCACCCGGCCGAGCAGCCGGGCCGGGACGCGCTGCTGCCCGTACGCCGCCCAGAGGCTGTTCCACACGGTGGTGCCGGCCGCGAAGACGGCCAGCGCCAGCCCGCCCGGCACGGGGTGTCGGGCCAGCGCGAAGCCGACCAGCGCGACGGTCTGCGCGGCGAGCACCAGCCGGAGGGCGGGCAGCGTGCCGAGCCGGCCGGCCAGCCGGCCCGCCCCCAGCGCCCCGGCAAGGCCGCCGAGGATCGCCGCCGCGGCGAACAGCCCGTACCCGGCCGGCGGCACCCGGAGCACGTCCAGCGCGTAGAGCACCAGCACGGCCATCAGCCCGGCGATCGCCAGATTGCTCCCCGCCGTCAGCACGGTGACCCGCCACAACGTGCGCTCCCTCCACAACCACCCCACTCCCTCCCGAAC
>NZ_POUB01000265.1 GCF_003236335.1 Micromonospora deserti
CCTCGGACCCGGCCACCCCCGCGCCGCCCCGGCCCGGGTCCGAGGTGCCCGGCGCGCTGGACGCGGTGGCGGTGCGCCGGGTCTGGCCGGAGGTGGTCGGCAAGGTCAACCGGACCAACAAGCGGATCGCGGCGTTGATGCGCGACGCGGTGGTACGCGAACTCGACGGCGACACGCTGGTGCTGACGGTGAAGTCGACGGTGCTGGCGAAGATGATGTCCGACCACGCGCCGGTGCTCACCGACGCGCTTTACGAGGAGTTGGGCGGGCGCTGGCAGATCCGCTGCGAGGTGGCCGGCGAGCGGGGTGGGGTGTCGCTCGGCGGCCCGCGCGCCGCGGCCGCTCCGGCCCGCCCGACCGCGGGCGGTCCCGCCTCGGCTGGCTCGTCCTCGGCCGGGTCCGCCACCGGCCGGTCCCCGGACGGTCCCGGGGCGGGCGGCTCTGCGCCGGGCGGACAGACCGGCGGCGGCCCGTCCGGTCGCCCGGCCACGGGTGGCGGGATCGCCCCGGGCGCGGGGACCGGCCAGGGCGGCGGGATCGCCCCGGGCGCGGGCGGCGGGACCGATGACGGCGAGGACTGGCCCGAGCCGGCCCGCCCCGGCGGGTCCGCGCCCAGCCCTTCCGGCGGGGGCGACGACTGGCCGGAGCCGGCCCGTCCCGGCGGCACGGGATCCCCGGCCGCCACCGCGGCGACGGCACCACCCGCCCCGCCGAAGCAGTCCACCGCCGGGACCGGCACCGGTGCCCCGGCGAGCAGCGCGATCGCGGCGGCGCGGGCGGCCGCGGCCGGGCGCGGTGCGCGTACCGGTCCGGCGGCCCGACAGGCGGCGGACGCGGACTGGGCCGGCGAGCCGCCGTACGACCCGGACTACGACGGGCCGATCCGCCCCGGTGGCGGCCAGCCGGCGGGCCCGGCACAGCCGGCGACCCCGGTCTACGAGGGGTTCGACCCGGGTGACGAGCCGCTGGACGAGGTGATCGACGAGCGGACCGCCCGGGAGTCCAGCGAGGAGCAGGCGGTCCGGCTGCTCCGCGAGGCGTTCGGCGCCGAGAAAATCGACGAGGTCGACGCGCGCTGATCTCCGGCCGGCCGGCCGGCTCAGACCGTCCAGGCGGGCAGCCCGTGCGGGTGGGCCTCGGCGAGCACCCGCTCCGGCCCGGCGCCGATCCGGGCGCGCAGCTGGAACCGGTGCCGCCCGTCCTGCTCGTACGGCTCGAACAGCAGGTGCGCGAAGGGCGCGCCGGCCGCGGCCAGCCGGTCGAGTTCGGCGGTGACCCGTGCCCACTCGTCGGCCGGCACGTACTGCCGCATCACCGAGTGCCACACCACGGTGAGCGTCCCGGGGCGCGGGTCGAGCCCGGCCAGGAACTCCGCCGCGCCGACCCGGTCCACCCGCGCCGGCACCCGCCGGGCCAGCTCCAGCGCCCCGCCCAGCCGGGTGGCGCGCGCGGTGTGCTCCGGCCAGAGGTACGCCCGTAGCGCCAGCGCGCCGTCCTCGCTGCCCGGGTCGAGTGGCGTGACGTCGCAGCCGAGCCGCTCCACCACGGTCAGCTCCGGGTAGGACCGCGCCGCCTCGCGCAGCCAGCCGGGCACCCCGTCGCGCCAGGCGCCAGGCAGCCGCACCGGGCTGTCCTCCGGTCCCCAGGCGAAGCCGGGCGCCGCCACCCGGAACCGGTCGGCGCGCAGGTTCAGCCCGGCGCTCGCGCCCAGCTCGACCAGCCGTACCGGTAGCCCCCTGCTCTCCTGGACCGCGTGGAGCAGACCCGCCAGCAGCAGGTTCGCCCGGCCGACCTCGTTGGTTTGCGGCGGCCGGCGCAGCCAGCCCCGCACCGCGTCCCGCCGGTCGGCGACCACCGCCCGGAACGCGGCCCAGGCGGCGTCCGCGTCCTCCGGCCGGTACGCCCCACCGGCGCTGGGGTAGAAGCGGGCGAGCTGCGGGGCCTGGCCGGTGAGCACCAGGGCGTGTACCCCGCCGAGCAGCCGCAGCGGCACCGCGGCGGTGGACGGCGCGCCGGTCCACCCCGCGACGGCGTCGGCGCACGGGCCGCCGGCGCGGACGTCCTCGGCCGTGTGCACGAGCAGGTCGGCGTAGAGGGGGGCGGCCATGTTCCGGCATGCCCGGGCCTGCTGTTCCATCACCGCGGCGGCCTGGTCCAGCGACATCCACAGCCTCCCTCCGCTCGGTCCCGTGATCGTCCGCCGGGACCCGCCGCGACGGGAAGCACCGAACGGGGCGAGGCTGGTCACAGCGACTAGGCTGGTCGGCGGCCGACAGACGAGTGCGAGAAGGAGCCATCAGTGCGCCCAGGTGGACAGCCGAACATGCAGCAGATGCTGAAGCAGGCGCAGAAGATGCAGCAGCAGATCGCCAAGGCCCAGGCCGAGCTCGCCGAGGCCGAGCTGACCGGCACCGCGGGCGGAGGTCTGGTGACCGCGACCGTCGCCGGCACCGGAGAGCTCAAGAGCGTCAAGATTGATCCGAAGGCGGTCGACCCGGAGGACGTGGAGACCCTGGAGGACCTGGTCGTCGCGGCCGTGCACAACGCCGCCGAGGCGGCGCGGGAGCTGACCGAGAAGAAGATGGGCCCGGTCGCCGGCGGCATGGGCGGCCTCGGCCTGCCCGGGTTCTGAGCCGGCAGATGTACGAAGGCGCCATCCAGGACCTGATCGACGAGCTGGGGCGGCTCCCGGGCGTGGGCCCGAAGAGCGCGCAGCGGATCGCCTTCCACGTCCTGTCGGCCGATCCGGCCGACGTCAACCGGCTGGCCGGCGCGCTGCGCAAGGTCAAGGAACTGGTGCGGTTCTGCACCAGCTGCTACAACGTGGCCGAGTCCGAGCAGTGCCGGATCTGCCGTGACCCGCGCCGCACGGACGAGGTGCTCTGCGTGGTGGAGGAGCCCAAGGACGTGGTGGCGATCGAGCGGACCGGTGAGTTCCGTGGCCGGTACCACGTGCTCGGTGGCGCGATCAACCCGCTGGAGGGGATCGGGCCGGACAATCTCCGCATCCGGGAGCTGATGACCCGGCTCGGCGGCGGCGGGGTGCGGGAGCTGATCCTGGCCACCGACCCGAACACCGAGGGCGAGGCGACCGCCACCTACCTGGCGCTGATGGTGAAGCCGATGGGTATCGCGGTCACCCGGTTGGCCAGCGGCCTGCCGGTCGGCGGTGACCTGGAGTACGCCGACGAGATCACGCTCGGCCGGGCCTTCGAGGGGCGCCGGGCCGTCTGAGCACTGTCGATGGCCGGTGCCGGGAACCCGGTGCCGGCCATCGTCGTACGCGGCTTGGGTGCCACGGCTTCGTCCACTTTGTGTTCTGACATGTGGGCGAACGCGGCGACGATCGATGTAACAAATCCGCATCGGCAAACCCGGACAAAACGCGCCTTTGGTGGCGGTCTGCGCCGCCGTTCGGCGCGGGGCGCATCGGTTAAGACACGATCCGGTACCAACCGCTTCGTCAATAGTTTCCCGCAGGTCCGGACGGAAGCTAAGGTCACCGCCATCGGTGACCCCTGTCACCACGTTGTCCGTACCCCCAAGGACGAGGTGAAGCACCATGCGTGCATCCAGGCCCAAGGTCGCGATCGCGGCCGTTGCGGTCGCGGCCCTCGCGGTAGCAGGCTGCGCCGAGAGCAACCGCGATGACAGTTCCGGCGGTAGCAAGAAGGACACCCTGGTCTTCGGCGTAGCCGGCGACCCGAAGGTGCTCGACCCCAGCTTCGCCAGCGACGGTGAGTCGCTGCGCGTGGCGCGTCAGGTCTTCGAGACCCTGGTCCGCCCGGAGGAGGGTGGCACCAAGGTCACCCCCGGCCTGGCCGAGTCCTGGACCCCGGACGCCGCTGGCACCACGTGGACCTTCAAGCTCCGCTCCGGCGTGAAGTTCCACGACGGCACCGACTTCAACGCCGAGGCGGTCTGCAAGAACTTCGACCGCTGGTACAACGCCAAGGGCCTCATGCAGAGCCCGGACGTGACCGCGTACTGGCAGGACGTCATGGGCGGCTTCGCCAAGAACGAGAGCGCGGACCTGCCGCCGAGCCTCTTCAAGTCCTGCACGGCCAAGGACGCGACCACCGTCGACCTGGCCTTCACCCGGGTCTCCAGCAAGATCCCGGCCGCGCTGATGCTGCCGTCGTTCTCCATCCACAGCCCGACCGCGCTGGAGAAGTACGACGCCAGCAACGTCGGCGGTACCGCCGAGGACATCAAGTACCCGGCGTACGCGACGGAGCACCCGACCGGCACCGGTCCGTTCAAGTTCAAGTCCTGGGACGTCGCCAACAAGACGCTGACCCTGGAGCGCAACGAGGACTACGCCGGCACCAAGGCCAAGCTGAAGACCCTCATCTTCAAGACCATCTCCGACGAGAACGCGCGCAAGCAGGCGCTGCGCTCCGGCGACATCCAGGGGTACGACCTGGTCGGCCCGGCCGACGTCGAGCCGCTCAAGGGTGAGGGCTTCAACGTCCTGACCCGCCCGGCGTTCAACGTGCTCTACCTGGCGATCAACCAGAAGGGCAACCCGAAGCTCGCCGACATCAAGGTCCGGCAGGCCATCGCGCACGCCCTGAACCGGCAGGCGCTGGTCGACTCGAAGCTGCCCCCGGGCGCCAAGGTCGCCGAGAACTTCATGCCGGACACCGTCGAGGGCTGGAACGGCGACGTCACCAAGTACGAGTACAACCCGGAGAAGGCCAAGCAGCTGCTGGCCGAGGCCGGCGCGTCGAACCTGACCCTGCGGTTCCACTACCCGACCGAGGTCACCCGGCCGTACATGCCGAACCCGAAGGACATCTTCGAGCTGCTCTCGGCGGACCTCAAGGCGGTCGGCATCAACGTCCAGGCCACCCCGCTGAAGTGGAGCCCGGACTACCTCAACGCCACCACCTCCGGCAACAAGCACGACCTGCACTTCCTCGGCTGGACCGGTGACTACGGCGACGGCTACAACTTCATCGGCACGTTCTTCGACCGGCCGAAGGACGAGTGGGGCTTCACCAACAAGGCCCTGTTCGACCAGTTCAAGGACGCTGACACCACCGCCGACCAGGCGGCCCGGGTGGAGAAGTACAAGGCCCTGAACAAGGCCATCATGGACTTCCTGCCGGGTGTCCCGGTGTCGCACTCGCCGCCGGCGATCGTGTTCGGCAAGGACGTGACCGGGGTCAAGGCGAGCCCGCTCACCGACGAGCGGTTCTCCACCGCCGAGTTCAAGTCCTGATCTGACGCTCCGACCGCGGGCGGGCGCTGGGGATCCCAGCGCCCGCCCGCGATCCTCCGTACCCCTTTCGAGGCCACCGTGTTCCGGTTCATCGTCAGACGCCTGCTCCAGCTGATACCGACGCTGTTCGGGCTCTCCCTCCTGCTCTTCATCTGGCTCCGCCGGCTGCCCGGCGGTCCCGAGACCGCCATCCTCGGCGAGCGCGGGACGCCCGAGATGCGCGCCGCGATCCGGCGCAACCTCGGTCTCGACGAGCCGATCCTGGTGCAGTACGCCCGGTTCGTCCGGCGACTGATCCGCCTCGACCTCGGCACCTCCACCTCCACCAAACGTGCCGTCACCACCGAGTTCATCGAGCGCTTCCCGGGCACGGTCGAGCTGACGATCATGGCGATGATCATCGCCATCGGCATCGGCATCCCGCTCGGTTACCTGGCCGCGCGCCGCCGGGGCCGGCTGCTCGACCACCTCTCGGTGGGCGGGTCGCTGATCGGCATCTGCATCCCGGTCTTCTTCCTGGCGTACGTACTGAAGGCGATCTTCTCGGAGAACCTCGGCTGGTTCCCGTCCAGCGGCCGGCAGGACCCGACCCTCGGGGCGACCCGGATCACCAACTTCTTCGTCCTCGACGGGCTGATGACCCGGGAGTGGGACGCCGCCGCCGACGCCATCTGGCACCTGGTGCTGCCCGGCCTCGCGCTGGCGAGCATCCCGCTGGCGATCATCGTCCGGATCACCCGGGCCAGCGTGCTGGAGGTGCTCAACGAGGACTTCGTCCGCACCGCCGAGGCCAAGGGCCTGACCGAGCGGACCGTCCGTAACCGGCACGTGCTGCGCAACTCGATGCTGCCGGTGGTCACCTCGATCGGACTGCTCACCGGCGGCCTGCTCTCCGGGGCGGTGCTGACCGAGACCGTCTTCGCCTTCAGTGGCATCGGCGCCTTCGTCGCCGAGTCCATCAGCCAGCGCGACTATCCCGTGCTGATGGGCTTCATCATGATCATCGCGGTGGTGTACGTGCTGGTGAACCTCCTGGTCGACCTCTCCTACAGCCTGATCGACCCGAGGGTGAGGGTCCGATGACGATCACCAGCGGCAAGAAGAAGGAAAAGATCGACCGGCTCGCCGAGCTGGCCGCCCGCGACGACGAGCGCGGCGTGAGCCTCTGGCAGGAGGCGTTCCGCCGGCTGCGGCGCAACCCCGCGGCGATCGTCGGCGCGGTCATCCTCGCCCTGTTCGTCCTGGTCGCCCTCGTCGGGCCGTTCCTCGTCCCGTACGCGCCGGACGCCCAGCTGTGGAAGGGCGAGGTCCGGGAGAACATCGGCTACATCCCGGGGGTGCGGGCGGAGAACTGGTTCGGCGTCGACCACATCGGCCGCGACGAGTTCAGCCGCATGGTCGTCGGCGCCCGGCAGACCCTGCTGGTCGGCGTGGTCGCCACCCTCATCGGTCTGGCCGTGGGCTCGCTGATCGGCGGGATCGCCGGCGCCGCCGCCGGCCTCGGCGGCCGCTGGGGACGCGCGCTGGACAACGTGCTCATGCGCTTCATCGACATGCTGCTGGCCATGCCGAGCCTGCTGCTGGCGATCAGCATCGCCGCCCTCCTCGGCGCCGGCCTCACCACCGTCATGATCGCGGTCGGCGTGGTCTCGGTGCCGGTCTTCGCCCGGCTGCTCCGCGGCTCGATGATCTCGCAGGCCAACAGCGACTACGTGCTGGCCGCCACCTCGCTCGGGGTGAAGAAGCCGAAAATCGCGCTGACCCACGTGGTGCCGAACTCGCTCGCCCCGGTCATCGTCCAGGCCACCCTCACCCTGGCCACCGCGATCATCGAGGCCGCGGCGCTCTCCTTCCTCGGCCTCGGCAACAACGACGCGTCCATCCCCGAGTGGGGCGTGATGCTCGCCGACGCCCAGCGCTACCTCGACGCCGCGCCCCGGCTGGCGATCCTGCCCGCCCTCGCCATCATCATCACCGCGCTGGGTTTCACCCTGCTCGGCGAGGCGATGCGCGAGGCCCTCGACCCGAAGCTGCGGAAGTAGGTGGATCCCGTGTGTGCAGCACGAGGAGCGAGCCTGCCAGCCCCGCGGCCGCGAACGGAAGGCCGGTAATGGCACTGCTCGAAGTGGACGACCTCTCCGTCACGTTCGCCCGGCGCGGCCAGCGCACCGTGCACGCCGTGGACGGGGTCTCGTTCTCCGTCGACGCCGGCGAGGTGGTCGGCCTGGTCGGCGAGTCCGGCTGCGGCAAGAGCGTCACCTCGCTGGCCATCATGGGGCTGCTGCCGAAGCAGCCCGGCCTGCGGGTCGGCGGCAAGGCCGTGTTCGACGGCACCGACCTGCTCCAACTCGACGACCGGTCCCGGCGGGACATCCGGGGCCGGGACGTCGCGATGATCTTCCAGGACCCGCTCTCCTCGCTGAACCCGGTGATCCCGATCGGCTTGCAGGTCACCGAGGTGCTGACCCGGCACCGGGGGATGAAGGGCGACGCGGCGGCGAAGGAGGCGGCCGCGCTGCTGGACCGGGTCGGCATCCCCGACCCGAAGCGCCGGCTCAAGGAGTACCCGCACCAGCTCTCCGGCGGCATGCGCCAGCGCGCCCTGATCGCCATGGCGGTGGCCTGCCGGCCCCGGCTGCTGATCGCCGACGAGCCGACCACCGCGCTGGACGTCACCATCCAGGCGCAGATCCTGGAGCTGCTCAAGGAACTGGTCCGGGACTCCGGCACCGCACTGGTGATGATCACGCACGACCTGGGTGTGGTCGCCGGCATGTGCGACACCATCAACGTGCTGTACGGCGGCCGGGTGGTGGAGACCGCCCGCCGCCGGCCGCTGTTCCGCGAGCCACGGCACCCGTACACCGTGGGGTTGCTCGGCTCGGTGCCGCGCCTGGACGCCGGGCGCGGCGAACGGCTCAACCCGATTCCCGGCTCGGTCCGCGACATGCTGTCCTGGCCGGACGGCTGCGCCTTCGCCCCGCGCTGCGCCCGCCGGGTCGACGAGTGCGTGGGGGAGCCGCCGGAGCTGGTGCACGCCCACGACGGCCGCAGCTACCGGTGCGTAAACCCGGCACCGATCCCGGGCACCCTGCCCC
>NZ_POUB01000266.1 GCF_003236335.1 Micromonospora deserti
GGGCACGACGCGCCGGGGTGGGGTGGATCGGGCGAGGTTCGCCCGCGCACGACATCATGTGTGCAGCGCCGAAACTGGGCGCAGGGCCGCATCATGTAGGTCGGCTGACGAACGACAGGAGTGAGGTGCCGGTGGACCCGCTCGATCGCATCGACGAACTGATCGCCATGGTGGAGCAGGCGCGCTCCGTCCCGATGTCGCGCAACAACTGCATGGTCGACCGGGGGGAGATGATCGCGGCGCTCGACGATCTGCGCGCCGAACTCCCCGCCGACCTGCGCCGGGCCGCCGCGCTGCTGGAGGAGCGGGACAAGATCATGGAGGCCGGCAAGCGCGAGGCCGACCGGATCATCAGCGAGGGTGAGGCGGAACACGCCCGGCTGGTCTCCGTGAACGAGATCACCGTCTCCGCCGAGCACGAGGGTGCCCGGATCATCGCCGAGGCCCGCGCCGAGGCCCAGCGGCTGCGCGAGGAGGTCGACGACTACGTCGACACCGCGCTGGCGAACTTCGAGCAGTTCCTCACCCGGGCGTTGGCGTCGATCGAGCGCGGTCGCGACAAGATGCACGCGCTGCGGGAGATCGGCACCTTCGCCGGCGACGAGGCGGAGCGCCCGCTACCCTTCTGAGCGGCACCGCAAGCAGCCGGCAGGCGGGGCGGCGGCGCCCCCGGTTCGACGATCCGGCGGTCGCCCAGGTAACCTTTTTTGTCGGCCTCTCACCGGCCGGAGTCTGACTATGCCCAAACACACGCCTTCCCCACTCAACCCCAGGTCGCCGCTGGTCCTCGACACGAGAGACCTGCCGCGTCGGCCTGGTGCGTTGCGTACGGTCAAGCGGGTGGTGCCGGCACCGGCGGACCTCGGCGTGGAGTTGATCGGCGTGCCGGAGGGCGCGGACCTCGACCTCGACCTGAGGCTGGAGTCGGTGTCCGAGGGCGTACTCGTCTCGGGGACCGTCAGCGGTCCGGTGCGGGGCGAGTGCGGCCGCTGCCTGCGCGAGATCAACGCCTCGATGGTCGTGCGGATCCAGGAGCTGTACGCGTACGAGAACAGCACCACGGATACCACGACCGACGAGGACGAGGTGGGCCGGATGCAGGGAGACCTGATCGACCTGGAGCCGGCGCTGCGGGACGCGGTGGTGCTCACACTGCCGACCAACCCGCTCTGCCGGGAGGACTGCCCAGGCCTGTGCCCCGAGTGCGGGGTGCACCGGGACGAGCTGCCGGCCGACCACAGTCACCAGCAGATCGACCCGCGTTGGGCGGGCCTGTCGCAACTGACCCGTAAAGAGGAGTAAGAACCGTGGCCGTCCCCAAGCGCAAGATGTCGCGCAGCAACACCCGGTCCCGCCGGGCGCAGTGGAAGACCGCGGCGGTCGCGACCGTGGCCTGCCCGCAGTGCAAGTCCCCGAAGCTGCCGCACGCGGCGTGCTCCGTCTGCGGCACCTACAACGGCCGCCAGGTCCTCGAGGTCTGACCTGGACGCCGAGTGACGCCCCCGACCCCTGGTCGGGCGGCGCGCGCGCCCTGGCACTCGCCGGGTGCCCCGGCTCCCTCCGGCGCCGGCCGGCCTGCTCCGGCCGGCGTTCCGGTGGAGCCGGGCACCGCGCGGATCGCCGTTGACCTCCTCGGCGGGGACAATGCTCCCGCCGTCGTGGTTGACGGCGCTCTGCGGGCCGTGCGCGCCGACCCCGACCTGCACCTGCTGCTCGTCGGCCCGCCCGAGGCCGCCGGCCGGCTGATCGACACCCTGGATCCGGCGCAGCGCGCCCGGGTCGCCGTCCGGCCGGTGCACGCCGCCGTCGGCATGGCCGACCACCCCAGCGCGGCGCGCGGCGACAGCACCGTCCGCGCCGCCGTGCACGCCGTCCGCGAGGGCGCCGCGGACGCCCTGGTCTCCGCCGGCTCGACCGGCGCCACCGTCACCGCCGCCGCGCTCGGCCTCGGCCGCTGGCCGGACGTCCGCAGCCCGGCGCTGGTGGCCACCCTGCCGGCCGTCGCAGGCCCGGTGGTCCTGCTGGACGTCGGCGGCTCGCTGGAGCCGCGTCCGGCCGTCCTGGCCCGCCACGCCGTGCTCGGCACCGCCTACGCCGCCGTCGCGCACGCCGTCGGGGCACCCCGGGTCGGGCTGCTCTCCGTCGGCAGCGAGGCCGGCAAGGGCGACCGGGCCCGCCGGCTCGCCGACCCCGCCCTCGCCGCCGCGGCGCTGCCCTGCGGCGGCCGCTACATCGGCCTGGTCGAGGGGTACGACGTCTCGCTCGGCACGCGCGCCGATGTGGTGGTCACCGACGGGTTCACCGGTAACGTGCTGCTCAAGGCGATCGAGGGCGCGTACGCGATGGCCGGCGGGCCCCCGGCCGGCGGTGGCGCTCCCCGCGCCGCCGCCCTGCTCGGGGTGGCCGGGACGGTGGTCGTCTGCCACGGCGCCGCCCGCGCGGACGACGTCGCCTCCGGCATCGCGCTCGCCGCCCACCTGTGGCGCCGGCGCGCCGCCGACCTGGTCCGGGCGCTGCTGGACGGCGCCGACGCGGGGGACCGCGAGGACACCACCGACCGCATCACCGACACCGAGGTACCGACATCATGAGCAACGACAAGCGGCGGCGGGCATCCGTCGGTCACCTGGAGGCCGCCTTCGGCGTCAGCCTCGACCCGGAGCTGCTGGAGCGGGCGCTGACCCACCGCTCCTACGCGTACGAGAACGGCGGCCTGCCCACCAACGAGCGGCTGGAGTTCCTGGGCGACTCGGTGCTCGGCGTGGTGATCACGACGGCGCTCTTCCACAACCACCCCGACCTGCCCGAGGGGCAGCTGGCCAAGTTGCGGGCCAGCGTGGTCAACATGCGCGCCCTCGCCGACGTGGCGCGCGGGCTGGGCCCGGACGGGCTCGGCGCCTACCTGCTGCTCGGCAAGGGGGAGGAGACCACCGGCGGCCGGGACAAGGCGAGCATCCTCGCCGACACCCTGGAGGCACTGCTCGGCGCGATCTACCTCCAGTACGGGCTGGACACCGCGGCGATCGTGATCCACCGGCTCTTCGACCCGCTGATGGCCGAGTCGGCCGGGCGCGGCGCGGCCCTGGACTGGAAGACCAGCCTCCAGGAGCTGACCGCGGCGCTCGGGCTCGGCGTGCCGGAGTACCGCATCGAGGGCACCGGGCCGGACCACCTGAAGACCTTCACCGCCTGGGTGGTGGTGGCCGGCAACCGCTACGGCGGCGCCGAGGGGCGCAGCAAGAAGGAGGCCGAGCAGCGGGCCGCCGAGTCGGCCTGGCGGACGCTCACCGAGCAGGCGGAGCGCGAGGCGGCGGCGGACGGGCCGGCCGTGGCGGGCGCCGCGCCGGAGCCGACCGGGGACACCCGGGGCACGGTGGACGCCGGCGTCGCCGGCGAGCCGGGGCTGCGCGGTGCCTGAGCTGCCCGAGGTCGAGACGGTCCGGCAGGGGCTGGCCCAGTGGGTCATTGGCCGGCGGATCGCCTCGGTCGAGGTGCGCCACCCGCGCGCGGTACGCCGGCACACGCCCGGCGGTGAGCACTTCGCCGACGTGCTGGCCGGGCGGACGGTGCTCGACGTCCGCCGCCGCGGCAAGTACCTCTGGCTGCCGTTGGACAGCGGGGACGCCGTCGTCGGGCACCTCGGCATGTCCGGCCAGCTGCTGCTCCAGCCGGCCGACGCCCCGGACGAGACGCACCTGCGGGTCCGGTTCCGGTTCGCCGACGCCGGCCCCGAGCTGCGTTTCGTCGACCAGCGCACGTTCGGCGGGCTCGCCGTGTCGGAGGGCGGGGCGGAGCTGCCGGCGGAGATCGCGCACATCGCCCGGGACCCGATCGACCCACAGTTCTCCGACGCGGCCTTCGTCGCCGCGCTGCGCCGCCGCCGGACCGAGGTCAAGCGGGCCCTGCTGGACCAGACCCTGATCTCCGGGGTGGGCAACATCTACGCCGACGAGGCGCTGTGGCGGGCGAGGCTGCACGGCGCCCGCCCCACCGACGTGCTGACCGGCCCGGCCGCGCTGCGGCTGCTCGGGCACGTCCGGGACGTGCTCGGCGAGGCGATCAAGGAGGGCGGCACCAGCTTCGACGCCCTCTACGTCAACGTCAACGGGGAGAGCGGCTACTTCGACCGGTCGCTGAACGTCTACGGCCGGGAGGGTCAGCCGTGCCGCCGCTGCGGCGCGCCGGTCCGCCGGGAGGCGTTCATGAACCGTTCGTCGTACAGCTGCCCGCGCTGCCAGCCCCGCCCCCGGGGCTCCCTGCGCGGCTGAGCCCGCGCCGTCGCGGGCGGCTCCGGCGGCTCCGGCGGCTCGCGCCCCGTCGGTGGACACCGGGAGTCCCCTGGGGGAACGACCCGGAGCCGACTCCGGGTCGGCAGCGGCGCGTCGCGCGTGTCCGGTCCGGGGAGGGCCCGGCCGGGGCGTCCGCTTCGGCGGGATCGCCCGCGCCGGCGGGCCGGATCGTCTGAACGGGGCGGGCCGCGACGTCCGGGGAAGGCCGGGGCGCGGCCCCGATGTCCGGGCGTCGGCACGTCCCTAACGTCAGCCCCGTGGACCGGGGGTTGACGTGACAGGGGGATCCGGAATGGGGGCGAGACCGGTGACGGTGCGGTTGGCGCGCTGGAGTGCGGAGCACCCGTGGCGCGCCATCGCGCTGTGGGTGGTGTTCGTGGCGGTGTGCTTCGTCGGAGGGAACGCCGTCGGCCTCAACGAGGCCACCGACTCCGACCAGGCGATCGGCGAGTCGGGCCGGGCCGGGCTGATCGTCGACGCCGGGAGGTTCGACGACCCGGCGGTGGAGAACGTCCTCATCACGCCGCGCGGCGGCACGCTCGACGCGGCGGCGGCGCGGGCCGCGGCCGACGACGCCGCCGCCCGGCTGCGCACCGTGGACGGGGTGGCCTCGGTCGGCCAGCCGGTGCTGGCCCTTGACGGCTCCGCGTTGCTGCTGCCGATCACGATGTCCGGTGACCCGGAGACCGCGTCGGACCGGGTGCGGCCGCTGCGCGACATCACCGCCGGGGTCCAGGCCGGGCACCCGCAGCTGCGCGTCGAACAGGTCGGCGGGCCGTCGATCAACAAGGCGCTCGACGACACTCTCGGCCGGGACTTCCAGCGGGCCGAGCTGCTCAGCCTCCCGGTGACCCTGGCCATCCTGATCATCGCCTTCGGCGCGCTGATCGCAGCCGGCGTTCCGGTGCTGCTGGCGCTCTCCTCGGTGGCCGCCGCGATGGGGTTGTCCACCCTGGCCTCGCACCTGGTGCCGGCGACCGACGTCACGGCCAGCGTCATCCTGCTGATCGGCATGGCGGTCGGGGTTGACTACTCGCTGTTCTACGTGCGCCGCGAGCGGGAGGAGCGGGCCAAGGGACGGTCCGGCCTGGACGCCGTCGAGATCGCCGCGGAGACCTCCGGGCACGCCGTGGTGGTCTCCGGCGTCGCCGTGATCATCTCGATGGCCGGGCTGCTGCTGGCGGGTGACGCGGTCTTCTCCTCCCTCGCGGTGGGTTCGATCCTGGTGGTGGCGGTCGCGGTGACCGGCTCGCTGACCGTGTTGCCGGCGCTGCTGGCCAAGCTCGGGCGCTGGGTCGACCGGCCCCGGGTGCCGCTGCTGTGGCGGCTCACCGCGCCGCGCACCGGGCGGCACGGCGCCCCGGCGAAGCCCTGGTTCTGGCCGGCCGTGCTGAGGCCCGCGCTGCGGGCGCCGGTGGCGACCCTGGTGGTCTCGGTCGGGCTGCTGCTCGCCCTGGCCGTCCCGGCGCTCGGGATGAAGCTGAAGTTTCCCGGCATGGAGGATCTGCCGCGCAGCACCCCGGCGATGCAGGCGTACGACCGGCTCACCGCGGCCTTCCCGAGCACCGGCACCAGCCACACGGTCGCGGTGCGGGCGCCGGCCGCCGAGGCCGACCGGGTACGGACGGCGCTGGCCGAGCTGGCTGCCCGGGCGTCGGCCGACCCGCTCTTCGCGCCCACCGAGGCGGACGGCCCGAAGATCGAGGTGTCGACCGACCACCGGGTGTCCGTGCTGGAGGTCGCCACCCCGTACGCCAGCCGTGACGACGAGGCGGTGCGGTCACTGGAGCGGCTCCGCGACGAGCTGGTCCCGGCCACCCTCGCCGGGGTGCCCGGGGCCGAGTACGCGGTCGGCGGCGGGGTCGCCGCCAGCGAGGACTACGCGCGGCACGTACGGGGGAAGCTGCCGATCGTGATGGGCTTCGTGCTGGCGCTCACCTTCCTGGTGATGACCTGGACGTTCCGCTCGGTGGTGATCGCGGCCAGCTCGATCCTGCTCAACCTGCTCTCCGCGGGCGCCGCGTACGGGCTGCTGGTGCTGGTCTTCCAGGGCGGCTGGGCCGAGGACCTGCTCGGCTTCACCTCGATGGGCGCGATCGTCTCCTGGCTGCCGCTGTTCCTCTTCGTGGTGCTGTTCGGGCTCTCGATGGACTACCACGTCTTCGTGGTCAGCCGGATCCGCGAGGGCGTCCGGGCCGGCATGGCCAACCGGGCGGCGGTGGCGTACGGCATCACGTCCTCCGCCGGCGTGGTGACCAGCGCGGCCATCGTGATGGTCGGAGTCTTCTCGATCTTCGCCACGCTGAGCACGATCGACATGAAACAGCTCGGCATCGGCCTGGCGGCGGCGATCCTGCTGGACGCCACGATCATCCGGGCCGTGGTGCTGCCGGCGCTGATGACCCTGCTCGGCGACGCGAACTGGTGGGCGCCGCGCTTCCTGCGCCCCCGCTCCGCCCCGGCACCCACCGACCCGCAGGCGCCGGCCCCGGAGCTAATCGCCACCCACTGACCCACCCCAGGAACGGTCAGGGGGAGTCGGGGGGAGGGCAGGTTTGGCGCCAGGCGTCCAGGTGCGGCTGCTTGCGGATGGAGGAGAACCCGTAGCCGATCGTCTCGACGCAGAAGTCCGTGGTCGAGGCGGCGTACTCGACGTGGAACACCGGCTTGCCCGCCTCGACGAACGGCAGCAGCTTGGCGCACTGGCGCAGCCGGACGCACTCCTCGTTGACCGCGAAGTCGAAGTCCGGCGCCAGCGCCGCCACCTGTGGCACGTCGTTGATCAGGCCGGGCGAGAGGTCGAGGGTCCGGGCCAGCTCCGCCAGCCGGCGGTTGAACAGCAGCTGGTCGTCGAAGTCGAGCGGGAACCCGGACCGGTGGGTGTACCCGTCGGCGTCGGCGAACGCGACCGCCCCGAAGCCCTTGCCCCGGCAGAGCCGGAACCGGTCGGCCAGCACCGGCCGCAGCGTGTCCCACTGCCGTACGTCCAGCCACCGGCTCTGCGCGCGGCGCGCCGGGGCGCCGCGTACCGCGCTGGGAAGGCGGCCCGCGTCCGGGTCGGTCGGCAGGAACGACCCGACGTGCACGTGGCAGACCAACCGGCGGTCCCGGGAGCGCAGCTCGGCGGTCTGCGCGGCCGTGGTGGTGACCGGGTCGAGCAGGAAGACCTCCGCCTCGACGGTCGGGTCCAGCACCCCGCTGAGCTGCCACTGCCACTGCCATCGCCGGGCCGACTCGGCAGGCCACGAGGTCGGCGCGTCGGGCGGGGTCAGTTCGACCCGGCAGGCGTACACCGGTGTCAGCAGCGCGAGGGCGAGGCACGCCGGCAGGGCCCGGCGCAGGCCACGCCTGACGGCGCGCGTACGCAGCCGGATCCGCATCGGCAGCTCCCGGGTCGCGGGCGGCCCTGGCCGCCCGGAGCGGGTACGCCGCGTCGGCGTACCTTCACCCGGTCCAACGAGCGCGGACCCGGCTGCGACTCGCCGCTCAGCGCGGCGCGGCGAAGACCTGCGTCCAGTACGGCCCGTTGCTGCTCGCCACCCCCACACCGATCTCGGTGAAGGCGCAGTTGAGGATGTTGGCCCGGTGACCGGGGCTGTTCATCCAGGCGTCCATCACCGCGGCCGGGGTCTTCTGGTTCCAGGCGACGTTCTCACCATAGGTGCGCCAGGAGTAGCCGACCCGGTCCAGCCGGTCGCCCGCGTCGCTGCCGTCGCTGCCGGTGTGCGACATGTCCTGGTGGTCGGCCTGGTCCTGGCTGTGCCGCTGGGCGGCGGTCATCAGCTTGTCGTCGATGCTCAGCGCGCCGCAGCCGGCCTTGGCCCGTTCGGCGTTGACCAGGTCGACCACCTCGCGGGCCTGGGCGCTGACGCCGCTGGCGGCGGGCGCCGTGCTGGTCGGCGCGCTGCTGCGCTCGGCGAGCTGGCGCGACGGGGCGGTGGTGCGCGACGGCGAGGGCTTCGGTTTGGTGGTCCTGGTCGGCGAGGGGGTCGGCTTCGCCGTGGTCGGCGTGGCGCTGGGGC
>NZ_POUB01000267.1 GCF_003236335.1 Micromonospora deserti
TCGTCGCGGGTGGCGGCCTCCGCCGGGGTGGGGGCGGTGCCGCCGAGGTGCGCCGGCAGCCACCAACGGTCGTCGGGACCGGCCGGCTGCTCCGGATACTCCCGCTGTGCCCGGTCGACCAGCGCGCTCAGCCGGCTCTTCAGGTCGGCGGTCATCGCGTTCGCGTCCGGGTAGGCGGCCGGGTCCATCGGTTCACCCACCAGGATGGTGATCGGGGTGTGCCGGCGGGTCAGCGTGCGCGGGCGGCCCTTGGTCCAGAGCCGCTGGGTACCCCAGAGCGCCACCGGCAGCACCGGCACGGCCGCCTCGCGGGCCATCCGGGTGGCGCCGCTCTTGAGCTCCTTCACGGTGAACGACCGGCTGATCGTCGCCTCCGGGAAGACGCCGACCACCTCGCCGCGGCGCAGCGCGGTCATCGCGGAGGCGAACGACCCGGCACCGGCGCGGCGGTCCACCGGGATGTGCCGCATGCCCCGCATCAGCGGGCCGGAGAGCTTGTGCGTGAAGACCGACTGCTTGGCCATGAACCGCACCAGCCGCCGGGACTCGAGCGCGCCCAGGCCGCAGAAGATGAAGTCCAGGTAGCTGACGTGGTTGCTGGCCAGCACCGCCCCGCCGGTACGCGGGACGTGGTGGGCGCCCTCGACGGTGATCTTCAGGTCGAGGACCCGGAACAGCGTCTTGGCGGCGGCGATCACGGGCGGGTACACGAGTTCCGGCATCCGGCAACTTTAGCCCGCGTAGGTTACCGAACCGTAGGGGCGAGCGCTGGTGTTCGCCGGCTGCCGCCCGCCGGGCGGCCTTCTGCCCTCGGCAGAGCGGGCGGACGCAGCACCACGGACCGGTCAGGATGGCGGGGTGACCGAACGCGGGGTGTTGCTCTGGATCCACGGCGGCGGCTGGCGGGCCCGGTCGGCCGAGGACGGCGCGGCGCTGGCCGAGCACGGGCTCCGGGTGTTTCCGGCGACCTACCGGCTGTCCCATCAGGCGCACTGGCCGGCCCAGCTCGACGACGTACGCCAGGAGGCGCGGCGGGCCCGCGCGGCGGCCGGCGGGCTGCCCCTGCTGGTCGGTGGGGACTCGGCTGGCGCCACCCTCGCCCTGCACCTGGCGCTGCGCGGCGTGGACCGGCCCGACGACGTCACCGCCGGGCTGGCCTGGTGGCCGCCGACCGACCCGCTGGCGGCGGACTGGCGGCGGCTGCGGGCCGGCGACGACCCGTGGGCCGGGTTGCTCGGCCATCCGCCCGCCGCCGGCGACCCCGCCACCGTTGACGCGATCGTGACCACCCACGTCGGTAACAGGGTTCCGGTCCTGCTGGTGCACGGCACCGCGGACTCCGCCGTCCCCGCGAGCCAGACGGTCGCGTTGACCACGGCGCTGCTGACCGCCGGCCACCCGGTGCATGCCTGGGTGACCCACGGCGGCCACGCCCTCGACCTGCGCCGGCCGGATGTCGCCGCGGTGACCGCCGCCTTCCTCGACACCGTGCTGGCGCGCTGAGAAGCCCCGACGCCACCCGCTCATCCCGCACCCGGCCCAGCCTCAAGGGCCGGCGGGCCGGCGGAGGTCGTCCGCCGGCCCGCCCGGTCAGTCGGTCAGTGGTTCAGGTCGAGCCGGCCGCGGGCAAACGCGTCCACCTTCCCCCACCGCCCGGGGATGTCCAGCACCTCGATGCGGCCCATCCCGACCGGCAGCCGCGGCTCCACCGCGAGGTGTCCCTCGTGCGGCTCCAAGCCGAGCATGGTGCGCAGCAACAGCAGCGGGGTGCCGGTGGACCACGCCTGCGGGCTGCACGCGGTCGGGTACTCGACCGGAAACTTGGTCAACTCGCGCGGGTAGCCGCCGAACGCCTCCGGCAACCGGCCGTCGAAGTACGTGGCGGCGTCGAGGATGCCGCTGGCGATGGTGGCCGCCTCGTCGGCGAAGCCGTACCGGCGCAGCCCCCAGGCGATGAACGAGTTCTCGAACGGCCAGATCGTGCCGTTGTGGTAGCCGATCGGGTTGTAGCGGACCTCCCCCTCGGCCAGCGTCCGGACCCCCCAGCCGGAGAAGAGCCGGGGCCCGACCAGGTGGTGGGCGATCTTCTCGGCCCGCTCGTGGTCGACGATCCCGCTCCAGAGCAGGTGGCCGATGTTCGAGCTGAGCGTGGCGCACTGCCGGCCGTCCGGGTCCAGGGCCAGCGCGTAGTACTCGCCGTCCTCGACCCACCAGTCCCGGTTGAACCGCTTCTTCAGCTCCGCCGCCTCCCGCTCCAACTGGTCGGCGTACTCCGGGTCGTCCCAGCACTCCCGGGCCAGGCGCGCGGCCCGCATCTTCGCGTCGTACGCGTACCCCTGCACCTCGCAGGTGGCCCGCGGGAACGGCGGCAGCGTGCCGTCCCGGTAGGAGATCGAGTCCCAGGAGTCCTTCCAGCACTGGTTCTCCAGGCCGGTGTCGGAGTTGCGCCGCTCGTACCAGATGTAGCCGTTGCCGACCAGGTCGGCGTAGTCGTCGGCCCACTTCAGCGCGGCCCGCGACTCCCGCTCCAGCTCCTTGACCAGGGCCACGTCCCCGGTCCACCGCTCGTACTCGTCGAGCAGCACCACGAACAGCGGGGTGGCGTCCACCGACCCGTAGTACGGCGAGTGCGGCTGCTCCTCGAAGGCGGCGGTCTCGCCGTAGCGCATCTCGTGCAGGATCCGGCCCGGGTCCTCGTCCCGGAAGTCGTCGAACCGGGTGCCCTGGAGGGCGGCCAGGATGCGCAGCGTGGTCTTCGACAGCTCCGGCGTGAACGGCAGCGTCTGCAGGCAGGTGAGGATGCTGTCCCGGCCGAACATCGTCATGAACCAGGGCAGGCCGGCCGCCGGCAGCGCAGCCCCACCCAGGGAGAGCGGGGAGAAGCGCAGCGCCGCCAGGTCGATCAGGCTCCGCCGGTAGGTCGCGGCCAGCCGGTCGCCCTCGCTGTTCACCTTGGGCGCGGTGCGGACCCATTCCTCAAGGTCGTGCTGCAGAGCGAGCCGCTCGGTGCCGTGCGCCCGCAGCCCCATCCGGAGGTCCCGCCCGCCGGGCCCGAGGGCGAGGGTCTGCACGGTGACCTGCGTGTCCCAGTGCTCGTTCGGTTCCAGGTGGATGGTGTACGCGAAACCCTGGCCGTCGTAGCGGGCCGGGGCGGACGAGGAGATGATCGTCTCCCGCTTGAAGTTGCCCCGGCGGTAGCCCAGCCGCAGGCGATCGGACTCGACCTCGCTGTAGATCTCGCCCTTCTTGTTCAGGATCTCGTCCTTGACCTGGAACAGGTCGGCGAAGTCCGACCCCGCCTCCATCCGGACCTCAAGGTCGACCGGCTTCTCGTCGTGGTTGAGGATGCTGATCGTCTCCCGGAAGCTCCCCCCCACCGTGCGCTCCCGGATGATCGACAGCTTCGCGTCGATGTAGTGCGTCGCCATGCCCGGCACCAGGAAGAACCGCGCCTCGTAGTACTGGAGGTCGTCGTAGGAGAGCGCGTTGAGCCGCTCGCCGTTGACCGTCAGCACCCACGTCGACAGGAACCGCGTGTCGAGGGAGAAGAGCCCCGTCGGCTCGCTCGGCGTCGCCTCGATGTCCCCGGTGTCCTCGGAGACCACGAAGTTGTTTCCGTCCAGGATCCGGACGTTGCTGCTCCGCGCCATCAGCGCACCTCCCCCTTGAAGCGCCGGCGCGGCCCCCGGGCGTCGGGCGGGCCCGGGAAGATCCGCTCCAGCTGCACCACCAACCGGGGGTCGCCCGTCACCGTCATGTCCCCGCGCAGCAGGGCTGCGATCCCGTGCTCCCGCCCGGTGGTCAGGTCCTCGAAGAGCGCCGGACTGGCCCCGACGACGGTGTCCGCTTCGAGGTCCTCCTGACTCACGTTGACCCGGCCCCGGTCTATCCTCAGCAGCCAGTGCGTGGTGTGCGCCCCCTCGTGCAGATCGAAGCGCAGGGTTCCGGAGGACTTCGCGAGCAGGGGTTCGTACCCCCGCCGGTCGAGGTCCTCGAAGAACCGCGTGGTCGCGTCCACCATCGGGTCCTCTCCTCCCCGTTCGGTCGGTCCCGCCCGCCGACCGGCGGGCGTACGTTTCGCGTACGTCCCGCCGGCGTCCGGCGTTCGACGTCCGAGATGGGGTGCCCACCCGGTCCCGGGTCAATCTCGCCCGGATCGGGTGAACGACCGGCCGTGATGTCGTACCGGAGCAGTAGGTTGCGGAAATCCGGACGGCGAGCGGGGGCGGCATGGCGGGCGGCGGAGCGGAGGTCGACCGGGAGCGGGTCCTCGCCTATCGGGCGACCGCACAGGAGCTGCACCGTCCGGGTCGCCGGCCCGCCGACCTCGCGGTGCTGGAGCTGGGGGTGCAGGACACCCCCTACGGCTCGGCCCGGCTGGCGCTCGCCGCCCGCGGCGTGACCGCCCCGGTCGACGACCGGGTCGAGCTGGTCTGGTCCCTGCGCGGCGCGCCGCACCTGCACCGTCGGGCGGAGCTGCCCGCGCTCGCCGCCGCGATCTGGCCGCTGAGCGACGCCGACGCCGCCCGCCGGATCGCCGGTCAGATCCGCGCCGGGGCCGGATTGGGGCTGGCGGCGTTCACAGCCGCGGCGACCGCGTTCGCCGAGATGGTCACCGCGCCCATGGCGAAGGGGGCGGCGAGCCGGGCGGTCAGCCAGCGGGTGCCGCCCGAGCTGACCTACGACTGCCGCGCGTGCGACGCCCGGCACATCTCCGGGTCGCTCTTCCAACAGGCCGGCCTGGCCGGCGGCGTCCGGCTGGAGGTGGCCGGCCGGTCGGCGGCGCTCGCGCCGCTGCCCGGCTGGCCGGGCCCACCCGCCCGGGCCGACGGCACCACGGCGGTCGTTCTGGCGTACCTGCGGCTGCTCGGGCCGGCCACCCCGGCCGATGTCGCCGGCTTCCTCGGCACCACCGCCACCGCGCTGCGCCCGGTCTGGCCAGACGGGCTGGCCGAGGTGCGGGTTGACGGCCGCCGAGCCTGGTTGCCGCCGGAGCGCCTGGACGCCCTGCGCACAGCGGAGCCGCTGCCCGGGGTTCGGCTGCTCCCACCGGGCGACCCGTTCCTCCAGGCCCGGGACCGGGCCGTGCTGGTGCCGGAGAAAGCCCGCCAGGCGCAGCTCTGGCGGATCCTCGGCAACCCGGGTGCGCTGCTGGTGGACGGGGACGTGGCCGGCACCTGGCGGGCGAAGCAGGCCGGCCGGGGCGCTCTGGAACTGACCGTCGCCCCGTTCGGCGCGCTGCCGGCCCGGGTCCGCCGGGATCTCGACGTCGAGGCGGCCGTGGTGGCCGCCGCCCGGCAGGCGACCGACGTGCACCTCCGCGTCGAGCCGGCCTGACCGGGCTCGCCCCGACCGGCCGCGGTACCCGCGCCGGGCCGGGCGAGCCGCGGCCGCCCCCGCCCGGTCGGACATGCCGGGACCGGATGCCGCCTGTGGAGCCGCCGCGCCTGGTCGGAGCCGGCGCGCCGGGGCCGGACGAGCCGCGACGCCGGCCCCGCCTGGTCGGAGCCGGCGCGCCGCGGCGGACGGTCAGTTGTTCGGATCGTCGGCGCTGATGTCGGCGAGCACCGACTGGGGTTCCCGCTCGACCGCCAGGTCGCCCATCGAGACGAGGCCGACCAGCCGCCCGTCGTCGACGACCGGCAACCGCCGCACGGCGTAGGTGCGCATCAGGTCCGCCGCGGCCACCGCGTCGTCGTACTGGCTCACCGTGACCACATCCTTCGTGGTGACCTGGTTGAGCCGGGTGGTGGCCGGGTCCATGTTCTCCGCCACGCCCCGCACCGTGATGTCCCGGTCCGTGACGATGCCCACCACGTCGTCGCCGTCGGTCACCACCACGTCACCGATGGCGCTGTCGCGCATCTCCTGTGCCGCCGCGACCAGTGTGTCGTTGCCGTCCATCGTCACCAACCGGGTCGTCATGAACTCTCCGACCGTTGTCATGGTGCTCCCCTCTCGGTGTCGGCACCGCGGTCTACCCGTCGCCGCGGGCGGGGTAACGGCCGGAGTGGCGCGGTGACCGGCGATCGGGGATACGCCTCGTCGCCCGTCTCGTTCACCCGTGGCCGGATGAGCGACCACGAACGGGAGCTTTCGCGACACCGTCGCCGTACGCGGCGAAGTTCGGCGGCGAGTCGGCGTCATCGTCGTGGCACCGGGATCAGCGGCCCCGTGACCGGCTGACGCTCGGCCGGGCCGGGAGGGCGCGCCCCGACCCGGTGGACATCACATGTCATGAGTGGGCGTCGGGCCGCTAGCGGCGCGGGCGGTCAGCCGCGGGGCGAAACCCCATAGACGCGGTCCACGTGCAGGCGCAGCACCAGCCGCCGCTCGGCGACCATCGCCCGCCGGAAGTCGGCCCAGTCCGGGTGCTCGCCCTGCACCGACCGGAAGAGGCCGGCCAACTCCTCGACCGTGGCGTCGCCCGGGTCGGCGGCGACCGGGGTCAACTCGGCCCGCGCCTCCGCCACCGCGTACGCCCAGCCGTCGTCGCTGCTGACGTGGAAGCTGGCCCGCGGGTCCCGGCGCAGGTTGGCGGTCTTGGCCCGGTCGTCGGTCACCGAGACCCGGATCAGCCCTCGCTCCCGGTCGAAGGCGTAGACCACGTTGGACAGTTGTGGCCGCCCGTCCCGCTTGATCGTGGCGAGCACGCCGAGCCGCCGACCGGCGATCAGCTCGGTCAGGGCGCGCTGGGTCTGGTCCTCGGGCACGGCACCTCCACGTCGGTCGTCCTGGCCGGACTCCATCCAAGCACGGCGCCGGACCGCCAACGCCTGGTCGCCGGGGCGACCAGGCGGGCCAGGCGGGCCAGGGTGGCCAGGGTGGCCCGACACTCCCGCCCAGCGCCGGACCGTCCACCGCCGCGACGGTGAGCGCCGGCAGCGTCCGGGATCCGGGCGAAGCCGGCCGAGTTGGTCGCGCAGATCGGCCGCCCGCTGTACCAGGTCATGCGGCACGACCGCCGTCCCCGCGCGGTCGCCGTCCTGGCGGCGATGCCCCCGTCACCGGTGCGGCCAGCCGGCGGCGACGGACCGGCTCCCAGTCAGCTCGGCGACAGCGGGGCTGTCCGCTCAGACACGCACGAGGCTCACGACCACCGACTCGCGGCGGCGACGGACAGGGCTCGCGGTCAGCGACTCTCGGCGGCGACCAGCTCGGCGAGCTGCACCGCGTTGAGCGCGGCCCCCTTGCGCAGGTTGTCGTTGGAGCAGAACAGGGCGAGGCCGTGCTCGACGGTCTCGTCGGCGCGGATCCGCCCGACGTAGGTCGGATCCTGCCCGGCGGCCTGCAACGGGGTGGGCACGTCGCTGAGCGCCACGCCGGGGGCGCCGTCGAGCAGTTCCCGGGCCCGCTGCGGGGTGATCGGCCGGGCGAAGCGGGCGTTGATCTGGAGCGAGTGGCCGGTGAAGACGGGCACCCGGACGCAGGTGCCGGAGACCTTCAGGCCGGGGATCTCCAGGATCTTGCGGCTCTCGTTGCGCAACTTCTGCTCCTCGTCGGTCTCGGCGGAGCCGTCGTCGACGATCGAGCCGGCCAGCGGGAGCACGTTGAACGCGACCGGCTGGGCGAACGAGCGGGGCGCGGGGAACTCCACGGCCGACCCGTCGAAGGTGAGCCCGGTGGCGTGCTCGGCCACCTTGCGGACCTGCTCGTCCAGCTCGGCGACGCCGGCCAGGCCGGCCCCGGAGACCGCCTGGTACGTCGAGACGACCAGGCCGACCAGTTCCGCCTCGGCGTGCAGCGGGCGGAGCACCGGCATCGCGGCCATGGTGGTGCAGTTCGGGTTGGCGATGATGCCCTTGGGGCGTACGGCGGCGGCGTGCGGGTTGACCTCGGCGACGACCAGCGGCACCTCGGGGTCCATCCGGAACGCCGAGGAGTTGTCGATCACGACCGCGCCGGCGGCGGCGACCCGGGGCGCGAGCTCCTTCGCGGTGCCCTTGCCGGCGGAGAAGAGCACGATGTCGAGCCCGGAGTAGTCGGCGGTGGTCGCGTCCTCCACGCTGACCTCGCCGTCCCGCCAGGGCAGGGTGCGCCCGGCCGACCGCGCCGAGGCGAACAACCGCAGCTGCTCCGCCGGGAACTCCCGCTCCGCCAGCACCTGCCGCATCACGCCACCGACCTGGCCGGTGGCCCCCACAATGCCGATCCTCATGCCCGCGAGGCTACCCAGCCCGGCGACCCGACCGGGAACGCTTTCCCACCGCCCGGGCCAGCGTCACACCCGCCGCGGCAGGCCGCCGGCCGCCCTGGGCGGCCGGCGCGACCGCAATGACGCCGCCGGTCCGCCCGCCGGCCCGGA
>NZ_POUB01000268.1 GCF_003236335.1 Micromonospora deserti
GCCGGGCCGGGCGGCTGTGGAAGAGCGTGATCTCCGAGCTGCGCACCGCCGAGGAGATGTCCCGGGGCAACACGACACTGACCCTGCAGTTCTGTGTGAACTACGGCGGGCAGGCCGAGATCGCCGAGCAGCACTGCCAGGAGCTCGGCCACGCGCCGCGGCTGCGCTCCGGCGAGATCGCCGAGCTGGCCACCGGCGAGCCGGCCCTGACCTGGGCGCCCACCGAGACCGGGCAGCGTGCCTGGTGACCGGCCCCGACAACCGGGCGCGGGCGGCCGTGCGGCCCGGGAACGACGCCCACGCGGTGCCCCGGTGACGGCACCGGCGGCGGCGGTCGACATCCGGCGCGCCGACGAGCGCTTCGCCACCCGGATCTCCTGGCTCGACTCGAAGCACTCGTTCTCGTTCTCCCGGCACTACGACCCGGCCAACACCCATCACGGCCTGCTGCTGGTCAACAACGACGACGTGGTCCGCCCGGGTGCCGGCTTCGAGACCCACCCGCACCAGGACATGGAGATCGTCACCTGGGTGCTGCGCGGGTCGCTGGTGCACCAGGACTCCACCGGGCACTCCGGGGTGATCTATCCCGGACTGGCGCAGCGGATGAGTGCCGGCACCGGCATCCTGCACTCCGAGAAGAACGACTCCTGGCGGCTCGACGGCCGGGACCCGCACACCGACCCGGTGCACTTCGTCCAGATGTGGGTGCTGCCCGACGAGACCGGCGTCGACCCCGGCTACGAGCAGGTGGAGATCGACGACCAGCTGCTCCGCGGCGGGCTGGTGCCGGTCGCCTCCGGCATGGACCGGTACGACGGCGCCTCGGCGATCCGGATCCGCAACCGGTACGCCACCCTGCACGTCGGCCGGCTGAGCCCGGGCGAGGAGGCCATCCTCCCGGAGGCGCCCTTCGTCCACCTCTACGTGCCCAGCGGCGCGGTGACCCTGGAAGGCAGCGGCCTGCTCGGCACCGGCGACGCGGCCCGGCTGAGCATGACCGGCGGGCAGCGGGTCACCGCCACCGAGCCGGCCGAGATCCTGGTCTGGGAGATGCACGCCACGTTCGTCTGACGCGGCGGCCGGCGAACGCGGCGCGTGCTGTCGTCCTGTGGTGCAGCTGGGGCGCGCTCGTTGGCGAGCTGTCGACATGCGGGGAGCGCCGGGGCGGGCGGGGTCCGGCGCGTCCTGTCGAGCTGCCCGCATAGATGGGGCAGAGAGGGCGGGGTCGCTGGCTGTCCGCCGGGATCCACCGGCCGGGCGAGCGAATGGTCTCACCGGTGGGGGCAGCTCGACAGGGAGCCGGAGGTATGCGACCGCCGGGGCCGCTCCCGGCGTCATCTGCTCGGCCGGGCTGACCCGGGCGTCACGCCTCTACTTCGGAGCGGTCGCCCGCCCACAGGGTGTGGTACGTGCCCTCGCGGTCCACCCGGTGGTAGGTGTGCGCGCCGAAGTTGTCCCGCAGCCCCTGGATCAGCGCGGCGGGCAGCCGCTCCGCGCGCAGCGCGTCGAAGTACGCCAGCGACGAGGCGAACGCCGGCGCCGGCACCCCCGCCCGCGCCGCCTCGGCCACCACCCGCCGCCAGCTCGGCACCCCGTCGTTGACCGTGTCGGCGAACCACGGCGCCACCAGCAGCGTGGGCAGTTCCGGCTGCTCGTCGTACGCCTGCCGGATGCGGTCGAGGAAGCGGGCCCGGATGATGCAACCGCCCCGCCAGATGGTCGCGGTGCCGCCCAGGTCGATGTTCCAGTCGTACTCCCGGCTGCCCGCACGGATCTGGTCGAAGCCCTGCGCGTACGCGACGATCTTGGAGGCGAGCAGCGCCCGGCGGACGTCCTCGACGGCGGCGTCCCGGTCGCCGACCTGCCACGTCCCGCCCGCGCCGGGGAATGCCCGGCGGGCCGCCGCGCGCTGGTCGGCGTGCCCGGACAGCGACCGGGCGAAGGTCGCCTCGGCGATGCCGGTGATGGGGATGCCCAGGTCCAGCGCGCTCTGCACGGTCCAGCGGCCGGTGCCCTTCTGCTCGGCGCGGTCCAGCACGACGTCGACGAACGCCCGCCCGGTGGCCGCGTCGGTGTGCCCCAGCACGTCCGCGGTGATCTCGATCAGGAATGACTCCAGCTCGCCCGAGTTCCAGTCCCGGAAGATCTCCGCGAGCTCCGCCGGCTCCGCGCCCAGCCCGGCCCGGAGCAGGTCGTACGCCTCGGCGATGAGCTGCATGTCGGCGTACTCGATGCCGTTGTGCACCATCTTGACGAAGTGCCCGGCGCCGTCCGGGCCGATGTGCCGGCAGCACGGCACACCGTCCACCTGGGCCGCGATCCGCTCGAAGATCGGCCCGAGCTTGCGGTAGGACTCCGCCGATCCGCCCGGCATGATGCTCGGGCCGCGCAGCGCACCCTCCTCGCCGCCGGAGACTCCGGTGCCGACGAAGTGCAACCCGTGGCCGCGCAGCGCTTCCTCGCGGCGGCGGGTGTCGGCGAAGTGCGCGTTGCCGCAGTCGACGATGATGTCTCCCGCATCCAGCAGCGGGACCAGTTCGTCGATCACCGCGTCGGTCGGCCCGCCCGCCTTGACCATCATGATGACTGCCCGGGGCCGCTCCAACGCGGCGACGAAGTCCGCCATCGACTCGGCCGGCACGAACCGCCCCTCGCCGCCGTGCTCGGCGACCAGACTGCGGGTACGCTCCGGCGACCGGTTGTGCACCGCCACCGTGAAGCCGTTGCGGGCCAGGTTGCGGGCCAGGTTCCGGCCCATCACCGCCAGCCCGGTCACCCCGATCTGCGCTGTCGCCTGCTCGGCCATCCGTCCCGCCACCTCTCGCTGTCGGTACCCGCTGCGACCGTAGCGCGGGGGCGCGGTGGTGCGGGCGCGTCATCGGCAGCCGGTCACCGGCCCGTCGCGCTCAGCCGCGAGGGCCCCGGGCCCATGCCGGTGCCGGGTGCCCTCACGACGGCGGCGACCAGGTCCACCGCCCGCCAGGAATTCGGCTGCGCGGGCCCGCCCCGCCGGGATAGCCTGCCCGCATGCGGAACTGACGCCCCACCTCCGAGCCGGCCCGCCGCCCCGCGCCGCGGTCCGTGCGCTCCCGGGCGTCCGCGTTCCACACCTGCCGCTTACCGGCGGTGTCCATCGTGGCCGTTCCCGGGACACGTCCCTCACCTGTCCGACCGTGGCTGCCCCGCCAGCGCGGTCCCCAGCAGACGCGACCGATCCGGCCCCGGACGCCGCGACCCCGCGTCGCCGCGTCGCCGGACGGTCCGCAGACCAAGGAGGCCCGGATGCCTGCCAGGCGCAAACCGAAGAAGTCCCGTACCCCCCGGCCCACGCCGACCGTCGCCGACCTGACGCCGGCCGATCTCGACCCGGTCGCCGCGCCCGACGTGCCGGCGCTGCCGGTCGACGGCGCGGGCGGTCCGGCGGTCCGGCCGGCCACGCCGAAGGCCGGCCCCGCCGTCACCGCTGGCCGGTCCGTCGCGGCCCGGAGCAGCCAGCGCGCCGGCCAGACCCGCCGGTACGCCTTCCGGCGCAGCTGACCGCTCCGCGGCCGGTGTGGTCGCCGTAGGCGGCGGCGACCACACCGGCCGCCCTCAGTGGTCGGCGCAGCAGGGCGTCGGGTCGGGCACCTCGAACGGGGCGACGCCCCCCGACCGGTGTGGGGTGACCACCAGCACCAGCTCGCCGGCCTGCCACCGGGGCCGGACGAAGTCGCGGGTGTGCAACGGCGTCTCCGGCCCGGCCGGCGGACCGCCGAGCACCACGACCCGCTCGACCGCGCTGCCGGCGAGCAGCTCGGCGACGGTCAGCGTGCCGACCATCCGGTCCGAGCCCGGGTAGCGCACGGCCCGGCCGGAGCTGCGGGCCGCATGCTCGCCCGCGGCCCGCTCCGCCGCCGCCCGCAGCTGCGGCGGCGTGGCCGGAAGCCCGGCCAACCGGTCCGTCGCCGCCGGTACGGCCACGCTGAGCGCCACGTGCGGGTACGGGGACGCGACCAGATGAGTGCAGGCGACCAGGTCCGGCAGGCCGAGCGGTGCCACGTGCCCGCCCAGCCAGTGCTCGGCCTCCCGGACGGTCCGGTGACCGAGGCTGAGACCGAGGATCACTGCGGCAGGACCCAGATCGGGTTGGCGTAGAACCACAGGTCCTGCCACGGGTCCGCGGCCCCGGCGACGTCCAGCGCCGGCCCGGCCGGGTCGACCGCGGCGCCCATCAGACCGGGGGCGCTGCGGTTGCCGTCGGTGCCGCGCAGCCGCACGTAGAACGGCTCGGCCACCCGACCGAACGAGTAGGTGAAGGAGACCCGGCCGGTGCTGCGGCCGACCTCGAAGGACTTCACCACCCGGGTACGCGGGGCGGTGAAGGCGTCCGGGTCGGCGACCGGGCCGGTCACCGCGCCGGCGATGACGTCCACCCGGGCCAGCCGCGGCACGAACTGCGACCAGTTCGGGGTGTTCGCCAGGTCGATGTCGATGGTCAGCTCGACCTCAACGCCCTTGCGGACCCGCAGCACGCCGCCCAGTGGCGTACCGGTGGTGCGGCGCCGGTCGCCGGCCACCCGGGCCCGGACGTCCAGCCCGCTGATCAGCCCGCCGTGGTCCACCCAGACCCGGCCGGCCCGCAGGCCGTCCATCACCGCCCGGTAACCGAAGCCGGCGGCCCCGACGTGGGTGCGGCTGTAGAAGCCGGGCCAGAAGTCGCCGGCCTTGGACAGCAGCGGCCCGTGCACCGGATCGGGGTAGCGGCCGTCGGTGGCGAAGTCGCCGCCCGGGCCGCGGGTGGCGGTGTCCAGGTAGTTGACGTGCGAGTCGGAGTTGGCGCTGATCCACCAGGCCCGCCCCTCGGCGAGCAGGCTGTCCCAGAGCCCGCCGACGGTCGCGGTCATCCAGTCGAAGCCGCCCCAGGTGCGGTAGCTCTCCAGCGGGTAGCCGGGGTACGAGTTCGCCGAGGGGCTGTTGTCGTAGTAGCCGCGGGCGCGACCCGGACCCTCGGCGGCCGGGATTCCGGCCGCCTGGTGCCCGGGCGCGCCCTCCATGCCGATGGCGACCGTCGGGTCGGCGTCCCGCCAGGCCCGGATCTCGTGCGGCGAGTCGACGCCGCGCCGCGCCGGATGGTTGGCCAGGAAGAGGGCCCCCTGTACCCGGCGGCGGCGCACCTGCTCGCCGAGGAAGCGGATGCCGGCCACCGCCAGCGCCTCGTTGGCCGGGGTGGAGTCCGAGGCGCCCGTGACCGAACCGTCGAAGGAGTTCTCGAACTCCTTCAGGACGGCGACCTCGTCGCGCCCGGGGTGGACGAAGACGGTGCCGTGCTCGGCGGCCGGGATGTTCCACTCCAGGCCCTGGTAGATCAGCAGGTCCCTGAGCTGGGCGCGGGCGGCGACGATGTCCGGGTTGACCTGCTCCACGCCGATCTTGGCGTGAGCGGCGCTGCCGTGGTCGGTGACGACCATCCAGTCCAGCCCGTACGCCCGGGCGTGCCGGGCCTGGTCGACGACCCGGTACATGCCGTCGGAGCTGTACTGGGTGTGGATGTGGTGGTCGCCGGCGAGCCAGCGGAACTCGCCGGTGCGGCCGTGGTCGCCGCCGGGGCCGTGGTCGTGGCTGGCCGCGTGGGCGGGTGTCCCGGCGGCCAGCACGGTGGTGGCCGCGCCGGCGCCGAGCAGGCCGGCGCTGCGCAGGAAGCCGCGCCGGCTGAGGTCACCGGGCGACAGTTCCGCGTCCGGGACGGAGACGTCGAGCGCCGGGGGTACGTCGGCGGCGACGACCGGGTCGTGATGGTGGTGGTGCGCGTGGCCGTGGCCCATGTGGTGCTGCTCCTGTCGGGTCGGAGGAGACGTCGCGGGCCAATCTCGTCCGGCGAGGGGAACGTCGGGTGTCCGGTTCACGGCAGACATGCGAACATGCGACTCCGATGATGCTTCCCGGCCGGTAGGCGGAACACCGGGCGGGGAGCGCTGGGGAGGGATCAGCCGAGCAGCGGGCGGAAGGTGCCGAGGAGGATGCTGACCGTGAGCGCCACGGCGGCGAGCGCGCCGGCGGCGACGACGAGCAGGGCGTCGGCCGCGGTGAAGCTCTGCCGGCGGGCGACCGTACGCGGGGTGCCGGCGTCGAAGCCGCGGGCGTCCATCGCCACCGCCAGCCGGGTGCCCCGGCGGATCGCCCCGACCAGCAGCGTGAACGCGGTCGACACGAACAACCGCAGCTTTCCGAGCGGGCTGCGGCCCGCCTCCACGCCGCGCGCCCGCCGGGCCATGCTGATCATCTGCCACTCCTGGCCGAGCAGCGGCACCAGCCGGAAGGCGGCCAGCGCGCCGATGGCGAACCGGGCCGGGGCCTTCGCGTTCTGGATCAGGGCGTCGGCCAGGTCGGTCGCGTCGGTGGTGGCGAAGACGATCACGCCGGGCAGCGCCACAGCGAACATCCGCAGCACCAGGCCGAGCGCGGTGAGCAGCACCCCCGAGGTCACCACCACGGGCCCGGCCTCGACCAGCACCCGGCCGGAGCGCTCGGCGGCGAAGAGCACCAGCGTCACCAGGATGCCGGCCGCGCTGAGCAGCAGTGGCAGGGCCCGCCGGGCCAGCACCCGCAGGCGGACGCCGAACAGTGGCAGCACGGCCAGCTCGACCGCCACGGCGATCGCCGGCGCCACCGGGTCCAGGGTGGCGACCAGGATGAACGAGAAGACCAGCGCCGCGGTCAACTTGGCCACCGGGTTGCGCCGGGCCAGCGGCGCGCCCGGCGCGGCGACCGGTTCGAGGCTGATCACGGCCGCCCCCGGCCGCGCCGCCGGCGGGTGACCGGCCCGGATCGTGCGGCGGTCATGACCGCTCCAGGGTGAGGTGGCGGTCGGCCAGGGCGGCGACGAACTCCGCGTCGTGGGTGACCGTGACCAGCCCGTGCCCGGCGTCGCGCAGCTCGGCGAAGAGGTCCACCAGCTCCAGCCAGGTCCGCCGGTCCTGGCCGAAGGTCGGTTCGTCGCAGATCAGCAGGCGGGGCGCGGTGGCCAGGGCGGTCGCCACGCTCAGCCGCCGCGCCTCCCCGCCGGAGAGGGTGTACGGGTTGGCCGCGGCGAGCCTGGTCAGCCGCAACCGGGCCAACAGCGCGTCCACGGTGGCCCGGACGGCCGCCTCGGGCGCTCCGGTGCGGCGCGGGCCCAGCGCCAGCTCGTCGAAGACCGTGGCGGTGACGAACTGGTGCTCGGGGTCCTGGAAGACCGAGCCGATCCGGCGGGCCAACGCGGGGGCACGCCAGCGGTGCGGCGCGGTGCGGGCGTCGCCGCCGGCCAGCTCGACGCTCGCCCGTACGCCGCCGGCGCCCGGCTTCAGCAGGCCGCCGAGCAGCAGCGCGAGGGTGGACTTGCCGGCCCCGTTCGGACCGAGCACGGCGAGCGCCTCGCCGGCGCGTACCGCCAGGTCGACGGCGGCCAGCCGGGGCGGCAGGCCGAGCCGCTCGGTGGTGAGCAGCACGTCGCCGGCCGGCGCGGCGGCCCGGCGCGGCGGCACCGGCCGGCCGGGCACCCAGACCCCATCGGCGGCGAGCGCGTCGCCGTGCGTGCCGAAGACCGCCGCCGGCGTGCCGTCGGCGCGGACCCCGCCTCCGGCCTCCAGCACGACCACCCGGTCCACCAGCGGCAGCGCCTCGGCGACCCGGTGCTCGACCAGGATCAGCGTGGTGTCGTCGTCCAGCGCGCCGGCGACCGCGCCGCGGACCAGCGTCGCGCCGGCCGGGTCGAGGTTGGCCGTCGGCTCGTCGAGCAGCAGCAGCCCGGGGCGCAGGGCGAGCACCCCGGCGAGGGCGAGCCGCTGCTGCTCGCCGCCGGAGAGCGCCGCGGTGGGCCGGTCCCGGTGGTACGGGAAGCCGACCCGGCGCAGCGCCTCGTCCACCCGCGGCCAGATCTCCCCGGCCGGCACGCCCCGGTTCTCCAGCCCGAACGCCACGTCGTCGCCGCAGCGGGCCATCACCAACTGGCTCTGCGGATCCTGGAAGACCATGCCGACCCGCTCCCGGGCCTTGCGCGGATCCAGCCCGTCGATCTCGACGGTGCCCTCCCGCTCGCCGGAGTCCTCCGGCAGCAGCCCGGCCAGCGCCGCCAGCAGGGTGCTCTTGCCGGCGCCGGACGGCCCCAGCAGCAGCACCCGCTCGCCGTGGTCGACGCGCAGGTCCACCCCGCGTACCGCCCACGCCTTCCGCCC
>NZ_POUB01000269.1 GCF_003236335.1 Micromonospora deserti
ACGCACCACCACCCACCCAGTCCGTAGCATCAAAGGCCAGCGACCGCGGATCGCTACCCACGTTTCCTAGACCACCCGTCGCACATCACCTGGCGGAACCGCGTCGCACATCAGCTGACGGATCACAATCACAGGCATGCTCTGTCCCCGTTACGGGACATGCTTGACGCTCGCGTCCCACCTGATGCCCGACATGATCCTCAAGAGGAGTCGCGGAGGCCCCTCACGGTCCGCGACAGGGGCGTGCATCCCCGAAATCTGTTGGCATCCGATCGCGACATAGCGGACGATCACCGGATGGCGGCGAAGGTAGACATTGACCTTGTGTGGGCGGCACTTCGGTCAACCCGGGCCGAGCCGCCCGCCGGTATCAAGGGGGGCCGCCGCAAGACCTATGTCGCCGCGCTGGAACAGGCGCAGCAGATGTTCACCGCCGCCGCGAGCGTGGGTGTCGCAACCCGCCCGCTTTTGCTGTTCTACGGCCTTTCACAGGGCGGCCGGGCCATCGCAGCCGCCACCAAGCACGTCCACAACAACGACTACCCCTTGGTCGGGCACGGCATCAAGGTCAACACGTCCACGCTCGTCGGTCCCATCGCCAAGGTTCAGGTGTACGGCGACAACACCACTGCAGGAAGTTTCACCCGCCTGTCGAAGATCCTGAACTCGCCGACCTGGGACGGCACCGCGCCGGTGTCGCTGGGAGAGCTGTGGAACACCCTGCCGGAGGGCAGCGTGTTCCCCTTGGAGCGCTCGGTCGGTGCGGCCCCACTTCCAGTGAGCGTCGATGAGTACAGCGTGTTACATCAGGCTCAGACGGCGTCACCCGTGCAGCTCATCGTCACTGGCATTTCGGCCGACATCATGCCGCCGCTGCAGCACACGGGCCCGATGCCGTTGCTGGAAGCCTTCCTGGGCCAATACCCGAAGCTCGCTGGACACACTGCGATCTACGCCAAGGGCGTGTATCCCGATGGCCAAGGCGGCACCCTCCACCTGGCATATCCATCCAGCCACAGCGGCTACCACGAGCGCACCGCCGAGGCGCTCGCGCACAGCACTCTCTACCGCCTGCATGATCGGTACGTCTTCCCCGCTGTTGGCGCGAACACCGATTCCCTCCACCCCGTCATGGCGTGGTGGGCAGTCCTGTTCGCGTTGTCGATGCTCGCCCGATACCAACCAGAGGCATGGGCGGACCACATCACCGTCGACAGCAGCACAGTCGCAGTACCGATCGAGCAACTACTGACCGCAGCGCTGACCGCAGTGCCAGAGCTGCTGCTCCAAACGATCATGGAAGTGTCGCAGTAAGCTCCCGGGCCACCACCCCTCACCGGTACTTGCTCATTCACCTGCGAATGACCAGGACGGAAACGCAGCCGAGTGCCTGACGGTGGCTCGCGCTCCTGGCGTCAACCGCTCCGCTGGCCACCCTTCGCCACATCACTGCACGATACGAAGCAACGGTGGACGATCAAGAGACCGCATCCCCACCGCTCGGGTCATCCGTGAGGATGGTGGGCGTGCTTCGATCGCCTCGCGCTCTCCTGTTGGATTTCGGCGGTGTCCTGGCCGACGCCCCACGACAACCCCCGGCTCCACCAGAACTGGTCCGCCGGCTGTCCCAGCTCGTCGCCGGGATGGTGCCGGCCGAGCAGATCGCCGCCGACCTTGGCGAGGGTGCCCGAGCCTATGCGCTGTGGCGGGACGACATCGGCCGCACCGCTGAGCCGGTCGAGCTGCCACACGCTCAGGTGTGGGCGGACTTCGTAACCCGTACCTGGCCGAAACCTGCCCGCGACGCGGTCGAGCGGGAGGCGACCCCGTTGGCGTACGCCTGGACCTGGCGTCCGGAGTGGAAGGTCCGCCCCGGGATCCCGGAGGCGCTGCACGCCGCTGCCAATGCGGACCTGCCGATGGCGGTGGTCAGCAACACCCTCTGCGGCGCCGCGCACCGGGACTTCCTCGCCGCCGCCGGCCTGTCCGACCTGTTTGCCGCCGAGTTCTACAGCGACGAGGCCGGACCCCGCAAGCCCAACCCCCGCCTGGCCCAGCTGGCCGCCGACGCCATCGGCATCCCCATCGGAGACTGCTGGTTCGTGGGTGACAGCGTGAACCGCGACATCGCTTGCGCCCGCCGGGCCGGTGCCGGCGCCGCGATTCTCATGTGTTCACCCCGCACCGACCGCGAACCACCTAACCCCGACCTGGAACCAGACGCCCGGATTGAGGACGGCCACGGGCTGCTCGCCCTACTTCATCAGAGCAGGGGTACCGGTGGGCGGTCGTCGGCCAGGACGTGACGATGGATGCGCTCCGCTGCGGCACGCGGGGACACGTCGGCGGTGTTCAGACTGAGATCGGCCTCGGGTAGCGGCTCGGTTTCATCCCATGCGCGTAGGCGCGCATCGGTGTCGCCGGTTCGGCGAGAGATGATTCGCTGCGCCGCCACCTCTCGCGGACACCACAGATAGACCACACACCAGCGGGCACCCGGGACAGCCGCGGTGACCGCAGCGACGGCGGGACGCTGGCCCAGGTGCACCACAGGCACACCGGTCGACAACCGCTGCGTCAGGGACGAGCGGTCCACGACATAGCTTGCGCCGTACCGCTGGTTCTCCCAGACGACTTCACCGTTGCGGCGTAGGCGGTCAAGGGTGGCTTCATCGGCCATGCGGTAGCCGCTCGTGCGTCCCGAGCCAACCTTGAGACGCGGGTACAGCGCGTACCGGGCGTCAAGGTCGTGCAGTGCGCTTGTGATCGTGTCCTTGCCTGCCGCTGGCGGGCCGTACAGAATCACGCCCCGCATCACAGACCCTCGTCCGCAAGGATGCCCTTCACCAGCTCCTTCGCCTGCTCTTGCAGCGGCCGGCTCGATGCGCAGTTGTCCACCACGAGGTGCGCGCCCGCCGGGCGGAAGTCAAGGTCGATGGTGCCCAGGTAGCCGGGCCAGTCCGCGAGTTTGAAGGCGTCCCGAGCGGCGCCACGACGGCGCACGTAGGTCAGCATGGTGTCCGCGTCGCAGTACACCCACACCACGGTCGTGGTCGCCTTCGCTGCCTCGAAGAATGCCCGGGTCCGAGCCACCCAGGCGGCATCGCCGAACTCCCGGATGAACGGCGCGGTCACGATCACGCTGTTGCCGCACTGAATGTTCTCGCTGGCCGCGTCCTGGAGGGCTTCGTACTCACGCGGGCGAATCTGGCTTAGGTAGGTCTGCGACTCGCGGTCATGCGGCGACTGGCCCAGCGTCTCTAGCGCCGCCTCCACCACAGGGCGGGTCAGGGTGTCCTTGTCGAGCATCGGCCAGCCCGTTTCACGGGCGAGGATCCGGCCCAGCTCGGTTTTGCCGCTGCCGGCATACCCGCCAATCAGGACAACGCGGGGGCGTTGGGGGCGCACTTCCGACCGGCGCAACTGATCGGGCGCGTGGACGACTCGCTTGGACCGGGACTCGTTGATCACAAGCCCCTCGTCAGCGAGCACCTTCATCGCCTCATTGATCGTGAAGACGCTGACGCCCCACTCCTCCGCAAGCTTCCTCGTGGATGGCAGGGCAGTGCCGTGCACTAGCCGACCCGCCTCGATCTCGTTGCGGATGTTGCGCGCGACCTGCTGATGCCTGGCCTCCGGCCGCTCCGTGCGGCCATGGGGAGAGGTCATGGCAGTGCTCCCTGCTGATCGGCGTCGCGTACGGGTGAAGGCTACCAGCCACCTAACAGATGAGAGGTCTTCTGCCTGCTCAATAACGCACCGCAACGAACTTGAACCTAACAGTTGACTGGTATGCCTATCAGTTGTTAGGTTGTCGGCATCACAGAAGCCGGATCGCCGGTCAAGCCGCATCAGCGAAGGAGATCGTCATGGCCCTCAGGGGTGGTACTCGGTTCGCGGTTCCGTTCGAGGCGGTGTTCCCGCACGGCTGTGTCTTCGTGCCGGACTCGATCGCGGAGGCGCAGGACTTCGACGAGAAGACGCGCTCGAGGACGCCGAGCAAGGACAAGCTGACCGGGCAGCGGGTGTGGCAGTGCCGGGTGTCGGACCTGGACCCGGAGTTGGGCGCGCGGTCGCGTGAGGTGTCGGTCAAGATCCTGTCCGACGTTCAGCCGGTGCCGCCGGTGGGTCCGTTCCAGCCGGTGGAGTTCGAGAACCTGACCGTGACCCCGTACGTGGGCAGCAACGGCCGGCTGGCCTACTCGCTGCGGGCAACGGCGCTGGTTGCGCCGAAGACCCTGGCCGAGACGCGCGGCAAGGCCGCGTGATGTTCGGACGCAAGCAGCGCGACCCGGAGCCGGTGCGCAGGGACAAGGTCATGCGGCTGATCCAGCTCGGCATGGCGGAGACCGACGCCGCGGACCGGGACATCGACAGCCCGACGTTCGACAAGGCAAAGGCCACCTTCAACGCCGCGAAGGACCGGTGCACGAAGGCAGAACTGGCGGCGGCGTACGACGCGCTCCGCCGGCACGGCTACTGACTGTGGCGCGGGGCGGCCCATGCCCTAGGAAAGCCGGCCGCCCCGCTGCCCCACCAATTTCCTCTCGGCCTGGAAGGGCGGGTTCATCATGCCAACTTTCCTGGACTGGACTCGCGGTGGTGGTGCCGGCGAGTCCGCTCCGTGCGTGATCTGCGGGAAGCCGGCGATCTGCCGGAGCCCCGGTGGCAAGCCGGTGCACAAGGTGTGCGCGGAGGCGTGGACCGAGCAGCGCAACGCCCGCAAGGCGGTGGCGTGATGCGCGCTCCGCTGGTCAACTTCCGGCGCCTCCAGGTCGCCACGCCGTGGCCGGTGGTCTGGACGGTCACGATCCTGTTCCTGCTGCTCCGCCTGGCCGTCGTGCTGGTGCGGTTCGCGGTGTGGGCGGTGCGGCACTGGCGGGCCTGGCCGGGCGTCGTCCTGGTCCTGGTCGCCGTCGACGTCTACCAGTCGCACGGTTGGTGGCCTCACCTCCTGGTCCTGCTCGTCCTCGCCGCTGTCGGCGGCGTGTGGTGGTGGCGGGGTCGGGACTCGTTTCAGCGCCTGGTCGTGCTCCGCGTCGTCTCGTGGTGGCGGCGGCTGTGGGTGTACCGCCGGCAGTGGCACGAGGCGATGACGCTGTGCGGTCTGGTGAAGAAGTACGACGGCGGCGAGAAGGTGCCTGAGTTGCTGTCGGTGCGCTGCTCCTACGCCACCGATGAGGTCGTGTTGCAGATGCCGCGCGGGCAGAACCCGGAGGCGTACCACAAGGCGGCACATGACCTGGCGTACTCGTTCGGCACCCGGCACTGCCGGGTCTTCTCCGGCCGCCGGCAGGCACCCCCGGCCCGCTCCGGCCGGCTGGCTTGGCTGCTGCGGCGGGTCGACGCCATCCGGTTCCGCGACCGGCCCCGTCATGTCTGGTTGGTGTTCATTCGCCGCGACCCGCTGACCCGCATCGTCAAGCCGCTGCCCGTGCCGGCCCGCCCGGACTTCACCGCCCTGCCCCTCGGGCTGCGCGAGGACCTGGCCGTGTACTGCCTGCGGCTGCTCGCCACGCACGTCCTGATCGGCGGGGCGACGCGGATGGGCAAGGGCTCGGTCATCTGGTCCCTGCTCCGCTCCCTCGCCGCCGGCATCCGCTCCGGACTGGTGCGGGTGTGGGCGATCGACCCGAAGGGCGGCATGGAGCTGGCCATCGGCGGCCCGCTGTTCTCCCGCTACGTCGATGACGACTGGTCGCGCATGGCCGACATGCTCGATGACGCCGTGACCCGGATGCGCGCCCGTCAACGAGTGCTGCGCGGGAAGGTCCGGGTCCACACCCCAACCGTGGATGAGCCGCTGATCGTCATCGTGATTGACGAGCTGGCGACGCTGCTGGCTTTCCTGCCGGACAGCGAGATCCGCAACCGGATCACCCACAGCTTGGGTGTGCTGCTGTCGCAGGGTGCCGGGCTCGGCGTCCTGGTCGTCGCCGCCACGCAGGACCCCCGCAAGGAAGTCGTCACCGTCCGGGACTACTTCCCGACCCGCATCGCCCTCGGACTGACCGAACGCGGACACGTCGACCTGCTCCTTGGCGACGGTGCCCGCGACCGGGGAGCACTCGCCGACCACATCCCGATCTCCGCTAAGGGCGTCGCGTACGTGCTGCTCGACGGCCAGCCCGAACCCGCCCGCGTCCGCTTCTCCTACATCGATGACGACCTGATCCGGGACATGGCCGCCACCTTCGCCGCCCCGCCCGAGGTCCAGCCCGAACCGGTCGAGCCGCCGGCCCCGGTCAAGCCGGCCCGCAACGGCACCGGCAACGGCCGGCACACCTACCGGCCGACCCCGCCCCGGCAGGCCGCGCCGCTGCTACCGCCGTCCCTGCTCAACGCCCTCGACATCGACACCACCCCGCACGGAGGTGAGCCGCGGTGACCCCCGACCAGATGCCCGAGAACACCCCGGCCCGGATGCCCTACGCCGACCCGCCGGACGAGCCGACCCAGGAGCCGCGCCGCTTCTACCGGCTGCGCGCCCCGCACGTCGAGCGGGCGTCGGTGCCGGTCACGGTCCGGGTCACCCCGAACGCCGACCTCTACGTGGCGGTCGGCTCCGGCCGGCGCCGCATGTACCTGACCCCCAACGAGGCGTGGGCGCTGTGGCGGTGCCTCTCCGAAGCCGTCGCCTCGACCGGGGAGCCGCCGGAGTGGATCCGCGTGCACATCACCCCCACCCACCGCTGACCCTCTGCCTGCTTGGAGCCCGTGATGCGTACCCGTCGACTCACCCGCCGGCCCATCCGCCGCACCTGCCTCGACCTCGCCCACACCGACCCCGACCAGCACTGCCCCTACTGCGCCCCCGACACCCACGCCGACGCCATCCTCGACGCCGCCCTCGCCCGGCACGTCGAGATCGCCGCCGAGGACGCCGAAGCGTGGGGGTGGGCGGCATGAAGCGGGCCTTGAACTCCGAACGACTGGAAGCCTTCGCCCTGGTCCTCATCCTCCTGGCGGTGGGCGGCATGGCCGGCGCCGCGTCGTTCACCCACGTGAAGGACTGGACCATGGCCCACGCCCCGGCCGGCACCGGCCAGTGGTTCGGCTGGTCCAACGCCGTCATCTCCGAACTGACCCCGGCCGCCGCGCTGCTGGTCATCCGCCGTCGCCGCCGCCTCGACCCCAACGCTCCGGTGCTCTACCCGCTGTCGATCCTCGTCGCCGCCGTGGCGCTGTCCCTGGCCGCGCAGATCGCCGTGGCGGAGGACAGCTTTTCGTCCCGGCTGCTGTCGTCGGTGCCGGCGCTGGCGTTCCTCGCCCTGTCCAAGCTCATCCTGTCCGCCCCGGCGAAGACGCCCGCCCCGGCCCCGGCTCCGGTCCGGCCGTCGCCGGCCGCCGCCGTCGACCTGGACGACACTCAGCGGCCCGCCGATTCCGCCCCGGTCTTCGTCTCGCCGGCATCCGCCGTCCCGACCCCGGCCGCCCCGGTGGCGGTCCGCTCGGCTCTCGTCCCGTCCGTCGTCCAGACACCCCGCAACGGTCAGATCTTCGCCTCGGAGGTGACCCGATGACCCGCAACCAGCTCGCCCGCGTCAACACCCGCCGGCCCGCCGTCGTCGCGCGCCGGATCGTCGGCACCCCGGCCGAGGTTGCCGCCACCGTCGCCCTGGTCCGCGACTCCGGCCGCCTGGTGTCCATGACCACGCCCCGGCAGATCCCGGGCGACTCCCGCGTCACAGTCACGGTCCGGTTCCTCGACGACGGCCGGCCCGCCCCGGCTCCGGTCCGCCGGCTCCGCCGTGGCCGCGTCATCGCCGCCGCCGCCGTCCCGACGCTGGGTGCCGTCGCCGTGGCCGGCTATCTCGCCGCCGTGCAGCTCGTCCATGCGGTGCGGGCCGCGTTCCCGCTCGTCGCGGGCGTGGTCCTGGTCCTGGTCGTCATCGCCGTGCTGGTGCGCCGCTCGGGTCGCTGCTGCCCCGGTCTGCACTGCCCTGGCTGCGGCCACTGACCGCCATGACCGCCCGTTGGCCCACCTACTGCGCCCGCTGCCGTAGGTGGGCCACGGCCCTCATCGAAGCCGGCCGCCCCGGCACCGGCCGATACCGCGCCGAAACCGTCTGCGCCCGCCACGAAGCCGCCGCCCACCGCTGGGCGGCCCACGCCGGCCCGACCCGCACCACCCCGATCGGTGACGCCCAACC
>NZ_POUB01000026.1 GCF_003236335.1 Micromonospora deserti
ACCTGGAGCTGCGCGCCGCCCCGAGCACCTCTCCGCCACCCGTGAGCGCCGTTCGGCCCGGCGACCACCCGCGCCTGCTTCAGCCGCGCCAGCTCCCGTCCGACGGTTCGGTGCCGGCCAGCCGGGCGGCGCGCAGCTCCAGGTAGCGCTGCTCCGGCAGGCTGGTGGTCGCCCGGGCCGCCGCCTGGTATGCCTCCCGTGCCGCGTCCGGTTCGCCCGCCAGCTCCAGCAGGTGGCCGCGGACGGCGGCGAGCCGGTGGTGCCCGGCGATCCGTTCGTCCGAGTCCAGCGGGGCGAGTAGGGCCAGGCCGGCCCGGGGACCGTCCACCATGGCCACCGCGACCGCCTGGTTGACGGTGATCATCGGGTTCGGGGCGATCCGGGCGAGCAGCCGGTAGAGCGCGAGGATCTGCGGCCAATCGGTCTCCGCCGCCGAGGCCGCCTCGGCGTGCACCGCCGCGATCGCCGCCTGCAGCTGGTACGGCCCTGGCGGCGACCAGGTCAGCGCGGCGGTAACCAGCGCGATCCCCTCCTCGATCGCGGCCCGGTCCCAGCGGCTGCGGTCCTGCTCGGCCAGCGGCACCAGCTCCCCGTCCGGCCCGGTACGCGCCGCCCGGTGCGCGTCGGTGAGCAGCATCAGTGCGAGCAGCCCGGTCACCTCGCCGTCGTCGGGGAGCAGCCGGTGCAGCATCCGGGTCAGCCGGATCGCCTCGACGGTCAGCTCGGCCCGGTGCAGGTCCGGCCCGGCGGAGGCGGTGTGACCCTCGTTGAAGATCAGGTAGAGCACCTGGAGTACGGCCCGCAGTCGCTCGTCGCGGTCGGCCGGCGAGGGCATGGTGAACCGGGCCCCGGCGGCCTCGACACGCTGCTTGGCCCGGCGGATGCGCTGGCTCATGGTCGCCTCGGGCACCAGGTGGGCCCGGGCGATCTGCGCGGTGGTGAGGCCGCCGACCGCGCGCAGCGTCAGGGCGACCTGCGCCGACCGGGCCAGCGCCGGGTGGCAGCAGAGAAAGAGCAGGGTCAGCGTGTCGTCCCCGGCCGGCGGCTCCTCGTCGGCCGGCGGGGCCACCCCCGCGTACGCCGGCTCCCGCAGGGCCACCGCGGTCTCGCGGTCCCGGCGGGCCCGCTCGCTGCGCCACTCGTCGGTCAGCCGGCGGCCGGCGACGGTGAGCAGCCAGGCGCGCGGGTTGTCCGGCACGCCCTGCTCCGGCCACTGCACCGCGGCGGCGAGCAGCGCCTCCTGGACGGCGTCCTCGGCGGCGTCGAACTGGCCGTGCCGGCGCACGAGCAGCCCGAGGACCTGCGGCGCCAGGCTGCGCAGCAGGTCCTCGACCAGTGGCGTCGTCACATCTCCGTTCCGGCCTCGTCCATCACCGGCCGCACCTCCAGCACCCCGAAGCCGCGCCGGACGTCGGGCCAGCTGGCGGCGATCTCGGCGGCCCGCTCCGGGCTGTCGCAGTCGACCATCAGATAGCCGGCGAACTGCTCCTTGCTCTCCATGAACGGCCCGTCGGTCACCTCCGGCCGGCCGCCGGCGGGCCGGACGGTGCGGGTCTGCGACGGGTCGGCCAGCGCCTGCCCGCCGATCAGCTCGCCCGACTCGGTCAGCTTCTTCATGATCTCGTCGACCTCGCCGAAGAGTTCGGTGCGCTCCCGCTCCGACAGCTCCTCCACGAACCCGGGGCGGTTCCAGATCAGCAGCATGTACTTCATCTCGGTGCTCCTCGTGTCGTCACCGCGCCCATCGTGGCGCGTCTCGGTGAGGGGTCGGAGCCGCCCCCCACGATCCGACAGCCGGCGCGGACAAATATCCGCGCGGGCCCTGCCGGCTGCCGCGCGACCCGCGCCGGTGGAAGGGTTCAGCGCGACCCGCGCCGGCCGCCGCGCACCGGTCGGGGCCGGCCGGCGGCCGGGCCGCCCACCTCCAGCGAGGCCCGGTCGGCGGCGGAGGTGCCGGAGTGCCACCCCTCGGCGTCCCGGACGGTGAGCCGGGCCCGGGTGACGCCGGGGAAGAGGGCGTCGAGGCGTTCCCGGACCGCTTCGGAGCGGGCGGCGAGCACCGGCAGCAGCCGCTCCCGCCCCGCCTCCGCGGCCACCTGCCGGTCGGCCTCCTCGGCGGCCGCCCGGAGCCGCTCGCCGATGCGCAGCGCGAAGGCGTTGAGGAAGGACTCGTCGTAGCCGCGGGTGCGCCGGCCGGCGTTCCCGCTCCGCTCGCTCCGCCCGCGCAGCATCGCGGCGGTGGCCTGCACGAGCAGCGAGGTGTAGAGCAGCTCGACCGCCGCCAGGTCGGCCGGCCAGCCCAGCACGGTGGTGAAGTCCAGGTCGTCGGACCAGACCGCCTCGCACCGGTTGGCCGCCGCGACCTCCTGCGCCAGCAGGGCCTTCGCGCCCGCGTACGGGGGGTCGGTGCCGAGGCGCACTCCGCCGGGCAGGTCGGTCCGCTCGGAGCCGGTTGCCAGCAGGGCCTCGTCGAGGCTGTGCCGGGCCATCAGCTCCTGCGCCTTGCCGGTGAGCGCCTCCGCCTCCGCCGGGAAGGTGGTCGACTCGGCCTTGGCCAGCAGCGCCCGTACCCGGTCGAGCACCCGCGACCCGCTCGGCGGGCCGGTCCGCGCGGCCGACGCCCCGGCCGTGCCGGGCGGCGGGCGGAGCACGGCGATCGGGGGTAGTCCCTCGACCATCGCCACCACGTCGACCGCCGTGCGCAGGGCGGTGACGCGGTCCCACCCGAACCGGGTCGACCGGTCCGCCAGCTGCCGCTCGTCGGCGTCCCACCACACCCGGGCGTCCAGGTCGCGCAGCTGATCGTCCCACCAGGGCGGCACCGGGCCGGCCAGGTCGCGGCGCTGCACGGCGAGCGCGTCCAGCACCAACCCGGCCGCCCGGGCGCCGTGGCGGCGGGTGACCAGCCGGACCAGGTCGGCCGGCTGCCAGCCACGCGGCACCAGCCGGTTGACGCCGCGGACCAGCCGGCGCAGGAGGGCGGCGTCGACCGCGGCCGCGCCGTCCGCCGCGCCGGTGCCGATCATCAGCCGGTCCAGCTGCCGCTCGGCGAGCCGTACGTCGGTGCCGCGTACCGCCGCGAGGGCGTCGTCGACGAGCTGCTCGGCGTCCGGCACGGCCACGTCCTCCTCGGTGTCTGCCGCGGCGCGCCCGGGACGGGACCGTCGCCGGCCCACCGACCGTACCGCCGGGTCCGGCCGCCGTCCGCCGCCGGTGACGGGCGCCACCGGCGGGGCTGGCACCGGAGGCGCTCGGCAACGCCGCCGAGGGGATCCGGCATGGTTCGTCCGGCCCGGGGTAGAGCGGGGGCCGACGCGAGGTGATGCGAGGTCTGTCATGGCGGGATCATGGTTGCTGGGCAACGGTGCCGGCACGCCCCACGTGCGGCCCACGGCGGTGCTGCTCGCCGTGCACCGGGCGGACGAGGCGGGGGAGACCGGCCCGGGGACGGAGGTGTCGCTGACCGAGCTGCGGCGGCTCGCTGACACCGACGGGCTTACCGTGGTCGACGAGGTGGTGCAGAGCCGCCCCCGTCCCGACCCGGCCACCTTCGTCGGCTCCGGGAAGGTCGACGAGCTGGCCGCCCTGGCCGAGCGCACCGGCGCCGACCTGGTCATCGCCGACGGGGAGCTGAGCCCCGGGCAGGTGCGCAACCTGGAGGAGCGGGTCGGCGTACGGGTGGTCGACCGCACCGCCCTCATCCTGGACATCTTCGCCGAGCACGCCCGCACCAGCGAGGGGCGGTTGCAGGTGGAGCTGGCGCAGATCGCGTACCAGCTGCCGCGGCTGCGGGGCGACGGGCGGTCGATGTCGCGGGTCGGTGGCGGCCGGGTCGCCGGCGGCGCCGGGATGGGTGTGCGGGGCCCCGGTGAGATGCGGCTGGAGACCCAGCGGCGCCGGCTGCGCCAGCGCGCCACCCGGCTGCGGCGCAACGCCTCGGAGCTGGCCCGGCGGCGGCAACGCAACCGGGAGCGGCGGGCCCGCAACCAGGTCCCCTCGGTGGCGATCACCGGTTACACCAACGCCGGCAAGTCGGCCCTGCTCAACCGGCTGACCGGAGCCGACGCCCAGGTGCAGGACGTGCTCTTCGCGACGCTCGACCCGACCGTGCGCCGGGTACGCGTCGGAGACGTGCTCTGTACCGTCACCGACACGGTCGGCTTCGTCCGGCACCTGCCGCACCAGCTGGTCGACGCGTTCCGCTCGACGCTGGACGAGGTGAGCCGCAGCGACCTGGTGCTGCACGTGGTGGACGCCTCGGCGCCGGACGCGCTGGACCAGATCACCACCGTGCACGGCGTGCTGCACGAGATCGACGCGGGTGACGTGCCGGAGCTGCTGGTGCTCAACAAGATCGACGTGACCCCGCCGGAGTGGGTCGACGCGCTGCGGCGGGCACACCCGGGCGCCGTCGCGGCCTCCGCACTGACCGGCGCCGGCATGGACGAGCTGCGCGCCGCCCTCGCCACCCGGCTGGCCCGGCGTTGAGCGGCGGACGGGCGGTCGGCGGCGGGCCGTCGCGGCTGCGTGCCGTGGACCGGCGGGCGTCGGCGTTGGCCGCGGGCATCATCGGCGTCGCGGTGGTGGCGGCCGTCGACGAGATCGTCTTCCACCAGGTGCTCGGCTGGCACCACTTCTACGACCGGTCCACCCCGGCGGTGGGGCTGCTCTCCGACGGGCTGCTGCACGCGGCGGAGCTGCTGGCCCTGGTCGGCGGCTTCTTCTGGTTCGCCGACCTGCGCCGGCGGGGCGTCCTCGCACCCCGGGCCGCCTGGGGCGGGTTCCTCCTCGGCGCCGGGGCGTTCCAGGTGTTCGACGGCGTGGTCGACCACAAGGTGCTGCGGCTGCACCAGATCCGCTACGGGGTGCCCCTGCTCCCGTACGACGTGTTCTGGATCGCCGGCGGCGCGGCGCTGCTGCTGCTCGGCGCCGTGGTGCTCGGCCGGGCCCGCCCGGGCACCACCAGCGGGTGACCGGGCTCGCCGGGGCCGGGGCGGACCCGCTCCCGCTCACGCTGGTCGCCCTGCTCGCCGCCGGCTACCTGCTGGCCGTCACGCGGGACCGGCGGGGCTGGCGCCGGGGGCGTAGCGTCTCCTGGCTGGCCGGCTGCGCGGTGCTGGCGCTGGCGTTCGGCCCGCTCGCGGGCGGGTCCGCGGACCCCCGCGTCCATGTGGCCCAGCATCTGCTGCTCGGGATGGTCGCGCCCCTCGGGCTGGCGCTGGGCGCGCCGGTCACTCTGCTGCTGCGGGTCGCCCCGCCACCGGTCCGCCGCGCGGTGACGCGCGTCCTGCGGGCCCGGCCGCTGCACCTGCTCGCGCATCCGGCGACCGCCGCGCTGCTCGCCACCGGCGGGCTCGCGGTGGTGCTGCTCACCCCGCTGTACGCGGCGGCGGAGCGGAATCCCTGGCTGCACCATGGCCTGCACCTGCACTACCTCGCGGCCGGGTACGTGTTCGCCTGGGCGGTCGCCGGCCCCGACCCGGCTCCACGCCGAGCCGGCCCGGCCATGCGGGCCGGCGTCCTGCTCGGGGCGGCGGCGGGCCACGCCGTGCTGGCGAAGTACCTCTACGCCCACGCCGCGACCCTGCCGCCCGGGCTGGCCGACCGGGACGTCGCCGCGCTGCGTTCGGCGGCCCGGTTGATGTGGTACGGCGGGGACGTCGCCGAGTTGCTGCTCGCCGCCGCCTTCTTCGCCGCCTGGTACGGCCGCCGGGGACGGCGTGTTCAGCGGGCGGCGTGCGGGTTGCCGGCGGTGAGCCGGACGGTGAAACCGTCGGCGCCGCAGTGCAGGGTCACGTGGTTGCACGACTGGTAGGTGATCCACAGGCCCAGGCCGCCGGGGGCGGTGCCGTTGGCCGGGAGCAGCCCAGCGAACGGGTCGCGGGGCCCGTCGCCGCCGTCGCTGACCGTGACGATGATCCGGTCGTCGCCGGACCAGAGCCGGAGCCGGACCGGTGGGGCGCCGTGGCGCAGCGCGTTGGTCACGGTCTCGCTGACCGCGACGACGAGGTCCGCCACGTCGTCGGCCGGCAGCTGCCCCCGGTCGGCGTCGTACACGGCGGTGCGGGCCCGCGCGGCGGTCGGCTCGGTGAGCTCCACGGCCGGCGGGGTCGCCTGCAGCGGATCCGGCGCGACCGGCCGGTTCTCCCGCAGGTAGCTGGCTGGCGGGGTCCACGTCTCGCTGGGCACGTGCCGGCCGTCGGGGGTGGCGAACCGCGGGTGGGTCCGGGCCACGTCGGCCAGCATGGCCGCCGGGGTGGTCCGGCTGTCGTACGCGCACATGCTCCACAGCGGGAAGTCGTCGTACGCGTGGTTGATGGCGGACTCGTACCGGGCCCACCAGTCCCAGGTCGGGCCGAGCGCGACCGGGGGCACCTCACCGATGATCCGGATCTGCCCGGCGCCGGCCGCCACCTGGTCGGCCAGCAGCTGGCGGTAGGACCGGATGGCGGCGGCCGGGCGGGCGTACACGTCGTCGCCGGGCAGGAACTCGACGCCGCGGTTCGCGGGCAGCGCGGCCCGGACCAGCCCGCCGGTGCGCTCGCCCAGGGCCACGAAGGTGGGTTCACCGGCGGCGACGCCGCCGAGCAGGAACGGCACCGCCACGGCGAGCAGTTCCTCGTCGGAGGCGTAGCGGACGGCCTCGTGGAAGTACCCCTGGTGGTGGGCGGCGGCCCCGGTCCGTACCGCGTCACTCACGCTGGCCGCCCCATGGCGCCCAGTCTAGGCGGCCTGGGGTGCGGCCCGTCCCGTGAGCTGCCGGGAGGGCCGTGCTGCCGCGCCGGCCGGCGACGGGTGTCACGACGGGTCGGGCCCGTCCCGCCGCGGCGGCACCGCGCGCAGGTAGCGCTCACCGAGGGTGCGCAGCACGTCGGCGAGTTCCGGCTGGTCCTCGACGGTGACGTCCACCCCGAGCAGCCCGATCCAGACGGCGATGCTCTCCAACCGGTCCGCGCCGGTGTGCAGCACGCAGGTGCCGGCGTCCACCGCCTCGACCGTGCCGACGGCGGGGTTGATCCGCTCGGCGACCACCTCCGCCGGGGCGTGCACGGTGATTCGGGCCCGGTGCCGCCAGGCCGCCGACGACACCCCCCGCCGGACCCGGTCGACCACGTCCTCGGGCAGCTCGCGAGGCGGGAAGCGCGCCCCGGTCGGGGCGGGCGAGCCGATCCGGTCCACCCGGAACGTGCGCCAGTCGTCCCGCTCCGGGTCGAAGGCGACCAGATACCAGCGGCGTCCCCAGTTGACCAGGCGGTACGGCTCCACGATCCGGCGGCCGCCGGTGCCGTCGTGCCGGGCGTAGTCGAAGCGCAGCCGCTCGCGGTCCCGGCAGGCGGCGGAGACGAGGGTCAGGATGCCGGCGTCCACCTGTGGCCCCGGCTCGTCGTGCGGCACCCGCACGGTGTAGGTGTGCAGGGCACTCACCCGCCGGCGCAGCCGGGCGGGGAGCACCTGTTCGAGCTTGGCCAGTGCCCGCAGCGACGTCTCCTCGACCCCGGCGACGGTGCCGCCGGCGGCGGTGCGCAGCCCCACGGCGACCGCCACCGCCTCCTCGTCGTCGAGCAGCAGGGGCGGCAGGGACGCCCCGGCGCCGAGCCGGTAACCGCCCACCGCGCCGCGGGTCCCGTGCACCGGGTAGCCCAGGGTGCGCAGCCGTTCCACGTCGTTGCGGACGGTGCGGGTGCTGACCGCCAGGCGCTGCGCCAGCTCGGCGCCGGTCCACTCCCGGGGAGTCTGCAACAACGACAGCAGGCGCAGCAGTCGCGCCGAGGTTTCCAGCATGGCCCAAGTCTGGCTGAGCATTAGGAACAAGGTCTTCCTAATTGATCTCTAGGCTTCGATGCATGGCTGACCACACCGCGATCACCCCGTTCCGCATCGACATCCCGCAGGCCGATCTCGACGACCTGTACGACCGGCTGGCCCGTACCCGGTGGGCGGGCGAGTTGCCCGCCGAGCCGAGCCGCGCTCCCGCCGGCCCGGTCCCGCCCGGCTGGGAGTACGGCGTCCCGCTCGGCTACGTCCAGCGCCTGACCGAGCACTGGCGGACCGCGTACGACTGGCGGGCCTGGGAGGCGAGGCTGAACGCGTACCCGCAGTTCACCACCGAGATCGACGGGCAGAACGTGCACTTCCTGCACGTCCGCTCGCCGGAGCCGGACGCCACCCCGCTGATCCTGACCCACGGCTGGCCGACCACCCCGGTCGAGTGGCTGGACGTGATCGGCCCGCTGACCGACCCGCGCGCCCACGGCGGTGACCCGGCCGACGCGTTCCACCTGGTCATCCCGTCGATCCCCGGCTTCGGTCTCTCCGGCCCGACGCGGGAGCGGGGCTGGAACCGGTTCCGGGTGGCCCGGGCCTGGGCCGAGCTGATGCGCCGCCTCGGCTACCGGCGCTACGGTGCCGCCGGCAACGACGGCGGCTCGCTCATCTCCCCGGAGGTGGGGCGGGTGGACCCGGAGCACGCGATCGGGGTCCACGTCACGCAGGTCTTCTCGTTCCCCTCCGGCGATCCGGAGGAGCTCGCCGGCCTCTCCGAGGCCGACCGGGGCAAGCTGGCGTTCGCCGAGTGGTTCGTCAACAACCGGGGCGCGTACGACAAGCTCCAGTCCACCGAGCCGCAGAACCTGGCGCACGCGTTGGCCGACTCCCCGGTCGGCCAGCTCGGCTGGAGCGCCCAGCTGATGGGGGAGTTCCTCGACCCCGAGTTCGTACTGACCAACGTGATGATCTACTGGCTGACCAACACCGGCGCCTCGTCGGCCCGCTTCTATTACGAGGACGCCGCGGCGGTCCACCCCCGGCACGTCTCCAACGGCCGGGGTGCGGAGCCGCTGGAGCCGACCACCGTGCCGCTGGGTCTGGCCAACTTCGCCTGGGACTACCAGTCGATCCGGCCGCTGGCCGAGCGCGACCACAAGAACATCGTCTCCTGGAGCACGTACGACCGGGGCAGCCACTTCGCCGCCCACGATGCCCCCGATCTCCTGGTGGCGGACATCCGGCAGTTCTTCCGCGCCGTGCGCTGACCGGGCCGGCCCGGCACCGGCCGGGCCGGCCCCGTTCCCTACCCACCATCCTCGCCCGGGAAGGGACCGCCATGACCAGCGTGCGCGGCGGACCGGCCCGGTGCGCCGCCGGGCAGCAGTGCCGGCTACTGGTGTCAGCCGCGCAGGTCGCGGCGCCGGTAACCGTACCCGCCGGCCAGCAGGGCGGCCCCCGCCAGCGCCGTCATGACGGCGCTGGCGGGCCAGTTCGGTGCGGTGTCCGGCACCGCCGCGAGATGCGCGAACGGGGACAGCCGGCTGACCCAGGCGGGGGCGCCGGTGCTGTCGGCGACGACCTGGAGCAGGAACCCGCCGGCGGCCGGCAGCGCACCGGCGGCGGCCACCGCGCGGGGCGCCCAGCCGAGCGCGAGCACCGCGGCGCCCAGGCAGAGCAGCGCGATCGGCAGCACGTTCCAGGTGCCGGCGAGCGCCGCGAGCACCGGCAGGTCCGCGTCGACGGCCGCGGCCCCGAGCCAGGTGGCGGCCCCGGCGACGGTGAGCAGGACAGCCGCGCCGGCCCCGGTGGCGGCCACCTCCGCACCGAGCAGCCGGCCCCGGGTGATCGGTTGGGCGTGCAGGCCGGTCAGCCGCCGGTCGGCCTCCGCCGCGGCGAATCCGGCCATCCGTACCGCGGCGAACACCCCGACCGGAACGGCGAGCAGCGCGAACATCGTGGCGGTGTAACCCCGGACGCTGCCCAGCCCGGCGAAGCCCGCCTCCCCGGCGAGGTCGGCGAAGCGCTGGTTGTCGGCGAGGAAGTCGGTCATGGACACCGCGAGCACGCCGATCAACAGGAAGTACGCGCCGACGCCGGCGGACCAGCCGGCGAGGGGGCGCAGCAGCCGCCGGACGGCGAACGCCCGCACCGAGCCGAGCAGCCACCGGCGTGGCGCGCGGCCGGCGGCGGGGGCCACCAGCCCGGCACCCACGTCGCGCCGGCCGGCGAGCGCCAGCGCGACGGCGCCCACCACCACCGTGGCCAGCGCGAGCACGACCAGCGGCAGCGCCCGGTCTTCCCGGTAGGGCCGGGTCAGGGCCAGCAGGCCGTACGGGGACAGCCAGCGCAGCCAGGCCAGCGCGGCGACCCCGTCGCCGACCATGCGGGCCAGCAACCCGAGGCCGAGCAGCGCCACGGCGGCCCCGCTCGCCCCCGCCCGGGTGGGCAGGACCTGGCCGGCGAGAATGGCCGCCGCGACGGCGAACATGCCGGCCAGGGCGAGGCCGGCGCCGTGCACGGCGGCTCCGGCCGGCGGGGTCCCGACGGCGGTGAGCGCGCCAGCCACCGCGACCCCGGTCAGCCCCATGACGCCGCAGAGCACGGTGAGGTGGCGGCGGAGCACGGCCGGCAGGGCCAGCCGCCCGGCGAGCAGGAGGCCCCACCGGCCGGCGTCCTCCTCGCCCCGGGTGATCCGGGTGGCGGCCAGCAGCCCCCACACCGAGAGCAGGACGGCGAGGACGGTGCCGGTGCGCCAGACGGTGAACCCGCCGGCGGAGTCCAGGGCGACCGGTTCACCGAACAGCGTCCGGATCGCCGGGTTCTCGGCGAGCGCGGCCAGCGCGGCGGGGTCCAGTGCATCGCCGACCGTGCTCTCGTACGTCGTGGCGACCAGGGCGGACATACCGGCGGTCACGGCCAGGACGACGAGCGCGCCCCGGCGGACCTGGTGCAGCGCGAGTCGGGTGTACGCTCCGCCCGCGATCGGACGTACCGGTACGGCACCCGCGGTGCGCAGTTCGGCGGCGGTCACCGGCCCGTCTCCCCGTAGTAGTCGAGGAAGATCTCCTCCAGCGTGGGTTCGCGCATCGTGAGTGTGGTGACGTCGGCTGCCGCCAGGGCCCGCAGTGCAGGGCCCGGCGGCCCGCTGACCGTGAACCGCACTGCCGAGTCGGTCCCGGGGTCGACGGAGTCGACCCCGGGCACGGCGGTGAGGTCGGGCACGGGGCCGGCGAACCGGACGAGCACCTCGGTGCGGTGCAGCCGGCGCAGGTCGGGCACGGTGGCGACGTCGACCAGCCGGCCGGCGCGCAGGATTGCCACCCGGTCGCAGACGGCCTCCACCTCGGCCAGTTGGTGCGAGGAGAGGAAGACCGTCCGGCCCTCGTCGCGGGCCTCGGTCACGGCGCGGCGGAACTCCCGCTCCATCAGCGGGTCGAGGCCGCTGGTGGGTTCGTCGAGCACGAGCAGCGGGGCGCGGGTGGCGAACGCCGCGATCAGCGCCACCTTCTGCCGGTTGCCGGTGGAGTACGCCCCGGCCGGCTTGGACGGATCCAGCGCGAAGCGCTCCACCAGCTCGTCCCGGTACGCGCGGTCCGTGCCGGGGCCGGTGCGGTCGAGCAGGTCCAGGATCTCCGCCCCGGTGAGCCGGGGCCAGAGGGCCACGTCGGCGGGCACGTACGCCAGCCGGCGGTGGGCGCCGGCGACGTCGGCGGCGTCCGTGTCGAAGATCCACGCCCGCCCGGAGGACGGCCGGGTCATGCCGAGCAGCAGCCGGATGGTGGTGGACTTGCCGGCGCCGTTCGGGCCGAGGAAACCGAACACCTCCCCGGCCGGGACGGTGAGGTCCAACTCGTCGAGGGCGAGCAGGCGGCCGTACCGTTTGGTGAGGCGGTCGGTGCGGACGGCGGGTGCGCTCATGGCGGCCTCCGGGTTGACGACAAATCCGACTGCCGACCAGGCTTCCCGGCGCACCACCGGTCACCGTACTGCCCGCCGTCAACCGCCGGAAGCCCCGGGAAGGCCGGCCGGTGTTTCCCGGATCACCCCGGTCACCTCGACCTGCCCACGGCCTCGGTGAGCAGGCGCACGAACCTCGCACACCAGGCAGCTACCGTCGCCTCGTCGAACAGGTCGGTCGAGTACTCCACGACACCACGCAGGCCGTCGTCGACCGGAGTGACCACCATCGCGAAGTCGCGGCGTGCGCAGCCGAGCCCCTGGTCCGCCACCGCCGTGTCGACGCCGGGCAGCCCGAGGCGCGGCATACCGGGGTTCAGCCCGAAGAGCATGGTGGCCACCGGCGGCGGTGCGCCGACGTGCCACCCGGGGTCGACCGCGCCGTAGATCGCGGGCAGGGGTGCCGGTTGGTGCCGGATCGCGTCGACGAACGCCTGCTCGGTGCCGGTCACCAGGTCAGCGAAGGACGCCGCGCTCGACAGCGGGAGCCGCAGCAGCAGGGTGCTGGTGAACAGGCCCACCACCGATTCGTAGGAGGGGTCGTCGCGGTGGGCGTAGGGGCACGCGAGCACGATGTCGTCGGTGCCGGTCAGTTCGCCGAGCAGCGACGCGTAGCCCGCGGCCAGGACCGGGAAGATGGTGGTGCCGCAGGCCGTGGCGAGGTCGGTCAGGCGCGCGGTCAGGTCGGCCGGGATGGCGAAGCTGAACTCCTCGCCACGGCCGGACAGTCGGGCCGGTCGCGGCCGGTCCGACGGGAGCGACAGCGTCCGGGGGGCCCCGGCGAGCTGGCGTCGCCAGTACGTGAGGACGGCCGGCGGCACCTGGGCCGCCCGTTGCCGGCGCGCGTACTCGCGGTAGTTGGACGTGGGGGGCGCCGGGGCTGACCCGCTTCCCTGCCCGGCGGCATACCCGCGCCCCAGTTCGTCGAGGAGCTGGAGCATCGACCATCCGTCGCCGTGCAGGTGGTGCACGACGAACATCAGCACCCAGGAGTCCGCGCGGACCCGGGCCAACCGGGTGCGAAGCCAGGGGCCGGCGTCGGGGAAGGGCTCCCGCCCGACCCCCAGGCACCACTCGTCGACCTGGTCCGCGTCGAGCTCGACCACCGGCACACCCGCCGGGCGCGCTGGCAGGACCTCCTGGACCAGCTCGCCGTCCCGGTCGGCCAAGCGGGTCCGCAGGGCCTCGTGCCGGGCGAGCAGCCCGTCAACCGCACGTTCGAGAGCTGGCCGGTCGAGTCGACCGGTGAGGTCCATCCGCACCGCCATGTGTACGGCGGCCGGATTGGGCGCCTGCCGCTGGCGGTGCCACATCAGCTTCTGCTGGTACGTCGCCGGTGCCCGCGCCACGACGGCGTCGACGCCGGCCGGCGAGAGGGCCGCCGCCATCTCCCGGATGCCGCGGCTGCGGAGCACCTCGGGCACGCTCACCGTGACGTCGTGCAGCCCGGTCAACCGGTTGGCCAGGCGAACCGCGGCGAGGGAGTGACCACCGGCGGCGGTGAAGGGGACGTCCACGGGCAGCTGAGACACCCCCAGCTCGGCACACCAGGCGTCGTGGACGAGCTGTTCCTGGTGGCTCGTGGGCCGCTCGCCACCGGTTACCGCGACCGGTGCCGGCAGGCGGGCGGCGTCCACCTTTCCGGTGTCCGTGGTGGGCAGGGACTCCAGCAGCACCCAGGCCCGCGGCACGAGGTGGTCGGGGAGGCGTTCGGCCAGCATGGCGGCGAGCAGCGCGGTCCGGGTCTCGCCCGGCTCGCCGTTGTCGTCCGCGACCACGTACGCGGCCAGGTAGGGCTCGTCGCCCCGGTCGTGTCGGGCGAGCACCGCCGCCTGCCGTACGCCGGGCAGCAGTGCCAGCTCCGCGGCGGCCTCGCCCGGCTCGATCCGGTGTCCGGCGATCTTGACCTGGTCGTCCAGCCGGCCGACGAACTGGAGGGTGCCGTTCCCGCGCATCCGGACCAGGTCTCCGGTGCGGTACATCCGGTCCCCCGGCCGGAGCGGGTCCGGTACGAAGGCGGACGCGGTGTCGGCAGGGCGTCCCAGGTACCCCCGGGCCACCCCGGCGCCACCCACGCAGAGCTCACCGACCGCACCGGGCGGGACGGGCCTGCCGGCCGCGTCCAGAACGTGCAGCCGTCGGTTGTCCACCGGCCTGCCGATGTCGATCGGCCCGGTGCCGGCCGCGGACACCGGGCCGGCCGTGGTCACGATGCTGCACTCGGTCGGGCCGTAGGCGTTGACCACCTCGGCCGGGAAGCCGGCGGGCGGGCGGCGCCGCAGCTGACTGCCCCCCACGACCAGGGTCCGGAGGGTGGCTGCCGGGGTGGCCGGCAGCGCGAAGACGAGCTCGGCCAGCGGCGCCGGCAGGAACGCGACGGTAACGCCGTGCCGGGACCACTCCTCGACCAGGGCAGCCGGATCGGAGCGCACCTCTGCCGGGACGAGGTGGACGGTGGCGCCGGCGGCGAGTGCCGGGTGGATCTCGGCGAGGTTCGCGTCGAAGCCGAGCCCCAGGCCGTGCGCCACCGTGTCGGCCGGGGTGAGCGCGAGGGCCCGCACGTGCCAGGACACCGTGTCCACGGCGGCCCGGTGCGGCACCAGCACCCCCTTCGGGCGGCCGGTGGAGCCCGAGGTGTACACGCACCAGGCCAGCTGCTCGGGGGTGGGTACGCGGCACGGCGGTGGCAGTGCGGGGTCCGCCGGCTCCTCCACCAGCAGGCACGCCACACCGGTCGGGTGGTGGAACTCGGCGCTGGTGAGCAGCAGCCGGGTGCCGCTGTCGGCCAGCAGGGCCGCCACCCGGGCGGCCGGCAGCGCCGGGTCGAGGGGAAGGAACCCGGCGCCGGCCATCAGGACGGCGAACTGCGCGGCGATCAGCTCGGGCCGGCGCGGCAGCAGCACGGCCACGACATCGTCCGGTCCCACGCCCGCGGCGGCGATCCGGCGGGCCAGCAGCTCAGCCCGCTCGTGCAGCTCCCGGTACGTCCACCGGGTCTGGCCGCAGACCACCGCGACGGCGTCGGGCGTGCGGGTGGCCTGCCGGACGAACGGGTCGTGCAGCCGTTCGGCGAGTGGTTCGGTCCGCGGCCCGCACAGCCGGGCGGCGGGCTCGTCGAGGCGCTCCGCGAGGCGCGACAGCGGCTCACCCGGCTCCCGGGTCACCTGGTCGAGCACCCGGTGGAAGTAGTCGAGGAACCGGTGCACCGTCGAGCGGTCGAACACCTCGGTGCGGTACTCGACGTGGCAGCGCACGGTGTCCCGGTGGGACAGGTAGACCACGAGGTCGACCGGTGCCTTGTCCAGGCCGACCCGGAGCGGCTCGGCGGTGACCCCGGGCAGGTCGAACGCGAAGAGCTCGTCGCCGCTCTCGTACTCGACGACCACGTCGAAGAGCGGGTGGCGGCCGGCCTGCCGGTCCAGTGCGAGCGCTCGGACGAGGACGTCGAACGGGACGTGGGTGTGTTCGTACGCGTGGAGGGCGCCGTCCTGGACCCGGGCGACCAGTTCCCGGAACGTGGGGTCGCCGCTGAGGTCCAGCCGCAACGGCAGGGTGTTGACGAAGAACCCGATCAGGTTCCGGGAACTCTCGTCCCGTCCACTGGTGCCCGTTCCCACCACCAGGTCGGGCTGGCCGCTGAACCGGAACAGCATCACCCCGAACGCGCTGAGCAGCGTGCTGAAGGCGGTGGCTCCTTCGGCGCGGCTGAACTGCCGGATCCGCGCGGTCAGCTCGACGGGAAGGTCCACGAAGAGGCTCTCGCCGACCGCCGACGGCACGGCCGGCCGGTGCAGGTCGGAGGGCAGGATGAGCGTGGGGGGCGGCGGGTCGAGCTGGTTGAGCCAGTAGCGGAGGTCCTTCTCGACGTCGCCCTCGCCGGCTGCGGCGCCAGCCCGGGCGAGTTCCAGGTAACTGACCGGCAACGGGGGTAGCTGTGCGGCCTGCCCGGCCACCCGGGCCTGGTAGCACGCCGACACCTCCCGGGTCAGCACGCCGTACGAGCCGCCGTCGGTGGCCAGGTGGTGGAACGACATCACCAGCACGTGGTGGGTCGGGGAGAAGCGCAGCAGCTCGACGGCGAACACCGGGCCGTCAAGGAGGTTGAACACCCGACCGCTCGCGGTGGCCATCGCCGCCCCTACCACCGCCTCCTCGTCGGCCGCGGGATGTTCCCGCACCGGGAGGTCGACCCGCAGTCGCGGGTGGACGACCTGGCGCGGCTCTCCGTCGATCTCGCGGTAGGTGGTCCGCAACGGGGCGTGCCGGTCCACCACGTCCTGCACGGCGTCGCGGAGGGCTCCCGGGTCCAGCGGACCGCGCAGCCGCACCGCCGCACCCTCGGTGTAGGCCGGGGTGCCGGGGTGGATCTGCTCCGCCAACCACAGCCGTCGCTGGCCGGGCGTGAGCGGCGCCGTCTCGATGGCCCGCGTCCGGGCGGCCCGACCACGGGTGGCCCGCCGCAGCGTGTCGATGACCGGCAGCCCGTCCCGGATCGCCTGCGCCGGCAGGCCGAAGTCGACGAAGCAGGCGATCTCGTCGGCACCCGCGTCGAGCACGGCGTCGAGGACCGGCCGGCAACTGTCGGGTGATCCGATGAGGGCCCGCTGGTCGCAGTACCGCCGGTACGCCCGGGAGAGCACGAACCGGACGTCGTCGTCGGGGGTGTCGGCCAGGTCGATGTTCATTCCGAGGCTGTTGACCACCTGCCCGAGCAGACTGAACGACGACCGCAGATATGCGCAGAACGGCTCGAACGCCGTCGCCCGGGCCCGGTCGGCGTCCTCGTCGAGGTACGTGTGCATGAGCACCACCACCCGCCCGGCGTCCGGGTCCAGCCCGTGCTCGGCCCGGGTCCGCCGGTACAGTGCGATGTTCTCGGCAAGGCGCGGGACGTCCTGGGTCATCAGGTTGGTCACCACGCCCAACCCACGGCGGGCGGCCTCGCGGTAGCTGTCCGGGTTCCCGACGATCGCCGTGAACATCGGCGGGTCGGCCTGCACGGGGCGAGGATGGAGTCGTACCTCGATCTCCTCGCCGCTGCCGGAACGGGCGCTGATGGCCTCGCCGCGCCACAGCCGCCGGACCGTGTCCAGGTTCTCGTACATCACCTGCTTGTGCCGGCGGAAGTTCTCTGGGTAGAAGACGAAGTCGTTGGCGTGCCAGCCGGGAGCGCAGCCGAGGCCGATCCGGCCTCCCGAGAGCCGGTCCACCATGGACCACTCCTCGGCGACCCGGATCGGATGGTGCAGTGGCAGCACTACCGATCCGGCGTTGAGCCGCAGCCTGCGGGTCCGCACCGCGAGCGCCGCGGCGAGCACCGAGGGGTTGGGGAAGATCCCGCCGAAGGAGTGGAAGTGCCGTTCCGGCAGCCACACGGCATGGAAGCCGTGGGCGTCGGCGAACTCGGCGGCCTCCAGGATGACGTCGTACGAGTCGCCCTGGTCCTGCTCCGGGTAGTCGCCGAAGAAGTAGAGGCTGACATCGACGGTGCCGGCCGCTTCGGCGGCCGGGGCGGCCGGCACGGGCCGCGGCGCCAGCGCCGGTCCCGGGACCGGGGCCGGGGCCGGCTGCGCCGGCGGCGCGGGTGCGGCGGGCGTGACCGGGCCCCCGCCGCCGAGCAGGGCGAGCTGCTCCCGCATCAGATCGAGCTGACGGTGCACGATCGCGGCGAGATCGGGCGACACGTGCGGGGCGCGGTCGACCGCCGGCGCGGGCGCCGGCGCAGCAGCGCTGGTCGGCGGCGCCGGTGGCGGTGCCACGCCCGGGGGCACCGGTCCCGGCGCGGCCGGCGGACTCGGCTCCGCGGCCGGCGGGCCCGGTGGTGTCGTCCCCGCCGGGGTGTGGCCGACCACCGCCGCGGCGAGCCGGCGCGGGGTGTCGACGACGCCGAACAGGTCGCGAACCGGCACCCGCACCCCGAACGCGTTGTTGATCTCTCGGGACATGGTCATCAGGAGCAGCGAGTCGGCGCCGGCCCCGAGGAACGTCTGGTCCGGGTCGACCTCGGCCGCGTCCACCCCGAGCCGTTCGGCGGTCAGGGCCAGCACGCGCGCCAGCACCGGGTCCACGGCCTGGCCGGGCACCCCGTCCGGCCCGGACGCGGCCGGCGCGGCGGCCGCCGACCGTGATCCGGCGCCCTCCGTGGGCGCGGCGCCGGCCATGGGCGGAGCCTCCGCCGGCGAGGAGGACCCGGCGGGCGCCGGCGGGTCGGGCCAGAACCGCCGCCGCTGGAAGGGATAGGCGGGCAACGAGATCGGTCGACCGCCACAGTCGGCGGTGATCGTCGCCCAGCCCACCGGGAAACCCGCGACGTGCAGTTCGCCCACGGCCTGCCAGAGCCCGTCGGCCGGCTCGAGGTCCCTTCGCTGCGACGACACCCACCGCAGGCCCGACCCGGTGGACCGGGCGATCCCGGTCAGCACACCGTCCGCTCCCGCCTCGACGACCGTCGTCACGCCCCGCTCGGTGAGGGCCCGCACCGCGGCCTCGTACGCGACGGGCTGGCGGGCCTGGCGGCACAGGTAGTCGCCGTCGGGCAGCCAGCCTGCTGGCCGTACCTGCCCGTCCACGGTGCTGACCACCGGCACCCTCGTGGGCCGCACCGTCACGTCCGCCACCACCTGCCGGAGCCGGTCGAGCACCGGCTCCACGGCCGCCGAATGGAACGCCCGGTCGACCGGAAGTCGACGGGTCGGCACGCCGAGCCGCTCGGCGCTGTCGGCCAGCGCCGCCACCGCCCCGGGCGGCCCGGAGACCACGTACTGGCTCGGGCCGTTGCGGGCCGCGACCTCCACCTCGGAGCCGGCGACCAGCTCGGTGACGACGTCCGCGCCGGCCAGCACCGCCAGCATCGCGCCGGGCGGCAGGTGCTGCTCCATGAGCTGGCCACGGTGCGCGGTGAGCCGAACCGCGTCGGTCAGCGACAGCGCCCCCGCGGCGACCAGGGCGGCGTACTCTCCCACGCTGTGCCCGAGGAGGTACTCGGCGGTCAGCCCCCACGACCGCCAGAGTTCCGCCAGCGCAACGCCGGTGATGACCAGGGCCGGCTGGGCCACATCCGTGGGGCGGCCGGGGCCGCCGGGACGGTCCCGCAGCCGAGCGACGAGGTCGCCGCCGACGGCCCGCCGGTACGCCTCGGCGCCCTCGTCGAGCACCTCGCGGACCACCGGGAAGCGTTCGGCGAGGTCGAGGACGGCGCACCGCAGATCCCCCTGGCCCGGGAAGGCCAGCGCCACGGAGTCGGACGCGTCCGCGCCGACCTGCCCGACCAGCACGCCGGGCGCGCTGCCGCGGGTCACGTACCCGTCGAGGGCGTCGGCGAGCGCGGCCGTGGTGGAGCCGCGGACGACCAGGCGGTGCCGCAGGTGGCGCCGGCACCGCCCGGCGGTGGAGACCACGTCGGCCATGGGCAAGCCGGGCTCCGCGCGTAGCCGGTCGCGGTACCGGGCGGCCAGGTCCCGCAGCGCCACGGGGTCGGCCGCCGAGAGCGGCAGCAGCCCCGGCGCCGGGTGGTTCGGGGTCTCGCCGGTCCGGGGCGGTGCCGGCGCCGGCGGCTGCTCGACCAGGACGTGGGCGTTCGTGCCGCCCACGCCGAGCGCGCTGACCGCCGCCCGGCGCGGGTGGGAGGTCTGCGGCCAGTCGGTGGGGCTGGTGGCGATCGTGAACGATCCGCCGGACAGGTCGATCGCCGGGTTCGGCCGGCTGAAGTTGATCTGTGGGGGGATCCGGCCGGCGCGGACGGTCAGGACCGCCTTGATCAACCCGGCCATACCGGCGCAGCTGTCCAGGTGACCGATGTTGGCCTTGACGGAGCCGAGGAACGGCTGGCCACCCGCGTACACCTCGGCGAGCGCGTGATGCTCCACCGGATCGCCGAGGGCGGTGCCCGTGCCGTGCGCCTCGACGTAGCCAACCGACTCGGCCGGCACGGCCGCGGCACGGAGCGCCCGCCGGACGACATCGATCTGGCCCGGTACGCCGGGCGCGGTGAAGCCGACCTTGCCGGCGCCGTCGTTGTTGACCGCCGAACCGAGGATCACCGCGTGGATGCGGTCCCCGTCGGCGAGGGCGCGGTCGAGTGGCTTGAGGACCACCGCGGCGACGCCGTTGCCGCCGACCGTCCCGTCGGCGTCCGCGTCGAACGGCCGGCATCGCCCACGCGCCGACAGGATCGAGCCGGGCGTGTGCCGGTAGCCGGTGACCTGGGGTACGTGCACCGCCACGGCCCCGGCGAGCGCCAGATCCGCCTCACCGTCGAGCAGCGCCCGCACCGCCAGGTGCACCGCGACCAGGGAGGTCGAGCAGGCGGTCTGCACGTTGATCGCCGGCCCGGTGAGCCCGAGCCGGTAGGCGACCCGGGTGGCCAGGAAGTCGGGCTGGTTACCGAGCGCCGCACCGATCGATGTCGCCGGATCGGCGGACCCGGCCAGCGGAGCGAGCTCGTGCCGCAGGTAGGTGTGGTGCGGATACAGGTTCATCCCGCTGCCCGCGTAGAGCGCGGTGCGCCGGCCGTCGTCGTCGCCCGGGTGCCCGGCATCCTCCAGGGCGTGGTGGCACGTTTCGAGGAAGAGCCGGTGCTGCGGGTCGAGCAGCTGGGCCTCCCGTGCGGTGATGCCGAAGAAGCCCGCGTCGAAGCTGGTGATGTCGTCCAGGACTCCGCTCGCGCCGACGAACCCGGGGGCGTTCGCCGCCTCCCTCGGGGTTCCCGCCGCGGCCAGCTCGTCGGGGGTGAAGAAACGGATGCTCTCCACCCCGGCGAGCAGGTTGCTCCAGTACCGGTCGACGGTGTCGGCGCCGGGGAACCGCGCCGCCATGCCGATCACCGCGATCCGCCGGTCCCGTCCCGGCGCCCCGGCCGGTTCCCGCTCGGACGAGACCGGGGTGGCGGCGAGATGGGCGCTGAGCGCGTTGGCCGTGGGATGGGCGAAGAACGCGGGTTGGGGGATCCGGCGGCCCAGGGCCCGTTCCAGCCGTGACCGGAGCCGGACGAGCTCGACCGACCCGAGGCCGAGTTCGTAGAACGGCACGGCGGGGTCGACCGGACCACCGGTCAGGTCGGCGAGGATGTCGGTCACCAGTGCCCGGACCCCACCCCGGCCGGGCCCGGCCGGCTGGTCGCCGGTTGGCGTGGCCGCGTCGCCGGCCGCGGACTCCGCGCCGTCGTGGGGCGCCGGGGCCGGGAGACCGCCGGCCAGATACCGCCGGCGCAGCGCCGCGCGCTGGATCTTCCCGCCGGACGTACGCGGAAAGTCCTCGGCCGGGACGGCAAGGACCTGTGCCGGCGTGACCTGCCAGCGCCGGGCCACCACCGCGGTGACGGCTCGGGCCACCCGGTCGCCAGGCGCGCCGGAGTCGTCCGGGACGTAGAAGATCACCAGCGATTCCGTGCCGGTCCGGGGGTCCGGTACGCCGACCGCGGCGACGAGCCTGTCGCGCACCCCGTCCACCCCGCCCGTCACCCGCTCGACCTCGTGACAGGGAAGGTTCTGTCCGTTGACGATGATCAGGTCCTTCGCCCGGCCGGTGATCGCGACCTCCCCGTCGGCCATGAAGGCGAGGTCGCCCGTGTCCAGCCACTCGTCGCCCTGCGGGAAGGCGAGGCGGTTCGCCTCAGGGTCACCGAGGTATCCGGGGGTGACCCGGGCCGACGCGAGCTGGAGGCGGCCGATGCGGCCCTCGGGGAGCACGGTGCCGTCGGGGCCCACGATCCGGGCGGTGGTGCCGGGGGTCGGGCGCCCGACGGACAGGTACTCGGTGACCGCGTCCGGGGCGTCCTCGGCGGTGGCCCACTCCAGGTCACCGTCCAGACTGGCGGTGCGGATGCGGTGCCGGGCGCCGGGCGCGCCGTAGCGGGCGTAGGTGATCCCGGTACAGGTCTCGGACATGCCCCATGCCGGCCTCATCGCCGCCGCCGGTATCCCCGTTGCCGCGACGAACGCCTCGATCGTCTCCGGCAGGCACTGTTCCCCACCACTGACCATGCAGCGCACCCCGCGCAGGTCCCACCGTCGCTCGGGGGTGCGCGTGACCGCGTCGGCCACCAGCCGCAGGCCGAAGTTCGGCGACCAACTGTGCGTCACCCGGTGTCGCAGCATCAGCTCCAGCCAGCGCAGCGGGTCCGCCAGCACCAGTTCGGTGGCGACCTGCACGGAGGTGGCGCCGAGGAAGACGCCGGCGACGTGGTAGAGCAGCAGGCCGGCGGAGTGGTCCAGCGGCAGCCAGTTGAGCAGGACGTCGTGCGGGCCGATGTCGAGCATCTCCTGCGCGCCGGTGGCGTTCTCGGCGAGCCCGCGGTGCGTCAGCGAGATGATCTTCGGTGTGCCGGTGCTGCCGGAGGAGAGTTGCAGGATCGCCACCGCCGCCGGGTCGGGGACCGGATCCCCGTCCGCCGTGTCCTCGGGGAGCCGCCCCTGCTGGCGTTGGCGGCCCGCCCCGGTGGTCGCCAGCTCGGGCACCGACACCACCCGGTCACGCAACGCCAGGCGAGCGAGCCCGTCGAGGTCGTCCGAGCCGCCCACGACGACCGGTTCCCCGAGCGTCCGCCAGGCGTGCAGGAGGCCGTGGGCACCCGGAGTGTCCGGGTCGTAGCCGCTGGGCGCGCCCACGGTGAGCGGGACCATGCCGCCTAGCACGCAGCCCCAGAAGACCGGCCAGTACTCGGTGCCCGAGTTGATCCGGAGGATGACGTACGAGCCGGACGCCAACCCGCGGGCCCGGAGACCGGCCAGTGACGCCTGTGCCCGGGACAGCAGGGTCGGGTAGTCGAGGAACTCCTCGCGTCCGTCCGCGTCCACCACCCGGATGCCCGAGCCGGGGAAGTCCCGGGCCGCCCTCGTCAGCGCCTCCCGCAAAGTGCGGGGCCGGTCGGGATCGTCGGGCAGGTCTCCGCCGTAGCTGACGGCGGGACACCGGGCAGGCGGAACTGGGCTCACGGGGAAACCTCGACTCTCTGCTCGGCCGGCCGGTCCGGCCGGCGCAGCGAAGGACGGGCGTGGGCAACGAGGAAGACGAGGGCGGCGACGAGCGCCAGCCCGTGCGCCACGGCGACCACCGAGAGCGGCGCGAGCCGGCCGAGGGCGAACGCGCTGACGATCATGCCGAGGCCGAACCCGGCGTTCTGCACCGCTCCGGCCAGGCCGAACAGGTGTGCCCGGCGAGACGGCTCGACGTTCTGCAAGCGAGTGGTGTAGCTGATCTCCGCATAGCCGTCCGCCACGCCGGCCGCCACCACGAGGATGATCAACAGCCACACCGGAGGGCCGGTGAAGGCGAGGACGAACAGCAGCGACATCGCGCAGGTGGCGATCCCGAAGGCGGCCGGGGAGGTCGGGTGGGCGTCCCGGCGGGCGTACCACCGGCCGACGACGAGGCTGCCCACCGCCCACGTTGTCGTGAACAGGGCGGCGAACGAGGCGGGGGCGTCGGGTCGGGCCAGGCTCGCGTACACCGGCAGCCCCACGTTGTGAGACGCGGACCCGAAGGCGTCGGCGGCCCGCACCACGATCATGGCGACCACCACCGGGGCGATCCCGGCCAGCACGCCCCGGATGCGCAGGCCGCGGAGGGCGCCCGCCGGCCGCCGCCGCGCGGATGCCCCCACCGACGTCCAGCCGCGCACCCCGCACAGCAGCAGCGCGGAGACTCCGTACGAGGCGGCGTCGAGCAGGAACGCGGCGTGATAGCCGAGCAGGGTGACGAGGAGCCCCGAGGTGCCGAAGCCGAGCAGCATGGCCGTCGAGCGGGCGGCCACGAGACGCCCGTTGGCCCGGGCGAGCCGCTCCGGCCCGACCAGCTCGGGCAGCCCGCTGCGCAGCGCGACCCCCCACAGGATCTGGCCGCCGCCGAGGACGACGGCGAGCAGGTAGAGCACCGTCGGCTGCGCGCCTGCGGGAACCAGGACCAGCAGCACGAGAACGGTGGCCGAGAGCAGGTCGGCACCGATCATCAGGACGGTCCGGGGATACCGGTTGACGAGCAGTCCGGCGACCGGCCCCATCAGGAATCCGGCCGCCAGCCGGACGGCCATGAACAGCCCGGTCTGCACCGGGGAGCCGGTGATCTGCAGGGTGAACAGCCCGAGCGCCACCAGGTTGAGGAAGCTGCCGTAGGTCGACACCGCGTGCGCGGTGACGACGAGGTGCAGGGGATGTGCCGGGCGGCCCCCCGTGGGTCGCACTCGCAATCTGGTCAGCTTTCGCCTTGATCGTGGATGGACGATCATGCCATCGATGGAGGCAGCTGCCAATGCTCCGTACCGGCGGCGACGAGGTAGGCGACAAGCTGATGGCCGCACCTGCGTTCCAGCCGCGGGACGGCGACCTGGCTGACCGCTGTGTGGTCGGGCGGCCTCACGGTCGGGCTGAGGTGGCGTGGCGCACGGGTGGATTGAGGCGGGCGAAGCCGGCTTGGCGGTAGTACGGAAAATACGGGTAGGGGGCTTCCCGGTGGCTCGCTGCATCGAGTCTCGCCAGGTGCTCCGGCGCCAGTGTCCACCCGGTCGCGCCGAGGTTCTGGCGAAGCTGCGCCTCGTTCCGCGCCCCGATGATGACGGAGGAGACTGTCGGTTGCCGGAGCAGCCAGTTGATCGCGATCTGAGGGACGCTCTTGCCGGTCTCCTCGGCAACCGAGTCGAGGGCATCGACAACGGCGAACAGATGCTCGTCGGTCACGGGAGGGCCGTACTCGGCGGTCTGGTGCAGTCGGCTCTGCGCGGGCAGCGGCTGGCCACGCCGTATCCTGCCGGTGAGCCTTCCCCAACCCAGAGGGCTCCAGACGAGTGCTCCGACACCCTGGTCGAGCCCGAGGGGCATCAGCTCCCACTCGTAGTCCCTGCCGACGAGCGAGTAGTAGACCTGGTGTGCGACGTAGCGGGGGTGGCCGTACGTCTCCGCGGCGGCCAGGGACTTCATCAACTGCCAGCCGGAGAAGTTGGAGACGCCCACGTAACGAACCTTTCCGGCTCGTACGAGATCCGCCAGGGTGGACAGGGCCTCCTCGACAGGCGTACCGGCGTCGTATGCGTGAAGTTGCAACAGGTCGATGTAGTCGGTGCCGAGGCGGCGCAGCGCGGCCTCACATGCCTTGATCAGGCGCGAGCGGGAGGTGCCGGCATCGTTGGGCCCCTCGCCCAGCGGCAGGCCGGTCTTGGTGGACAGCATCACCTGGTCCCGGCGACCCCTGATGGCCTTGCCGAGTGCTTCTTCGGAGGCGCCGTCGGAGTAGACGTCGGCGGTGTCGAAGAGAGTGACCCCCGCGTCCAGGCATATCTCCACGAGCCGGCGCGCTTCCTGCGCGTCGGTGGTGCCCCATGCGCCGAACAACGGCCCCCGCCCGGCGAAGGTCCCCGCGCCGAAGCTCAGTGCCGGAACGTTGAGCCCCGAAGCGCCCAGCCGCCTGGATTCCATACCAACCCTCGTCTCTAACGGTACTCTGGTTCCGTTAGAGACCGTAGCAGAATGAGACCGCTAATGGAACTAGAGACCCGTTATGAGGCCGAACCGGGGAGTGTCCGGCCGGGTGGCCGTACCGCACGGGTGCGGGCAGCGGTGCTCCGGGCCGCCGAGGACGTGCTTGCCGAGCAGGGCTTCGCCCACCTCGATCTCGCCGACGTCGCCCGCCGCGCCGCCGTCGGCAAGACCACCGTCTACCGCCGCTGGGGGACGGTGGCCAACCTGGTAGCCGACCTGCTGGCCGACATGGCGGAACAGTCGGTGCCTCGTACGGAGACCGGCTCGCTGCTCGGCGATCTCACGGCCAACGCTCGGCTTGTGCAGCGCACCCTGACCGACCCCCGTCAGGTCGCGTTGTTCAAGGCGGTGATTGCGGCCGCCACTTGGGACACACGGACCGCCCAGGCGCTGCGGCGGTTCTACGACATCCGGGTCAACGAATGGGCGCCCTGCGTACAACAGGCCATCGACCGCACCGAGATACCCCCCGACACCGACCCCCGGGAGGTGATCCGGGCCGTTTCCGCCCCTCTTTACTACCGGCTGCTGATCAGCGGCGAGGTCCTTGACCAGGCCGCAGCGGACCGGGCCGCCGCAGCCGCCGTGGCCGGGGCTCGCGCCGGGGTCTACCGGAGGGACGGGGACCGTGGATCGGCGTAGACCGGAACAGTCGCCCACCTACACGCCGTCGGCAGTTGATCAGTGAGTGCCAGCTCGCGCCGCGCGGCAGCCGGTATCCGAGGGCCAGGGCGTGCCGGGCGCCACTCCCACCACGGTTCCCCCGGCCCGGGCCGCCGCACCCCGGCTGGCCGCAGGTGCAAACGGCACCGATTCGAGTGGCGGGAAGCGTAACGTGAGCCACAGGATCGGCAGCTGGGAGGGGTGACGTGACGCAGCCCGACGAAGGTCGGGAGAAGAGCGCCAAGACCGATGACGTGCTCTTCTCTCCAGACGGGGACCCCCACCACAACCCGGCGCAGGCCCCCCAGCCTGACGAGCACCGCCCGGCGACGTTCACCCATGACGACCAGATTGACGTGGTCGACGACGAACAGTGACCGGCAGCTCGCAACGGTCACCGACGCCAGCTGACGACGGCCAAGGGCGGCGCGGCCCGGGGCATCAACCGGCCGGTACCGCCGCCGATCGTCAGTACTGGACAGTGCCGCCCCGACCCACCAGGCGAGGGCGCCAACATCTCCGCGTATGTCTGTCCTGGACCCGGCAGGCGATGCTTGACCGGCACGCGGTCATCTGGCGGGATGTCGATCTCGGTCGGCACGCCGCTGTCGTCCGCCCCCCGCCGTGCGGGCTCTTGAGACATTCGGAAGGTCCTTCCGTGCCCGATCAGTCCTGCGGAGGCATCGGCTCATCCGGCAGTGGCGACGGATTCCGGTTCGCTGTCTCCCACGTGGCACGGCCAGCCTCCGGCACCTCCTGGCCGCCGGGTCCGCCCGTCGGCTGCTCCGGGTGGACACCGCCACGCGGCACGTCAGACCGTCGCTCGTTCTCCTCGATCGGGGCCGCTGCCTACGATCACCTGGTCGGGACATGTGTCCTCCTCGCTAAGCGGGTCAACAGCAGCTCTCCTTCCGGCTACCGCGATCCCCCGCGTTGATACGGCTCCGCACGCGCCGTCAGTCGCGGCGCTCCTCTTCGAGGTTGACCGTCGTGCGCTGTTCCAGAACGTCGGCAGGGTTGGCGTCCACGGGCAGGGTCGGTGGGAAGCCGTCCCGCTCGCCCGGAACGGCGGCGCTCTGCTCCGCAACGTCGGCAGCCGTGGCGTCCATCGGCACACGCGTCGGTGGCAGTTCCGCGTCCGGGTCGTCGACGACCGTCTGCTGCTGCTCCACCGCGTCGGCCTCCGGCGGCTCCCGCAGCGGATCGCCCCGCTCGCCCCAGCGTTCGGTCACGTTGCCACTCCTCCCTGCTCGGCCCATGGGCCGGCGTCGACACCCCCGGCTGTCGGCTACCCGGTCCGTCCGGTCGCACACCTGGGACCCGACACCGGCCGCCGCGCCCGGCTACGGGGCGATCCGGCGGGGTTCCCGCATACCCGGACAGGCATGCGTGCCACCGCATCGGGGTACCCGGCCCATCCGAGCCGGTCGTCCCACTCGCCTGTCGCCATCGGCGAGAGAGGGGCGGGTCGCCCGGCCCTGTCCGGCAAGACGTCCGCCGTCAACGCCGCCGGCGGCAGGTGACCGTACACCTGACCAGGAGGGAAACCCCATGGCGACGACTCCGCACCCGCCCGGCCGGCCGGATGTCGAACGACCGATCGACCTCACCGACGTTCCGGGACGCGACAACCTTGGACCGGTGCCGGCCCCGCCGCCTCAGCCGGACGACGGTGGGGAGTCGGGAGGCGACATCGGCCGGCCGAAGCCCGATCGGTCGCGGCAGGACTGAACGATGGGACGCTACGGCGACGAGGTGACCGCCCTGGCGGCGCCGCTGGCCGGCCCCGGCGACCTGGACGCGCTGTTGGACCGCATCGGTGATGCCCGCGTGGTCATGCTTGGTGAGGCGAGCCATGGCACGCATGAGTTCTACACCTGGCGTGCGGCGATCAGCCGACGGCTGATCGAGGAGAAGGGCTTCTCGTTCGTCGCCGTCGAGGGCGACTGGCCCGACTGCGATCGGGTGGATCGCAGCGTACGGTGCCTGGCCGACGCGCCGACCGACCCGCGGGACGCACTGGCGACGTTCGAGCGGTGGCCGACGTGGATGTGGGCCAACGAAGAGGTCGTCGACTTCACCCGCTGGCTGCGCGCCCACAACGCCCGCGTCGACGAGGCGGCGCGGGTCGGCTTCCACGGCTTGGACGTGTACTCGTTGTGGGAGTCGCTCCGCGCGATCCTCACCTACCTCGGTGAGCATGAGCCGGAGCAGGTGCCGGCCGCGTTGGCCGCCTACCGCTGCTTCCAACCGTATGACGAGGACGGCCAGCAGTACGCGCTGGCGACCCGGTTCGTGCCGACCAACTGCGAGAACGCTGTCATCGACCTGCTGGTCAGGCTGCGCGAGCGGGCGGCGACCGACGGCGCGGGCCGGTTCGGGGCATGGCAGAACGCCGAGGTCGTCGCCGGCGCCGAGCGCTACTACCGGGCGATGGTGCGGGGCGGCCGCGAATCCTGGAACGTCCGGGACCGGCACATGGACGCCACCCTCGACCGGCTGCTCGACCACCGTGGGCCGGGCGCGAAGGCGATCGTCTGGGCCCACAACACCCATGTCGGTGACGCCCGGGCCACCGACATGGCCGACGCGGGCGAGGTCAACATCGGCCAGCTCGCCCGCGAACGCCACGGCCCGGACCAGGTTGTACTGGTCGGCTTCGGCACTCACCGCGGCACGGTGGTCGCCGGCCAGGCATGGGGCGCCCCGCTGGAGGTGATGCCGGTGCCGCCGGGTCGGTCGTACTCGCTGGAGGATGTGCTACACGACGCCGCACCGCCGCAGGCGTTGTTCATCTTTCCGCAGGGCGACCGGCCCGACGTGCTGACCCACGAACTCGACCACCGGGCGATCGGCGTCGTCTACCACCCGCAGCAGGAACGGCGGGGTAACTACGTGCCCACGGTGCTCGGCGACCGCTACGACGCCTTCTGCTGGATCGACCACTCCCACGCTCTCCGGCCGCTGCCCATCCGGCCGGCCGAGGCCGCCGAAGCCCAGACCTACCCCTCCGGAGTCTGATGGACAGTGGTACGAGCGGCCGCGGAGCGCCGCCGACGGGAGAGAGTGATGATTTTCGCGAACCGGGACGAAGCCGGTCAGGCGCTGGCCGGTCAGGTCGCACAGGAGGTGCCGGCCGCATCGCAGGAGCGACCGTTGGTGCTGGCCCTGCCCCGGGGCGGCGTCCCGGTCGCGGTGCCGGTGGCCGACCGGATCGGTGGTGAGCTCGACGTCGTCATCGCGCGCAAGATCGGCGCCCCGGGCCGACCCGAGTTCGGCGTCGGCGCGATCGCCGAGGGCGGGCCGCCGATCTTCGACGAGACAGCCCTGCGCCTGCTCGGTGTCACCGAAACAGACCTTGCCGAGACGGTGACGGCAGAACGCGCCGAGCTGAGCCGGCGACGGCATCGTTACCGGGGCGATCGTTCGGCACCGCCGGTAACCGATCGCACCGTCGTGCTGATCGACGACGGCCTGGCGACGGGGGTTACCGCGCACGCCGCTCTCCGCTGGCTGCGCACGCAACGGCCACGGCGGCTGATCCTCGCCGTGCCGGTCTGCTCCCGGCAGGCGCGCGACGCCCTGGCGGCCGACGCCGACACCGTCGTCTGCCTGCATGCCCCGGAGCAGTTCGCCGCGGTCGGGCAGTGGTACACCGACTTCGGTCAGCTGACCGACGCCGACGTCGACCAGATACTCAGCCGAGCGCGGTGAACCACCACCCCGGGGCCCTAGCCGCGCAGCCCTGCGCCCCGGCGCAGGCCGGCAGCCGTTCCTGACCGAACGCTAGGTAGCCGATGGCGAGACGAGGAGGAGACCACGATGGCACGGCAGCGAACCTACGACCACTCGGACGTCAAGGAACTCATGGACAACACCGGTGGTTGGGCCCGGAGTTGGGACGACGTACTCCGGTACCTCAGAGGTCCGGCCGTGCGGGACGCCGACTTCTCCAAGCAGGAGGTGCCGGTCCTCATCGAGGACATCGAGCGACTCAGGAACGAGAACGTTCCGTTCGACTGGGACTACCGGAAGGCGTGGGCCGCGATCAGCGGTGAGAAGACCAGCGACCTACCGCCGCCAGAGGGCATCAAGGAGCCTCCCACCAACCCGATCGAGTTGGAGGACCGCTACCTCAAGGGACTCGACTTTCCCGCCGGCAAGGACGCGGTGCTCGACCGGGCCCGCAGGAACGAGGCGCCTGAGCGGGTCACGCAGGTGTTGGGGCGAGTGAAGAAGAAGGAGTTCACGGATCTTGCCGAGTTGCTGGAGGCGGTGGGTGACCTCACCTGGGACCACGACTGAGATTTCCGGCCGAGTTGCACGAGCGCCGTCACCGGGGGGCCACGTCCGGCACCGGTTCTGGTCGGCGGTCAGGACTGCGGGTCGGGCTGGTCGGTGGCGGTGCGGATCCGGCTGACCAGCTGCTCCAGTGCGGCGACCTCTGCGTGCAGCGCGGCCCGGCCCTGCCGGGTCAACCGCAGCCAGGTGCACGGACGACGGCCCTCGTAGCCCTTGGTCACCTGGAGCAGCCCAGCCTGTTCCAGGATCCGCAGGTGCCGGTTGAGATTGCCGTCGGTGAGCCCGAGCTCGTCGCGCAGGGTAGCGAACCGGCACTCGTGCGTCTCGCTGAGCACGGTGAGGATGCCGAGCCGTACCCGCTGGTGGACGACGTCGTCCAGGGCCGTGGCGGGGTGCGGCGGTTGCTGCTGGGTCACGCGCGGTCCGCGCGGCCGGACAGCAGCCGGACGGCGGCGACGGAGAGCAGGGGCAGGGCCATCAGGACAAGATAGTGGCCGGGCCTCAGCGCGAGCTGTCCGCCGAGCGATTCCCCACCGCCGCCGAGCAGCCAACTCGCCCAGCCCGGCACGGAACCCAGCGGGAACGAGGTGCAGAGCCAGACCGTGAGCAGAGCGATCCACCCGCCGGCGACGACAAGACCGCGACTGCGTTCGGCCCGGCCGAGCACCACGACCGCCGCGGCGAGCGGCAGTAGTGGGGTCAGTAGCCCGGGCCAGAACGGCCCCTCGGCCGCGACGAGCCCGTCCGGCACCGGACCGGTGGGCACAGCGGCGAACACGGCCAGCAGGGCCAGCACCCCGAGCCCGGTGCCGACGAACAGTGGCCAGGCCACCCGTACGCCGAGCCGGCGGGCGCGCCAGTGGTACCAGAGGCCGGTGGCGGCGAACAGCAGGGGCGTCCCGACGAACCAGAACACGTAGGACGTCACCGGGTTGCGTTGCTCGTCGGGCAGTCCCGCCCACCAGGGATGATCGGCCATGATGGACGATGCGGAACCCAGCGGGTGGCGGTAGAGCGCCATGCTGGCCAGCAACAGCACGGCGATCCCTGTGGCCGGCAGCCATGCGCCGCCGTGGGCCCGCCGGTGCGTGCGTCTGCGTAGCCTTTCCAGCTCCGCAAGGGTGCGTCCGGCCTGCTCAGTGGCCCCCGGGTCCATGGCGTACCCCAATCTGCTTTGTAGGAGCAATAGCTTTGCTATGCAAAGCCTAGAGGGAGGGTGCCCCGGTGGCAAGAACCAGCGCCAGCCCGCAACCGCCACGTGTGCGCGACGCCGCGAGGACCACGCCGGGCTGCCGCCAGGCACGTACACCGGTGAGACGCCGGTGACCACGTCGACGCTCGTGCGTCAGCCCCGCTGGCCCACCTCACCCAGTGGTGCATGACCATCGCCGGCGCTCGCCGCCCCGGCCAACTATGACAAAAGCGGCAAGTAGCGCTACGTACCGGCCTCTGGCATGGCAGGCTGGCCACGACGCTGCGGGCCGCGTAACGCCGAATCTCGCGAACGGCCCCGGCGTCGTGGCTGGGCACGGTTCGCCCGCGACGACCGACGGCCGATGACTGCCCGACCTGAACGGCAGGGGATTGATGATGATGGTGTTGGCGGTGGGACTCCTTGAGCCCAGGGGGCCGGTCGCCGAGACGATCGCCGATCTGTGGTGGCTACTCCTCGGGCTCGGCACCGCTGTGTTCGTCGTGTTCGCCGTGCTGCTCGCCCGGGGCCTGTCCCGGACCCCGGGGGAAGCCGAGCCGGATGTACGCAAGCGTGTCGGCCGCTGGCTCGTCGGCGGCGGAGTGCTGATGCCGGCGATCGTGCTTGTCATCGTGTTCGCCGCGACCGTGTGGGCGATGCGGGTCATGCCGACCACCGCCTCCCGGGACGCGCTTGTCGTGGAGATCGTCGGGCACCAGTGGTGGTTCGAGGTCCACTATCCCGACGAGGCCGTCACCACGACCAACGAACTTCATCTCCCGGTCGGACGGCGCGTCGTGCTGAGGCTCACCTCCGCAGACGTCATCCACAGCTTCTGGGTGCCCGAACTCGGCGGGAAGATGGACATGCTGCCCGACGACACGAACGCGCTGGTGCTGCAGGCAGACGAGCCCGGCGAGTACTACTCCCGGTGTGCGGAGTTCTGCGGCCTGCACCACGCGGACATGAAAATGCTTGTCATAGCCGAGCCGCCGGACCGATTCGCCGCGTGGGTGGCAGCGCAGCGATGAGCAGCGAGCCGGAGGCACCACATCCTCGCCGGCCGACGCCGTCCGGCGCCGAGCCGGCGACCACCGACGAGCTCGACCGTCTCTGGGCCGACCCCCGGGGCCTACGCGGACAGCTCACCGGAGTCCAGAACGACAAGATCGGTACGCGCCTGCTCCTGACCGGATTCTTCTTCGCGCTGCTCGGCGGGAGCTTCGACTCCCTGGCGATGCGCTTACAGCTCGCGGTGCCGCAGAACACGCTCATCGGTCCGGAGCTGTACAACCAGCTGTTCACCAACCACGGCTCGGTGACGATGTTCCTCGTCATCCTGCCGATCTTCGAGGGTTTCGCGATCCTTCTCCTGCCCCCGCTGCTCGGCACGCGGGAGATGCCGTTCCCGCGCCTCGGCGCGCTGGCCTACTGGACGTTCCTTCTCGGCGGCCTGCTCTACTACAGCAGCACGTTGTTCCAGCTTGTCCCCGACGCGGGCTGGTTCGCCTACACCCCGCTGTCCGGTCCCGAGTTCTCACCGGGCCTCGCCATCGACTTCTGGGTCCTTGGGCTCGGGGTCGCGGAGGTGGGTGCGATCGCGGCCGCCGTGGAGATCATCATCGGCGTGTTGAAGATGCGCGCACCCGGGATGACGCTCAGCCGGATGCCACTGTTCGCCTGGGCAGTGCTGGTGATGGCGTTCATGATCCTGTTCGCGTTCACGACGCTCATCGTCGGCAGCCTGCTGCTGGAGCTCGATCGCGGTTTCGGAACCCAGTTCTTCGACCCACAGCACGGGGGCAGTTCACTGCTCTGGCAGCACCTGTTCTGGATCTTCGGTCACCCCGAGGTCTACATCCAGTTCATCCCCGCGGTGGGCGTCATGGCGATGATCGTTCCGGTGTTCGTCAGGCACCGGCCGGTCGGCTACACCTGGTTCGTCGCGTCGCTGGTGGCCGTCGGGTTCCTGTCGTTCGCCCTGTGGGCGCACCACATGTTCACGGTCGGGCTACCGCCGCTCGTGCTGAGCTTCTTCGCGGCCGCCAGCATGGCCATCTCGATTCCCGCCGGAGTTCAGGTCTTCTCCTGGCTCGCCACCATCTGGGCGGGGCGGCCGGTGTGGAAGACCCCGTTCCTGTTCTTCGTCGGCTTCCTGATCATCTTCGTGATCGGCGGTATCACCGGCGTCATGGTGGCATCCGTGCCGTTCGACCTGCAGGCGCACGACTCGTACTTCGTTGTGGGACACCTGCACTACGTCCTGATCGGAGGGGTGGTGTTCCCCATCTTCGCCGGTGTCTACTACTGGTTTCCGAAGTTCACCGGCCGGATGCTCGACGAGCGCCTCGGTAAGTGGAACTTCTGGCTGCTGTTCGTCGGCGTGAACGTCGCCTTCTTCCCGATGCACCAGGTCGGCCTGATGGGCATGCCGCGACGTGTCTACACCTACGACGAGGGACTTGGCTGGGGGATCCACAACCTCATCTCGACGATCGGGGTGTTGATCATCGCGCCGGGAATCGCCGTGTTCGTGTGGAACGTGTGGCGCAGCTACCGGCGAGGAGAGAAGGCGGGCAACAACCCGTGGGGCGCCGACAGCCTCGAGTGGGCGTTGCCGTCCCCACCGGCGCAGCATGGATGGTCGGTGCTGCCGATCATCCGCACCCGCCATCCGCTGTGGGATCAGGACGATCTGCACCGCGGCGACGGCCCGGTCGAGCGCTTCGTCCACGGAATCTCCCAGTGGCCGCTGAAGTGGCGGGCCGCGGTGATCGTCGGGACGGCCGACGCCCGGCCCCGGGAGGTCTTCCGCGTCGCCGGTCCGTCGATCTGGCCACTGGTCACCGCGCTCGGCATCGTGCTGATCTTCCTCAGTGAGCTGGTCAAGCTCCGCTGGGGCGCCATGGTCGGCGCGCTGATCATCGTTGGCGGCGTGATCGCCTGGAACTGGCCGAAGCCGCCGCCAATGAGCGAGGAGGACGAGGACGCCTTCGAGCGCGAGTACGGCGTACCGGTGAACGCCCACGGCAGCGTCGTCGTCGCCCGGTGGGGGACCGGACTGGTGATCCTCTTCGTCGGCACCGCGTTCGCCGCGCTGCTGCTGAGCTACTTCTACCTCCGGCTGGAGAACCCGCAGTGGCCGCCGCCCGGCGTCGGCGATCCGCCGATGGCGTTCGCGCTGCTCAGCGCTGCGCTCCTGGCCGCGAGCGCGGGCGCGGTCCTGTTCGCCGAGCGGCGCATCGGTCAGGGAGACCGCCGCGGCCTGCTCGGTGGCCTCGTCGCCGCCCTCATCCTCGGCGTAACGGGGACGTCCGTGCAGTGGTTCGACCTCACCCGGCTCGGCCTCGCCTGGCGTGCCCATGCCTACGGCTCGATCTTCTACACCCTCGCCGGCTTCGTCATCGTCGTCGCGGCCGCCGCCATCATCATGCTCACCATGACGATCTTCTGGACCACACGAGGGGCCTACAGCGCCCGGCGCCACGCACCCCTCGCCAACGTGGAGCGCTTCTGGAGGGCCATGGTCATCGTGTGGATCATCGGGTTCGGCACCCTCTACCTCGGTCCGTACCTGACATGAACCGACACGACAGCCCACGCGACAGGCCTTGGCGCAGGAAGGGCGCCACCACCGCGGGCAAGGGCACCCCGGTCGCGGTGGACGTTTCGGGCGGCCGCCGGGAATGGTCGGTGATGGCGCTGTTCCTGGCCGGACCGCTGATCTGGAGCGTCCACTTCATGGTCGTCTACCTCGCCGTCGAGGCCGGATGCACCGGCGACGGCCCGGGACTGGACGTGTTCGACCCACCGGCGCCGGTGGTCGTGACCCTGGCGGCCACCGCAGTCGCCGCGCTGGGGTGCCTGGCAACCGCCCTGTGGGCATACCGGCGGTGGCGCGCCGATCAGCGGGATCGCCCCGAGGGCCGCGGTCTCGAGACGCCCTACTGGGGCGGCAGCCTGGCCTTCGCTGGATTCCTGCTGTCGTTGCTCGGATTCGTGTCCGTCCTGCTCGTCGGTGTACCTGCCCTCTTCCTACCGGCCTGCCTGCCATGACCCTCGCGCACCCGGGCCAACCGCCGGCACCCCACGATCTGTGGACCGTGTGGGAGCCGGACCCGATGCTCGGCGCAGGCATTCTCCTCGCCGCGTGGGTCTACCGGTCCGGGCGGTCACGATCCCGGCCCCCGGCCGACGACAGAAGGGGCAGGTGCTTCGCCGGGGCGCTCGCAGTGTTGGGCATCGCGCTGCTGTCACCTCTCGAAACGATGTCGAGCGCGCTCGCCTCCGCGCATATGGTCCAACACCTGCTGCTTGTGCTGGTCGCCGCGCCGCTGCTGGCATTCAGCGCCCCCTGGGCGGCCGTGTTACGTGGTACGCCCCTGGTCGTGCGCCGCTCCGCCGCCCGATGGCGCAGAAGACTCCGGCTGACCAGGGGCAACACACGCTTCCTTCGCCTCCCGGGCACTGTCTGGCTGCTCCACGTCGGCACGCTGTGGTTCTGGCACGCCGCGGTACCGTACGGAGCCGCACTCGAGCACGAGATCGTCCACGTGCTGGAGCACGCGAGCTTTCTCATCACGGCGGTGCTGTTCTGGACCGCGATCATCGGAATCCGGCGCACCGGCGGGATGTCACCCGGGGTCGGCGTGCTACTCGTCTTCGCCACCGCCATGCAAAGCGTCTTCCTCTCAGCCCTGCTGACCTTCGCCCAAACCCCCTGGTACGACGGCTATGCGCGGACAACGCAACCTTGGCATCTGGAGCCGCTCGGCGACCAGCAGCTCGCGGGCGTCATCATGTGGATCCCGGGCGGCCTGGTCTACGTCGCTACGGGATTGATGTTGCTTGTCACCTGGATCCAGCGTAGCGAGCAGGCCGATCTGGCGAGCGGCCCGAGGAGACGGGCCAGGAGCAGCCCTGATGCCTCGGGCCGGTTCAGCGGCGGAGGGTGAGTGTCGGTCAGCCGTCCCGAGGCCGAGGGCAACACTCGGAGGAGCCACCTCAAGCAGGCCGGCGTTCCCCAGAGTGGCACCGTGGCGAGAGAAATCAGCGGGAGGTTCCGTTGCGACGTTCCGCAGGCTCTGCTGCCGCGGGGGTGCGCGGCGGCACGGGGGTGGACACGACGATGGAGCTTATGGTCTGGCCGTAAAGCAGGAACTGGTCGAGGACGGCTTCGAGGGCTCCGATGGTGGGTACGTGGATCTTGAGCAGGAAGCAGTCCTCGCCTGAGATGCGGTGGCATTCGCTGACCTGGGACGTCCGGGTGGCCAGTTCGGCGATCTTGGGTAGCTGCCCGGGACCCGGGCGGATCCGGACCCACGCGGCGACGGGCAGGCCGATCGCGGCAGGGTCGATGTCGACGCGGTAGCCACGGATGACGCCGGCCTCCTCCAGCCGGGCGAGGCGCTCCCGGACAGCGGGTGCGGACATGCCGACCCGGCGGGCGAGTTCGGCGGCACTGGCCCGCGGGTCGACGCTCAGTACGTCGAGCAGGCGAACATTCGTGCCGTCGAGGAGTGACTTTCCGTCTAGAAGGTTGGAAGGCGGCCTTGGCGTACGAGCAGTCATAACACGGGGCCTCTCTCCTTCGATCACGCCTGGTATCAGGCGATTTCTCTTCCGAAGATAGAGGAATGCCGCAGCCACGTTCCACCCAGCGCAGAACAGCCTCGATCGCACCGCTCGTGCAGCGGCTGCCGCCGCACGCCTACTTCGCCATCAGCGCGGTGTTTCACTACCTCGGGCCAGCGTTCGCAGTGCTGCTCTTCGCCCGCGTCGAGGTGCTGGGCGTGGCGTGGCTGCGCATCGCCTCCGCTGCGCTGGTGTTCGCCCTGTGGCGCCGGCCATGGCGGCTGTGGCAGCGCCTTGACCGGCCCACCCGGCGGTTACTGGCGGGATGGGCGGCGGTGCTCGCGGTGATGAACAGCTGCTTCTACCTCGCGCTCGATCGGCTGCCGTTGGGCACCGTCGCGGCGATCGAGTTCCTGCCCGTCATCGTGCTGGCTGCCGTCGCCGTTCGGACCCCGCGCAACATCCTGGCGCTGGTGTGCGCCGTGGCGGGGGTGTACCTGCTCACCGACGTGCGGCTGGCCGCCGAACCGGTGGGCATCGCCTTCGCTGTGGCCAACGCTGTGCTGTTCGCGTTGTACATCGTGTTAGGTCACCGGGTTGCTCGTAGCCCGCAGGTACCCGGCATCGACGGCCTCGCGGTCGCGATGTTGCTCGCAGCCGCGATCGCCCTGCCCATGGGAATCACCGGCGCGGCGCCGGCGCTGACCGACCCCGTCGCGCTGGCCGCCGGCATTGGTGTCGGCATCTGCTCGTCGGTCATCCCGTACGTCACCGACCAGCTCGCCATGTCCCGCCTGCCGCGTGCTACCTACGCGCTGCTGGTGTCCTTACTGCCGGCCACCGCCACCGTTATCGGCGTCGTCGTGCTGATCCAGCTTCCGACCGCCGAGGAGATCGCCGGCGTGGTGCTGGTCGTCGCGGGCGTTGCCGTACACCAGGTGGCCAACGCCCCCGTGCCGTCCCGCAATTGATCCCTAACGGCCCCGGCGTCCCATGGCCCACGGCGTTCCTCTAGGTACCGACTATACGCAGGGTGTTAGCGTCGCCCGGCCCCGACGATCCGCGCCCAACGAACGGCCGCAGCGCCGAGAAGAAGCCCCGCACGCAGGTGCCGCGGATCATGTCGGGCCTGATTGGTCACGTCCGGACTGCCTGAATCTGTGGCCCCGTCCTTACGAAGTGGTGACGTGGACCGGTCCCGGTCATCGGCACTCCCTGTCCCACCCGTACCTCGTGGCGCCGCGACATTGCCACGCGGCTGACGTCTGGGAGGTGCAGCGATGAGTCATGGCGTGCGACGAACACGAACACGCTGGCAGGAATTCCGCATCGTGGCGGTGGCGTTCACGCTGTCCGCCGTCGGTGCGGTCACGGCCGGTGTGGTGGTCAGCTCCCGCAATGGGCGGGCGTTGGCGGAGGCGGCTCCGGTGTCGAGCTTCGTGCCGATCGAGCAGGTCACGCCGAACGTGAAGGCTCCGCCACCGCGGCGCAGCGGCTCGGCCGGGGTGTTCACCGTCGATTGCGGAACCAACGAGAACGGGAAGTTCAGTCCGGACAACCCGGTGGCGCAGCCGGGTGTCCGTAACGGGGCTCAGCACGTGCACGACTTCGTGGGCAACCTGTCCATCACCGCGGACTCCACCGATGAGAGCCTGGCCGCCTCCGGCACCACCTGCCGCAACGGCGACCGGTCATCGTACTTCTGGCCCGTCGTGCGCATCGACCGGCAGGCCAACCGCCAAACCAACCCGGTCGGCGCGGACGCCGACACCCTCAGGGCCGCGGGCCCGGGCACGGTGGGCTGCCCCACCGTGCGGGACAAGCTGCCGGCGGTGCCGGCCAGGGCGGCGGACGAGGTGAACCGGAACCTGGCGTTGCTGGACCGGCAGATGGCGGAGGCGAACCGGAGGCTGGTGACCTCGCGGGGTGAGGGTGGCCCGAACTTCGTGAACAACGCCATCCTCGGCCCGCTGCGGGACAAGCGGATCGCCACGCTGGACCGGATCGCGATCGCGATCGGCCGGCAGAGTGCCCGCCCCACCGGTCTGGTTTCGCTCGCCGACTGCGAAGTCAGCTACGACGGGGCCCATGCCGGGCACCACGGTGGTGCCGCTACGGGCGGCGCCCCGAGTGGCAACGTGGTCACCCCAACCGTCAACTGCCCCACCGTGCGGGACAAGCTGCGGGCGGTGCCGGCCAGGGCGGCGGACGAGGTGAACCGGAACCTGGCGTTGCTGGACCGGCAAATCGCGGAGGCGAACCAGAGGCTGGTGACCACGCAGGGTGAGGGTGGCCCGAACTTCGTCAACAACGCCATCCTCGGCCCCTTGCGGGACAAGCGGATCGCCACGCTGGACCGGATCGCGATCGCGATCGGCCGGCAGGGTGCCCGCCCCACCGGTCTTGCCGCCTTGGCGTGGTGCTCGCTCAACGGCGCCGGCTCCGGTCCCGCCCCGAGCGCCAGCGCAAGCGCCGGCGGGGAACTGCCCGGCGTGCAAGGCCCGAACCTGGAGATCGCCGGCAACGTCGGAGCCATCCTGCGGCCCACAAGGGTGCAGATCGAGTACCGGGGCAACCCCACCACCAAGGTCGTGGCCATGCCGCGATTCCTGCGCGCACTCACCGGGGAGTCCAAGCCGACCAGTCGCGGGCCAGCCAACGCCCGCGCCTCGTGGACCTGCAGCGGGTTCACCGACCGGCTCACCGACAGGTACCCGATCTGCCCGCCCGGCAGCCAGGTCATGCGAGTGCACGACTTCCCCAGCTGCTGGGACGGCGAGAACATCGACAGCGCCAACCACCGAGACCACATCCGGTTCCCGGACGCGGCCACCGGCGCCTGCCCGGCCGGCACGGTCGCGGTGCCACAGCTACGGATCGGCATCAGCTACAACATCCCGCTGGACGTGCAGCGCAACGGCCAGTACCAACTCGACTCGTTCCCGGAGGAGAACCACAACCCGGCCTCGGACCACAACGACTTCATCAACGTCAACTCCACCCGGCAGATGGCCAAGATCGTGAACTGTGTCAACGCCGGCCGCCGCTGCGGCTGACACCGCTATCCCCTGGTGGGTCCGGCCGTGGCAGGCCGGGCCCACCGGGATCCGGCGGCAGATGCGCGCGGCAACAGGAACGTCGGGCATAGCCGTTCCCTCGGCCCGTGCCCTTCAGGCGTCCGCCGGATGCGGCGATGCGGGTGGCTTGGCCGCCAGGCCGAACGATCTACGCCCAACACATCTGTGAGGAGTCCTCAGGGGAGGTTCCCGGGTCTTCCCGGATGTCGACCGGTTCGGAACAAACGACCATCGGACTGCTTGATCCGCCAGCCAGGAGTGAATTCCGATGAGACGTTCCCGTACCCGTCGTATCCGCTGGGCCGCCCTCCTCGCCGCTGGCGTCGCGTCCGCCGTCGCCGGTGTCGTCGGCGTGGTCCAACCCGCGGCGACCGCCGGCCCAGCGTCGGTCATTGCCTGGGCTCCGTGCCCGCAGGACGCCACCGCGCAGTGCGGGACACTGTCGGTACCGGTCGACTGGGCCGACCCGGCGGCACCGAGACTCGATCTCGCCGTCGCGCGCCGCCCGGCCGCCGACCCGCAGGCCCGCATCGGCACGCTGGTGTTCGGCCCCGGCGGGCCGGGCGACTCCGGTGTGTCGCGGGTCGTGACCGGCGTCGGCCGGTTCAGCGACGAACTGCGTCGCCGGTTCGACATCGTCAGCTTCGATCCGCGAGGCGTGGGCGGCAGCAACCCGGTGGCCTGCTCGCCGGATCTGCTCGCCAGCCGGCCGTCGCCCCTGCTGACCAGCCAGGCCGAGTTCGACGCGCTGCTGGCCTACAACCAGCGGCTGCGCGACGACTGCCGGGCACGTACCGGGCCCGTCTTCGACCACGCCGACACCCTCAGCACAGTGCGGGATCTGGACGCTATCCGGGCGGCTCTGGGCGAGGACCGTCTGACCTTCCACGGCAGTTCCTACGGCACCCTGCTCGGCGAGCAGTACGCCGAGGCGTTTCCGCACCGGGTGCGGGCGCTGGTGCTGGAGAGCGTCGTCGACCACAGCCTCGGTACCCGGGGCTTCCTGACCAGCCAGGCAGCCGCGGTGCAGGACTCGTTCGACGAGTTCGTGGCCTGGTGCGACCGCACCGCCGGCTGCGCACTGCACGGCCGGGACGTGCGTGCGGTCTGGGCCGACCTGATGGCTCGCGCCGAACGCGGCGAGCTGCGCAGCGCCACCGACCCGGCCGTCGCAGTAACCCCGTTCGACCTGGTCGTGACCGCACACCGCGGGTTCGCCCGCCCCGCCTGGGCCGACCTGGCCAACCGGCTCGCCACCATGCACGCCGGCGGCCCAGCCGCGGTGGCCGCGTTTCCACCGCTGGTCACCGCCGCTTTCTGCGCCGACTGGAGCCTTCCGGTGCGCGACTACCGGCAGTACGCCGACCTGCTGCGCCGAGCAGCCCGCGTCGCACCCGACGTGAGGTACTCGGCGTCCCTCTGGGCCGTCGCGGCGTGCCTGGGCTGGCCGCAGCCGGTCGCCAACCCCCAGCACCGGCTGAAGGTGCGCGGCACGCCGCCGATCCTGCTGGTCAACAGCCGGCACGACCCGGCCAGCGGCTACAACTGGGCGACGAACGTGGCGCGGCAACTCGGCGACCGCGGCGTGCTGCTGACGTACGAGGGCTGGGGGCACGGCGCCTACACCCGCAGTGCCTGCACCACTGGCGCCGTCGACGAATACCTGATCTCGACGCGCCCGCCGGCGCCCCGCGCCACCTGCCCGGCTGTCGAGCCCTGATCGAGACCACCTGCGGGCGAGGCGTAGCCGCCACGTGGGTCGGGTCGGGCCGCCCGGCCTGGGCGGGAGGGTCACCAGCGGTGCGGGTCCGGGCAGGACGTCACCGTCGCCCTGGCCGGCTCGGCTCGGAGGAGGTCGCGGGCGCGCGCCCGGCCCAGGTTCCACGTCCGGACGCCGTCGTCGGGCAGCTCCAGGGCGATGTCGCGCAGCGCGCAGGAGCGCAGCGGCTCCGGCAGCCGGTCCAGGACCGGTGCGGCGTCGGCGGAGAGCCCGGCGAGGTAGCCGACGTCCAGCCGGCCGGTCTCCAGGTACCGGTCGACGTTCCGCTCGGCGATCAGCCGGTCGGGGTCGGCGACCGCCAAGCCGAGCAGTGCGAGGACCGCCGTGGCCAGCACCAGCCGCGGCAGCCACCCGGCCCGAAGGCGGATCGCGGCCACCCCGACCAGCACGAAGAGCAGCCCGAGCCAGAGCTCGACGGTCGCCACCACCAGCCGCAGCCGGGTCGCCCCGTAGGCCTGCGCGTAGACGTTCATGCGGTAGAGCGCCGAGGCGACGACCACGAGGCTGAGCAGGGTCAGTGCGCCGAGCAGGACGCGGATCAGCAGCCGGTCGGCGCGGGTGTCCCGGGGTGCCCAGCGGGCCGCGCCGGCGAGTACCAGCAGGGTGAGCGCGGAGACCGCGAGTAGTTGCCAGAACCCGCTGCGCGCGTACTGGGCGTAGCTGAGGCCGGCGGTGCGCAGCACGTGCCCGGACCCGCCGAAGAGTACGGTGAGCTGCACCAGCACGAACACCGCGAAGAGCGCGTCGAGCAGGGCCAACGGCAGCGCCCACTCCAGCCGGTGCACCGGTCGGGCCGGCGCCGCGCGCAGGTCCAGGTCGGGCGGCCGGGTCAGCAGGTACGCCCCGCCGAGCAGCCAGCCGCCGATCAGCAGGAAGCGGAACGTCCAGCCGACCACCCCGCCCGGGGAGATGTCGGGCAGCAGGTCCGCGAGCAGATCGGCGAAGATCGCGTCGGCGGAGGAGAACAGCAGCCCGAAGGGGACCAACAGCGCGACGGAGACGGCCACGCTGGCCAGCACCCTGCTGAGACCAGACCCGTCGGGCCGGCGCCCGGCCAGCCCGCGTCGGGCCCAGGGCAGCGCCCGGAACGCCGCCACCGGCGGCAGCATCGCCGCCGCCAGCATGCCGATCGGCGTACGTCCGCCGGTGACCGCGAGCGTGGCGGTCGCCACGGCGGCGAGCAGGCAGAGCACGAAGAGCCACCCGGCCGCCCGGACCGAGCCGACCCCGACCAGGGCGATCGTGGCCGTCGCCCAGGCCAGCTGGGACGCCCGCCCCGGTGCCCCCGTGGCACCGGGACGGGCGGCCGCGCCGGCGACCCGGCCGGCCCCGGCGGTCGGCGCGGCGGATCTCTGTGCCGGCGGGCCGGCGTCGGCGGTCGGCGGCTCGGACCGGTTTGCCGGCGGGCCGGCGGTCGGCGTGCCGGACTTGCTTGCCGGGGAGCCGGCGTCGGCGGTCGGCGGCTCGCTTGCCGGCCGGTCGGTGGGGGGC